>NZ_JBXANF010000008.1:0-376430 GCF_058801405.1 Pseudomonas sp. GW822-FHT03F04
GACCGCAAAGTCGAAGCACGGGCCAACGACCACCTGACCGTGGGCGTGAACCAGCACATCAAGATCGGCACCGGGCAGTTCATCGACGCTGGGCAGGAAATTCACCTGAGCAGCGGGATGAAGGTCGTGCTGGAGGCTGGGGCTGAACTGACGTTGGTCGGCGGTGGCAGCTTCATCAAGATCGATGGCGGCGGTGTGACCATGAGCGGGCCGGCGATCAACATCAATTCGGGTGGTGGACCGGGGAGCGGCACGGGTGCGGCGCCGTTGATGCCGGGCGTGCTGAAACAGGCAGATGCCGATAAGGCGGGTGCTGTGCTGACGCCGGCGCAGATCAACACGCTCAAGCGTAATGCGCCGTTTTGTGAAGAGTGTGAGAAGTGTAAGGCAGGGGCATGCGCGATCTGACTTGCGGGCGCCATACGCGAACAAATCTCATAGCGCTCAGAGGCCGAGTCAATCTGCGCGTTTTGTCATGCTGTTTATCTGGTGTCTTGCTGACTCAACCGCAGACCGCCTCCGCAGCCGAGCGTCGCAGCGCTGTACCCGACGACGTCTCCAGCTACGTAATCAAGAGAAACAACTGTGACTCGCTTCGCGGTGATATTCCCGAGTACGACCCGGCCGACCCTGACAACATCAATCGGTTCGTCAGCAATGCAAACACGTACTGCAAGGGAACAGATCAGCAGCTCAAGCAGTTGAAAGAAAAATACTCGGGAAGCGAAAGCGTTCTGCGCAAACTTTCGGGTTACGAAGAAAACATTGAAGCGGACATGAGTTTTTAGACTCACCCATCAAGGACGGTTGTTGTGGCATCTGAAAAAATCACTCCCCAGGCCTGGCTCTCCGCGCACCCGCTCAAGGCGAACGAACGCCTGTACCTGATCGTCAGCGCCGCCAGCGATGCCGAAGCGCTCAAAGCCTTGTATCAGAGCGAACCGTCCGTCCAGGCCATTCCCGCCTGGGGCGGAACGCCCTACTCCACCTGGCAACCGGTGATGCCTTACGTCGCCGAACTCAAGGCCAACTCGGCCTTCCTGCCCTGGATCACCGAAACCGACGCCCTCGACTGGGGCTGGCTGGCGGTTTCCCGCTCGGAACCCAACGAAGTCTTCGAACACCTGCGCAGCCTGACCCAAGTGAAGATGCCGGACGGGACCGAGGTGTTTTTCCGCTTCTGGGATGGGCGGCATATTTATCCGATTCTTGAAGGGCTGGGTGAGAGCGCTGGGGAGGTGCTGCCGGTGTTTGAGCGTTACCTGATCAATGGACAGAGCCTGGAAGTCGGGCCGAGGGTGGTGCCAAAGGCGAAGGATTGGCCGTGGTGGGAGGTGCCTGAAAAACTCTTGAATACACTTGCCGAAAAAGACCACACCACCGTCGTCGAAAACCTGATGCAGTGGCTATCAGAGGACTGTCCAGAGCTTTACTTCGAATTCCCTGAAGCCAACCTGCGTAGAAAGGTCGAGCGCTTCGTACGCCAAAACCCAAATACAGAAGAAATGGCAGAGCGCCTCGCCGCCCATCTGACAAAGGAAGTCAACGCATGATTAGCAGCCCACTGGGAACCTTGGTCCTTCGGGTACTGGACGCAAAAGCACCTGACGTGAACCTGATCCTCAAGGACTTCAATAATTGCCTGAGTGACTACAAGAATTGGGCGGACGGTTTCTGGACAGGCTGGGCCATGGACGTCGACCAGAAATTCAAGGTCGGCAATGAGGTCAGTGTTACGCAGCGTAGAACCAGGACAGGGGCCGTCGAGACCTTTGCCGTGTGTCCAAAAGATGGCAAGCTTACGCTAATCCATGCATTCGAGACTGCACGCTACGTGCCAATCGGCAATACCCCGGTGCGTATCGAACAGGTCGAAAAAGCAATGATTGGCTACTCCGTGGTGGGAGCCCCAATCAATAAAAAAATCGGTCCAAGCGGGATCGAAACCATCGATAATTGCATCCCGGGAAAACAATATCGCATCACCTTCTTTCCAGACGTTTCGGAAAACGATCTCAAAGCCCTTTATGGCTCTTACAAAGGTGTGATCAGCGACATCGACGGCTGGTTGAAAAGCGAGTGGGCGAGCAAGTTCCAACCGCAATGGAACACCTACTCCGCGGCAGATCGTTTGGGTCGCACGGGAATTCTGCTGCGAGAAGCACTCGATAGTTTCGAGCAAGCATTGCTTAATTTGTGGGATGACTTGAAGGACCTTGTAGGCCTTCTGGCCGATCCGATAGGAAATGCCAAAAAGCTTCGCGACTACTTATCAGACCTTGAACTCGATAAGCTCTACGCGACCTCCCAAGACGCAATTGCCTCCGCCTTGTTGATACTCAACGACGAACCGCTGATGTTCATCTACATCTCGGCAATTGTGGCCTGGGTCGGCATGCTGCCGCCGCAGGTGATCGTCAACGTGATCGCAAGCATCGGTGTAGAGTTCCTGATCAACGTAGTCATTGGTATCTGTCTCACCGGCGGAGCCGGTCTTGCTGTGCGGTTGGGCACCAAGGCCCTAAGTAAAATGAAGCCTGGGGGAGCCCTCAAATACCTTGAGGGTCTGGCTGAGCAACTGATGGTGGCCAGCACCAAGCATAGTCTTCCGGCTCATACACAGCTATCCAAACCTGTGATGCTAAAGGCTAAAGATGCTCCGCTGAACGCGAGCAAGAAGGCCCCCCTCACTATCAGCCCCCTTGATGCTGGCGGTGGCCCTGTGCCTCTGCCCAAGACTGTCGACACCCCCATACTGAAGGAGCCGAACGCCTCGGTGTTTGCCCGGAAGAAAACAGAACCTCAAAGCCTGCTGGTCAAAGAAGAGCCGATCAAGGATGTGCCCAAGCAGTCCGAGAATCCGGCAGGGCAAGCAACACAATGCACGAAGAACACCCGCTGTGAGGGCGACCCCATCTCGATGGTCACTGGCGAGGAGCTGCTGACCCTCACTGACGGTGAACTCGACGGCCTACTGCCCCTGGAATGGACGCGGCTGTATCGCACCAGTGCGGTGGAAATCGACAACCGCCTGGGTTTCGGCTGGAGCCATTCGCTGTCCCATCGGTTGCAAATCAACGATGAAGGGGTGCTGTGGACTGACAGCGAAAACCGCCAGACCCAGTTTCCACTGCCAAACGAACAACGTCCGGTCATTACCAACAGCTTGGCCGAAGCGGCGATTTTCCTAGGCGATTCGCCAGGTGAACTGATCCTGACCCAGACCGGGCAAGGTGCGCGCTTCTATCATTTCCGAACCGGGCGCCTGACCACAATCAGCGACGCCTACGATAACCAACTGCACATCAGCTATGACCTGGTCGATCGTATCCAGCGCATCGACAATGGCGCCGGGCGCAGCCTTTTCCTGCGCTATGACGACCGCCATATCGCAGCAGTGGACTATCAGCAGCGCCGCCCCGAGTACGACGAACGAGGTGAGCGTCAGGAGCCGTGGTTGACGGTACAGACCCTGGTCAGCTACCAGTACAACGAACGCAACCAGCTCATCAGTGCCACCAACGCCGCCGGGGAAGTCGAACACTATCGCTATGACGAGCGGCATGTCATTCAGCAACGTCAACTGGCCGGTGGTGCAAGTTTTTTCTGGGAGTGGGAGCGAGAAGGCAAGGCAGCCCGCTGTATCCGCCAGTGGTCCAACCTTTCGCAAATCGATTCCCGGTATGTGTGGGACGACCAAGGCACAGTCACTGTCATCAACGTCGATGGCAGCGAGCAGGTTTACGTACACGACGAAAATGCTCGACTGGTCAGCCAGACCGCCCCTGACGGCGCAGAAACGCAAAAAGCCTACGATGAAAAAGGCCGGCTGATTGCCGAGAAAGACCCGCTCGGCGCCGTTACCGAATATCAGTACAACGAAGCCGGGCGCTTGGTCGCAATCATCCCTCCCGATGACGAACCGACCACCTACCAGCACCACAACGGTTTCGTACGAGTGGTCCGTCGGGGTAAAGCCAGCTGGAAATACCAGCGCAACCTCCAGGGCGACATCACGCAACAGACCGACCCCGACGGCAACGAAACCCACTACCGCTACGACCGCCAGGGCCGCCTGCTGGAAATTAGCCACGCCGACGGCAGCCGCCACCAACTGGGCTGGAACGGCCTCGGCCAACTTCTGGAAGAGCGCCTGCCCGACGGCGGCCAACGCAAATACCGCTACGATGCCCTGGGCCGGCAGATCACCCGTCAGGACGAAAGTGGCGACATCACCCACTACCAGTGGGACGCCGCCAACCGCCTGGCACAGGTCACCCTGCCCGGCGGCGCGACCCGCGCCTTCAGCTACAACGCCTATGGCAAAGTCACCGCCGAACGCGATGAACTGGGGCGCGTCACTCGCTACGAATACGCCGACAACCTCCACCTGGTCAGCCGCCGCATCAACCCCGACGGCAGCCAGTTACGTTATCGCTACGACAACGCGCGCCTGCTGCTCACCGATATCGAAAACGAGCGCGGCGAGCAGTACCACTTGGACTACTACCCCAACGGCCTGATCCAGCAGGAAACCGGCTTCGACGGGCGCAGCACTGCCTACGCCTACGACCTCAACGGCAATCTGCTGAAGAAAACCGAGTTTGGCGACGACGGCTGCGAACTGGTCACGGAGTACCTGCGCGATGCTGCTGGCCGGCTGCTGGTGAAAGTCCTGGCCGATGGCGAAGAGACCCACTACCGCTACGACGCCTTGGGTCGCTTGGTGAATGTCGACGACGGCCACTGGCCGCTGACCTACGAATACGACCTGCAAGACCGACTGATCACCGAACACCAAGGCTGGGGCACCCTGCGCTACGAGTACGATAAGCTCGGCCAGCTCAGCCACTGCCGCCTGCCCGACGGCAGCAAGCTCGACTATCGCCATGCCCCTGGTGGCCAGCTCAGCAGCGTCGATCTCAACGGCTCGCGCCTGACCAGCCACCAGTTCAATGCCGGTCGCGAACAACAACGCCAGCAGGGCCTGCTGCTCAGCCAGTACCAATACGACGACCAGGGTCGCCTGCAGGCACACAGCGTCAGCCAGCAACAACACGACCAACAGCACAATCTCTACCGCCGTACCTATGCCTACGAGGCCAACGGCAACCTGGCCGGTATCGACGATAGTAGAAAGGGCAACCTGCGCTATTACTACGACCCGCTGGATCGCCTGATCAACGTCCGGGGTACGACACCAGAGAGCTTCGCCCACGACCCCGCCGGCAACCTGCTGGGCCAGGGTGACCAGCCCGCCGCCAACCTGGCCAACGTCAAAGGTAACCGCCTCCTGATGCAGGGCGACCGCCATTACGACTACGATGCCTTCGGCAACCTCAGCCGCGAACGCCGCGGCGCCGGTCAGAAGCTGGTCACTGAATATCAGTACGACTGCCAACACCGGCTGATCGGCGTCAGCCTGCCGGGTGGTAGCACCGCGACCTACAAGTACGACGCTTTTGGGCGCCGCATCAGCAAAACCGTCGATGGGCGTACTACCGAGTTCCTGTGGGAAGGCGAACGACTGATCGTCGAGAGCGGTGAAAATCGCTATCGCACTTACCTCTACGAACCCGGCACCTTCCGCCCCCTGGCCATGCTTGATGGCGAAGGCCCAGCCCAGGCCGCGCCGTTCTATTACCAACTCGACCACCTCGGCACCCCACAGGAACTGACCGCCTACAGTGGCGAGATCATGTGGTCGGCGAAGTATCGGGCGTATGGCAATCTAGCTGCGTTGGACGTTTCCGAAATCGACAACCCACTGCGTTTTCAGGGCCAGTACTTCGATGCGGAAACCGGGCTGCACTACAACCGCCATCGCTACTACAATCCGAACTCTGGACGGTTTTTGACCCCTGACCCGATCAAGCTTGCGGGGGGGTTGAATAACTACCAGTACGTGCCTAACCCTACTGGTTGGGTGGATCCGTTGGGGTTGAATACACAGTGCCTCGAAAGTAAAGACACCCCAATTCAGGGCAAATCAGATGAACCTGAAGCACCAACACTCTCTAGAAATGGAGCGTTTAAACAGGCAAAATCTGATGCCGGCATACCGCGTTCACAACAACCTGACCTTGTATATGATCCTCGGCGAGGCAAAGAGCATCAGTATAAATATGTGGCCATGACGGATAAAACTGGTGAAGCGATATTAGGAAAAGATGGAAAACCTATTATTACGCGAGAATATCAATACACTAGAGCAGACGGATCAAAAGTAGTTATTCAAGACCATAGCGCAGGGCATACCTACAACGATGTTAACGGAGTAGGAGATCAGGCGGCGCACCTAAATCTTCGACCCTTCGAGAATACCAGGAACGGAAAAGTCCCCGGCGCCCAAGAACACTACCCCTTCAAGGAAAAAAAATGAAAACCTGGAATGATCTTGATGGCAATACCTTATTTAATAGAGTATTCACCAAACCTATTAAAATAAGCACGATAAGGCTATTCCAAATAACAATCGACAATAACAGGCCCAACATAACCTTCGAGTTCGACATCCCAGAAACCCCCGATTCCGCACCTGAAAAGTGGATAAAGGCGGGATTCAATACTTGCCGCATTGGCTTAAGCTGCACCGACACCAAAGAACTAATCTTAAAAAACATCCCTACCCAAGAAGATCTCAATATAAAAATAGAGAAATTTGACGAGTATTTTTTAATCCACGCAGAAAACAAACACTCTCTATTAGAGTTCAAAACAAAATACCCATTGCTTTGCGGGCCATCTGTTTACATGAGCGCCATAGAGTAAACAACTTGAGCCACCAAGGGTGATTTCCGAGGAGTTCGATACACAACCAAATGACGACTAAAGGGGACACGACTAAAGGGGACAGATTTATTTTTCGCTAAAGAAAATAAGAAAATAAATCTGTCCCCTTTTCAGTGGAAACCTATCAAAGCGGGAAGATAGTCAAGCCTAACTCAACTCTCTATACAAGTCACAAAGCTCAATTAGCAGCAATTACACGCGCAATGCGAATTTTTAAGAACACGGGAAATAAAGCATTAGCCGAACGCCCTATGAGCATGGGCGGAATAATTGGCGAAGGTTATAAAAAAGGTGGAACAAAATACAAACAGCAAACAAAAGCCGTTACAATCCTTGACACAAACGGCCTACAAAAAATCTCTTACCCGAAGTACGAACAATGAAACCACAACCAACCTTGGATATTTTGCCGTCTCTACTTTTCGCCTTTGACGTGGATAGCGATCAAAATATTGAAGCAGAAGAACAGATAGCAAGTACAGACATAAACAACGAATTAGAGCTTACTAAGCTTTTCGACGCTTTTATAATGCCAGACTTCACAAGCCGAATAGCAAGCGAACAGCAATGGTATATAGACTCACTTACATTCTATCTAGAAAATAACGAAAGCTTCAATCGAATCTTTTCAGACATGACAACATACTTCCCTGCCCTCCCATCCAACAAACGCAACCTTATGAAAACATTACTAAACTGCCTTAAAAAGTACCAAACCATAAATAAATAAAGCAACCAAAGGGGACAGATTTATTTTTCGTTTGAAACGACCAACCAAAGACAAACGAATAGGCAAGTAAAAATGTTCACTACCGACAAACATAAAATCCAAGAACATTGGCTTGAAGAAGCATACCCTCGACAAAATTCAATTACGTTAAACAATGGCTTCTACTGCCTCTTTGATTGTTCAGAAAAAGAAGAAAAACTAACAAAAAAAATATGGATCCCGGCAAATGATTTCTTACTAGACCACACCGACATATGCGAAGGCCTCTCGACTACTTATACAGCAGAAGACTCTAACAACAATTTTTTTACTTGCGGCGAATGCTTAGCATCCGGAGATGACGGTTTCATTGCACTTTCCAAAAAAGACACCGACGAACTAGTTTGGCTGATCGTATTGAGCGGAACCAACCCATTTGAAAAAATCACTTTTCATAACAGCAACATCCATGTTCAATCTTCAAGCGGCACAGTGGCCATAGTACCCATTGATCGTCCAGACAATCTATCCATAGCATGGGCTTAACTCTAAAAACATAATAAAAAGGACAATCAAACTCAAAGGAAAGAATGCTCTTGAACAGTCAAGGGGTCAAAGGGGACCGATTTATTTTTCGTTAAAGAAAATAAGAAAATAAATCCGTCCCCTTTTCAAGACTGAAAGCCTACGAACGACGGGACAGCTTCCAGGCAACTATGTCACAAAGACTCAAGCAGCGCAGAGTGGTTGGAAACCGGGAAAAGCACTAAATAATAGCGTTCCTGGTGGTCAGCTAGGTGGTGATGTTTTCCATAATGATACAAACGTACTCCCTTCAGCCCCTGGTCGAACTTGGTATGAAGCTGATGTAGGCCTTAACAATACAATGTCTCGTAGCAACCAACCAGGAACAAGACTACTTTATTCAGACGATGGACTTCTTTATATAACTAGCGACCACTACGACACCGTTAGCTCTATTGGAACCTGGAAGTGAGTTTTAAAAATGATAATTGTACTTGATGGCTTAACCATTTCATCAGAGCAAGAGTTTCATAAAAAAATAGCCATTGCTTTTGCGGTGACAGATTTTTATGGAAACAACCTCAACGCCTTATGGGACCTACTCAGCACCGACGTGGAACGCCCAGTAGATTTAATATGGAAAAATTCTGAACACTCTCAAAATAACATGGGAGACTCGTACAACAAAATAATTAATATTTTTGAACGCACAAAGCAACAGGATGTGAATTTCGGATGGGAAGAAAAATTTAACTATTATCTAGAGTAACCACTAGAAAGCTAAAAGGCACTATCAAAACTACAAAATAAAGGGGATAGATTTATTTTTTACTGAAGAGAATAAATCTGTCCCCTTTCAGCTCTTCCTTTCAGCTCATGGCGAATCACGAGCCGAGCGACCCACATGGTGATCATCCACATTTGCAGCTTCACCCTGTGAAAGGGGAAGTTATAAGAATCTACTGGCCAAACCAATTTGAAGGACAAAAATGAGCACCCTGAAGACAATCCCTAGAAAAGTTTGGTGGGGCTTGGAGGCAAAATCATATACAGAGATTGCGCAGGAACTACCTTCGCAGAATGACTCACTTAGAAAGTGGATCGCAATCTACGCCGTTTATCATTTAAACTTTGAAAATAGATACCCTGGAGAGCGTTATTACAAGTTTTTAGAGGATGCAAAAAACTCTAAATACGTCATTATGGAATTCACTCTCCCAATCCACCTTCTCGAAACAAGAGACAGTATTGGCGCCAGCGACACAACAATCACAAAGTGCAAAAGCATGGAAACAGAGGAAGAAATAAACTCTTTTCTTTATGAAAACAACATAAACCCCGAGCTATTTACGCCCCCATGGACTTGCGAGTACCCGCTAGATTGAACTCAATAAAAATGGACAAATCTGTCACCTTTTCAAACCAAAGAAGGGGACAGATTTATCATTCGCGGAAGAAAATACCCCCTTCTCACGTTCGAGGGAAAAAATGGCAGCGCAAAAACATATCCCACGAAGTGTATGGTATGGGCTTGACGGGACAGGCTACGACAACATTGCGCAAGAGCTAAAATCCGATGAACCATCATTAAGAAAATGGATTTCAGTGTATGCCATTTACAAGTACTCCTTCACCAACGACCCAAACCAATATTACGATTTCATCCACCAATCAAAAAGCTCCCGATACGCGACTATAATATTTACAATCCCTACCGAAACACTTGAAACAAGCGACGATATAGATGACCGCGATATTACTATCGAAAAAACAGAAACCATGAACTCAGAGGATGCGATCAACGCTCTACTTGAAAACCTCGATATCAATCCAGAGATTTTCACTACACCATGGCGCTGTGAATATCCGCTATAACCCCCCCCCTTTCACAACCACCAAGCCAACTAAAACACTCAACATGAACTGCCATAAAATCACCCTCCCGAATAACTGGATTGCAGAATTTAACAATACAGGTGAGTTCCATATGGGAGCAGAGGGTTGGGGTCTTCTGCTAACAGGCCCTAATCAAAATCGCATCAATTACTTCAACGACCAAGTTGTACTTGTAAACGATGACGAGGGCGTACACGCAAGATCGTGTATTCGCTTATCCGACAATGGTGTCTACGGTTACCTCACCACTGCCGTGGACAGTAACTGGGTCATCGACTTTTCACGAGGAATGATTGCTCCGCACCGGATCAGTATCCAGCAGCGCCACGATGGTTATGATGAGACTGTATCAGTTCACGAGCAGCCCGCATTCAAACGGACCAGGCAGTATTTGAGCGTTAGCGGGAAACACATCTACCTGACCTTCCCCTTCACCCGCGACAAAGACTTTCCGACAGTCTGGGAAGAATATTTGTCGATTCGACGACGGCAGATCGACGAACTCTACTTTCGCAACTGAGTTTACCAAACAGGCCTATAACCAAAGGGGACATATAACCAAAGGCGACAGATTCATTCTTCGTTGAAGAAAATCAATCTGTCTCCTTTTTACTAAAGTCGCAAAACTCACCTTACAAGAGACGAGAAGCTGTACATCCATACGGGCACAGCCAACATCCAAATGCGCCTGTAGATAGGGAACTATTCAAGAAAGAAGTCCCTCAACATTGGAAAGACCGAGCAGCAGAGGCCGCACAATGATCCCAAATGAGCTGATTCAACTAATTGAAAAACAACCCGGCGAGACCTACCGAAAAGACAAAAGCCCTGTTATCGACGCATTAAACACGCTCGGCATAGATTTAAATAGTGAACTTTCAGAGTTTTTCTTAAATTACACAATAACATTTTTCAGAAGTAGCTCTTCAGATGAAAAGCTGTGTGAAATCGCAGACCCCAGCAACGAAATAGAAATCGGCACCAGTTTTATTCATGAGGTATGGGAGCTTCCAGAAAACCTCATTTGCCTTACAAGTATTCAAGGTGAAGGATGCTACATATATGACAAACACAGTGGTGAAGTTTTAGATTTTAGCCTTGCTAACCGAGATGATTTTTTATCAGGTAATTCGCTAATGAAGTGGAGCGGATTTTTCGAGTTTTTGACCTGGTACCTGTCTTAAAAATGAATGGTTGAGTTCAAACTTTTAAAACCCTAATCATTATCAGACAGCATCACTGCACCTCTGCCATTTGCTGCCCTCCGCCAGGTCAGCTATCGGCCAACACCGGAAGGTTTCGCAGTGAGACAAAAAGCGCAAAAATTGCAGAAAGGTGCTGCAAAAAGGTGTAAAAAGGGTACAGTTTTATTTTTCGTTGAGGTAAATAAATCTGTCCACTTTTCAGATATAAAAAACCAAGAGATAAAATGGAAGTAACAAAAACAGTCTCAATCTGGACTGCAAAAACTGACTGGGAGCCATCAACGCTCCAGGAAATAATGGTGCCGACATACTCTGAAGATGGAAACTCGCTTGGATGCGAGTTCACAAATACATTTTCACTTGGTTTTATAGATAATGATCTTATTGAAGCTGACACAGTCGATAGCACCAATTCTCTCAAGAGTGCAATTGAAGGCTTTTCTTACGACTCCGATATATCCTCAGACATAAAATCAAAAAATATTCAGCCTACCAATCAAACAATAGATACTCTTATTGCAATATACGACTTCACTTTTCAAGGCAATCCACCAGCCCGCGTAATCCGAGGCAAAGAAATCACTTTCAGAGGCACATTTACATACAAAGAGTAGAGAACCAAAGGGATTAAAGACCATCGAAGGCGAGCAAATCGAACCCAAATCACTTGATCGGTTCACTATCGAGAAAGCAAAAATGATTTTTTCAATTGATATCACAGAGTGTTTTGGCGCGATCGACTCCGACAATGCAGGCGGGATTATAAGCTATATCAGCATCCCCCCCATCGAAAACCCTCGGGAAAAATTTCGTCTTAAGCTATCAAACTTCTTACTTAACTTGATCGACGAGCCCGTCATTGCCTCAATCAACAGGCAGAATTCAACCTTTTTGGAGAACATGACCGAAGACGGCTTCCTTATAATAAGACAGGCCAGTATTTCCTTTGAGTCAATAAAAGGCTACGAAAAACTATTGCGACTATTAAACCAAGATAACGGATATTTAACCCACGAACGCTACGGCCAAAATTTAAATACCGGAGACAAAATTTACGACATCAGCGGAAGACTTTTTTCGACTCCGGAGCTCTTGATTAACTTCGCATTCATTTCACCCAGCACTATAACACTTGAATTTAACTCGTCAGAGTACACATACATAGAGAGCCACCTTGAGCTTCAAAAGGCCTTAGAAAAATTAAATCCAAGAGAGAAACCTACTCAACCACCTCTCACAGGTCTATTCGACCCCACATATAGCAACACTCACACCACTAGCAACTTCGACGTTGGCTATCGCACCTACAATGAACAACCTTCCCTTTCCCGCTACTAATTGAAGCCAATGTGAAATTGAAAACAACATCATTGAATTGATAAAATCACCGTCACCAAAAACCAGGCCCACACAATGACGAGCAACTTCGAAATCGCACTGAACAAAAATGAGTTCCCAGATTACTTCAGGGGCAAAGGAGAGTATTTCACGAGAGATCCAGACTGGGGAACTCAGTTGCATATCAGAAACTGGCAGGACTCGAGTGTATTTCTAAAACCGTTGAACAACTCGACAGAAATACTGAAAAATGCATTCAGCTTGTATCTAATCACTGTAGAGCTCACGATAACCGATGCGCATGACCTTCTTGAAAACATTGGCTGCTATTACTACTTGAGAACCGAACAACCCTATCTTTCAAAAAACGGGTTCGATCTTATCCGAGATGCCAACAACGACGAAAAGCGAAGAATCTCGAAAACAATGTCATTTCTCAAAGAAACAGTTGCAACCAACAACATTCCTGAAAATCTCGAGCTCTTCAATCGTCGAGTAAACATGCTCATCAAAAATGGCGGACCAGACAATATAACCAACCTATAACATAGATCTAATATAGAAACATCGATTACAAAAAACCAATATTACATACTTTCCTTTCTCAAGGTGTTAGATAAATCATGAAAAAAGACCTAGCCCGACTCGGAGCCAAAATAACTTTCGATGATATATCGCACCTTGATCAAGCGATCAAGCTCTCTCTCCTAATAAACAATTTGAAGGAGGATATGTTTCAAGCGATCTTCCCATGCGGCCAAATACTCGATATCGGATGGTATCCAGAATTCAGCACTCGCGGTTCCTTTGTAATCTCTCTAATCCACAATCAAGACTGGCAAAATCCGATTCATTGTGAAAAAGCCAAAAATTGGGTAGAACTGAAAATCGCGTTAGAGAACGTATTAAAAAACCTGGAAAGCTAGAATCGAAAAACGCTTCCGACACATGAAGCAAACCAGATGACTAAAGCAACATCACCACTATCCCCCCTCAATCATCCCCTCCAACACCTAACCCAAAGGGGACAGATTTATTTTTACAGAAACTCCAGTAAGCTATAACAACGGCGAGCTTACCAACCAGGTAAGTATTAAACTAACAAAATCAGGACAACCTGTAATACACAGCTTCCCGGCTCCTCCAGATCAAGTTAAAAAACACATGAGAAAAACCAAACAATATGAGAACAAAACTTAAATACGAACTCCAACCCCTCCGAGTACCAAGTGGATGGACAATCACAATCAACAATCTTTACGAGGTTGATCTCACCCCAGAAACTGCAGAGTGGTTTAGTAGTTCAGTTTTACTAGGTGGTGCACGACAAACTACGGGACACTGCTTTGACTCCAGAGTTGAACCAGAAGGAGATCCAACGGGGGAGTTTGTAATTGAATTCCTAACGATCAAGTACGACAACAAAGGGAACCCTTTAAAAAATTCTGAGACATTCCTAGGGGAATTCAAAACAAAAAACAAGATGGAATTTATTAAAAAAATCGAAGATTTTATGCTTGAAGCATAACAAACCAATAGAACGTACTCAAAGGATAGAAATTTATTTTTTGCTGAAGAGAATAAACCTGAGGAGAGATCAATGTTAGAAAAAAATCAAACAATAGAAATCAATGGAGAGGATGCCCTTGAGGTTCTAGCGGAAATTGAATTTATCTTGATTTCGCTGCACAAGATAGGAAGCTACTATTGCGACAAGCCTGTCAACGATTACCAAAAAGCAACTACCGACTTTATTGACAACGAGAACGTGACTCAAAGACTTGCGAAGGTAAGAAAGATCATCACTACAAAATCTGACTCAACCCTCGGAGAGGATGACATGGACGATATTGAGCGTCATATGGAAGGAATCCAATTTTGGAAGCCTTAGAAAACCAAAGTGGACAGATTTATTTTCCGTTGAAAAAAACAAATCCATCCGCTTTTCACTTTTCTCCGTAAAGCAGTAGGATCATCTAGATGAATTATTTGGAAAAAGAAATCAAATCAGCACTCGACACAAATCTTCTAAAAAACCGGCAACTAAAAAACGAGGAATTAGAAGAAATAATTTCAAATATCAAAACCTGCTTCTTTGGCTCCAGCACAAAAAACCTTGACCCATTCAATCTAAAATCCGCGACAAAACAACACGACCCAGATTATTGGAAAAAAGTCGATTTTCTATACCCTTATGAGAAGCTAACATTAATCGTCCTAGATAACCAAGTACATGCCTGGACGCTTCAGTCATCATCCGATTTGAGAATCTTACTTTCAGAGACGACTGGCTTTCCATTCTGGATAACTAATGCAGCACTTAGCTTCTTAACTTATGTAGACGACCACGACTGCGTACATACAGCAACGCCTTTGCCCCCTCCAGCGATTAAACAATCATGATCTTCAAATCAGAATACAAAACCATTGACCCAACCTCTGTCACCTACCGCAGCCTTGGCTTCGGTGAGTCTCTCTCCAACAATGCCAAAAAATATACTTTATCAATAAAAACCCAAGAACTCCCCGAGCACTTTCATGAGATAGCAAACGCATTCATTTCTGAATGCATACAAGACGACAAAAAACAAGGCTACGCCGACATCCCCGCATTACGAGATTGCGATTACCCGCCACTTTCAATTCTGATAAAAAGCCACCCGGACGTAGCAACTACTCTCATCAAGGACTACTTATTCTTTGAGCTGTTCTATTTGCTACTCCCATCAAAGGGAAAACTCGAACTGGTAATAAACTCGATTTCCGGGGTTTATTATTTGGACGATACGTTTCACTTATGCGGCGAAACGTATCCCTACCGAAACCTGTAATTGCGTTATTTCCGTCACGCGCTGGAAACCCTAAGGCAAGAAACACAACCTACTGCTGCCTTTCAATGACTTGCTCCGCCACCTCATACTTAACCACCACCCGATTCCCATACAACTTCTCCCTTTCCACCAAAGCCCCCACCTGCCCCTTCTCCCGCACCTCCCGCCAAATCTCATTCTCCCGAAACACCCGCTCCCCCTCCCGCACAAACCGATGCCCCAACTCAAACACGTGATACCGATACGCCCGTTCCCGATCACACAACAACTCCCCTTCCAGTTGCGTCTCCCCCACCTTCAGCTTTAGCTGAAAGCTCCGATCCGTCGGGTTGTGCAGCACCAGGTCGATGTAGTTGTAGAAGATCGCCGCGCCAGAGCCGAACGGCAGGACGCGGCCGTCGTCCGGGAAGGGGTCGAAGCTGTGGTTGGCGCGTTCGATGACGACCAGGGGTGAGTGAATGGCCATCCAGTGGATGAGGTTGCTGAGTTGGCAGATGCCGCCGCCGATGCCGGTGCGGGCCTGGCCGAAGGACAGTTCCATGCCTTCGACGTAGCCGCGTTGGCGGGTCGGGCGGCCGACGAGGTGGCAGAAGGAGAAATATTCGCCAGGGGCGATGGTGACGCCGTCGATGGCGGCGACGGCGAGTTTGAGGTTGATGACTTTGTTGTGTTGCAGCGCAAGGTCGGAGTCGCCGAGTTTGCGAATCAGTTTGGAGGTGTGTTTGAGGTAGCGATAAGGCAGGCGCTCGGACGTCGCGGCAGGCCGTGCGTAGCGTTTGCTCGAACAGTGCCAGGCGATGTGGCGGAACAGTCTTTTTTGCCACACGCGCAGCCAGTAGAGGGCCGGGTGGTAGAGGGAAAGTGGTTTCATCCGTGGCAAACGGCGCGGGCCGTTGTCTTCCTTGATCTGAAAATGGCGGCGCATCTTACCGTGGAAAGTCGCCGTGTGCGCGGCCTGCGCTTGCGTCGCACGCCGTAACAAGTCGACTGAACCCGACCGCTCCAAAATTAAGCTTGAACTAAGGTTGCGTCCCTACCATCCGGGCCACAAAGCAGCGGGTTGCGAGCATCGATTGCCGCATGCAAAACCCTTCAACTTGATGTGAGCCCTGACCATGAGAGCGTTTGATTTCCCCTCGGCACAACAGCCCGCGTTCAGTCTTGTATTGGTCAATTACAAAACCCCGGAAATAACCCGGATGTGCCTGGAGTTTCTCCAGCAATACGTCAAGGATCATCAGATTCCGGTGTGGGTGGTGGACAACGATTCTGCGGACGAAAGTCTGGCTTACTTGCGTTCCCTTGACTGGATCAACTTGATCGAGCGCCCTTCGCCGGGGAAGGAACCCGGACATATTGCTCATGGCAAGGCACTTGATCTGGCACTTGCGAAAGTTGAAACCGATTACCTGTTTCTGCTGCACACCGACACTTTCGTGTTCGACAGCACTGTCTTTTCAATGATGATCAACGAGTGTATGCAATCTTTGGATACAGCAGCGGTCGGTTGTGTCGAACAGCTTGATCGGGGTGTTCTAAGAGACACCTGGCGCTTGTCTTCGCGTTATTTCAAACACTATTTCCGGCGGGCAAAACTTCAGTTGGGCCTGCGTTCCCGGGAGCCAAAACCCTACCGGGAAACCCACCTGAAAAGCTTCTGCACCTTGTGGAATGCACGGTTGATCAAGGCGCACGGGCTACATTTTTCGATGGACGACCGGGTCCCGGGATACACGCTGCAGGATCGATTAAGCAGCCTCGGCTACGGCATCAAATGTCTTTCGCCGCGTACGATCTTCCGCTACCTGGATCACATCCAGGCAGGCACCGTGGCCGCCGCCGGTGGCTACGCCAAGAACCACCGCCGCACCACCATGTACCAGCAAACACTCAAGCGTATTCAGATGCAGCAAGGTATGCGACCTGCCAAATCCTGAGGACAATAAAAAAGGGCGACTTCACAGTCGCCCTTTTTTTATCTGAATTCTTTAGCCATCTCTCCGGAGGAGGTGTTCGCCCAGTGTAATGGCCTGGCAATCCATGCACCGGTAAAGAGCCCTGACACTGGGCGAACGGGAGGGATTTTAATGGAAGTTGGCGGATATGTCGTGCTAATTGAAAATGAATTTTATGTACTAAAACGTTAACGAATATTGATCATCGATATTTCCCGACAAACTTTCAGAATTCTCCCACTCAAACATTTCATATGACTGTTCTCATACAACTATTTGTACAAGAACAGTCAATCTGTAGAGTTAATACTCAGCTTTCATGTGCACTGGTCACTTTTAATACATCGGTGTAAGTGACCACAACGCTCTGTCCGACTTTCAGATCTTTGAGCTTGGCTTGGATTTCAGGCTTTTCGACGTTGAGGGTTTTCGATTGGCCCGAAGGGTTTTCCAGAGTGACCTGCTTTTTCTTCAAATCAATTCTGGTGATTTTCAGTTGCACCTGAATCTGACGGAACGCCTCGCCACCGGGGTTGCTGCTGCCCACGGCGTTGCGCAGCTCACCGGTACGCTCGGTGGAGCCAGGCAGACCTTTATCCACGTCGGTGTCCAGGAAAGCGGCGATCGAATGTGTAACCTGGATGTCGACCTTGTCGCCAACCTTCAGGTTGCCGAGGTTTTTCGCCTTGTCGCTGAGCTGAATGTGCACCTGGCGACCTTCCGCGCCTTCAAGGACAACCTGATGATTGGCCGGGTCGACCGCCAATACTTTGGTGGTGACCTGGTCGGCCTCGACCGCTGCGGACAGTGGAATGTCGGCGGCCAATGCCGTGAGGCTGGTGGCGGACAGGACAGTGGCAAGTGCGATGGCGTGCGTCAGTGCTTGGAGCTTCATAAGCGGTACTTTCCCTGTGATGAATGGCAGCACACCGCGCCGAATCGGTTTCAGCGCCGTGCGTGCGAAGGAGCATAGACGCTGATCGGTCGTTGCTCCTCGCACAGGGCGAATCAGTACCCGGTCATCTCCAGATAACCCTGCCCGCCCTGACTGCCGCTCAACCGCACCGGCCCTTCCCAATAAGGGATGCGCAGCCCCATCCAGGCGCCGGGATTGATTGCATCGAGGGTGATTTGCAGATTCTTTTCCGGAATCCCGATCGACCAGCGCACCGGCATCGAACGTCCAGCAACCTTCGCGGTGTCCTGCGGGGTCAGTTTGATCTGCTCGGCGTGCAGCGTTTCGGTCTGGCCATCGGCGGCAATCCAGGTGCCGGTCAAGTACGGCGCGCCTTCCTTCTGGCGCATGCGGTAGAGCATGACGTGCGCGCCGTCGTCCAGATGCAGGGAGAACCAGTCCCAACCGGTCTGGTTGGCGGTCAGCGGTTGGCTGCTCCATTCGCGGTCGAGCCAGGCCGGGCCGTTGACGGCGTAGGTGTTGCCGTCGATTTGCAGGGTGCCGCTGGCCTGGAAAAACGGCTGGCTGTAGTAATACGACGCCTGGCCCTGTTCGGATTTCTGACTGAAGCCGTGATCGCCTTGCAGCACCAGCGGGCGGCTGGAGGTCAGGTGCAGTTGGTAGCTGAAGTTTTTGTCCTTTGCGCTGAGCTGCATGTCGCCCAACGGATCGCTCGCCTGACTGACGAAACGCCAGTCATCGATCCACGCCTCGAACGGCGCCGCACGCACCCCGGCCTGCCCGACGCCGCCACGGGCGTAACGTTCGGCGGCGTGGTGGACGCTGGCCGACGTCACCGCCGCATGGCCAAGCCAGATCGTTTGGTTGGCCCAGCCCGGTTGTTCCGGCGAGGCGTTCAATGCGCTACGAAACAACGTCCACTGCACGCCGAAATCATTGCCCTGGGCATCCTTGAGATTGGCCGTCACATACCACCACTCGATGCGAAAACCGTCATGGGCGCCGTGATCCGCCGGAAAGCTGAACACCCGCCCCAGCACCACCGGTGTGAAGGCCTGCGCCTGGGCGCCCATCCCGGCGAAGCCTTTCTGCTCCGGTGCCGGGTTGTCGCAACCACTGAGCAACAACGCCAGAAACACCACGACGAAGCTAATCCTCATGGGCAAACGTCCTCAACAAGTCCGCCGGTTGCGTGCGGTACAGCGAATACATCGGCCACGCCGAGGCCAGCAACGTCGCCAGCAAGGCCAGCCCGGTCAGTTGCAACAACTGCCACGGAAACACCCGCAACGGCAGACGCCAGCCAAAGGCCTGGACGTTGATCACCGCATCCAGACACCACGCCAACCCGATGCCCAACGGCAATGCCAGCACCAGCGTCAGCACCGCGAGCAACCAGGTCTGACCGAGATTGAGCAGCATCAATTGCCGTCGCGTCACCCCCAGGGCCCACAGCGGCGCCAGTTGGCCGAGGCGGCTCTGGCTCTGGGTCAGCAGGCTGATGAACAGCGCCACCCCGGCGACGGCGAGCGTCAGGCTGTTGAGCGCGGCCGTCGCGGCGAAGGTTCGCTCAAAAACCTGCACCGACCAGCCCTTGAGCCGCGCCTGATCGACGATGCGGCTGTCGTCGAGCTGGAAACGCGCCTGCAAGGCGCTCAGCAGTGCGGGCATTTTCGACGGATCGATACGCAGGTTGAAACGGTTTGGCGTCAGTTGCGGCCAACTGCGCAACAGGTGATTGCTGTTGACCAGCACATGCCCCTTGGGATTGCCGTAGTCGGCGTAGATCCCGACGATGCGCGGCGACCACGGCAGGCCCGGCGTGGGAATCGTCAGGTGATCGCCCGGCCGAACCTTGAGCCGGCGGGCGAGTTGTTCGCTGAGCATCACCGCATCGTCCGTGGCCAGCGCCGCCCACGGATCGTCGCCCCGGGCTTCGAGCAGCGGCCAGTGCTGGCGGTAGTGCGGATGATCAATGATGCCGAACACCTCCGTCGGCCAGCCTTGCAGCGTCACCGAAACCTGCCAGTTGGGCAGGACCGCCGCGACGCTCGGTTGCTGTTTCAGCCAGCTGTAGAGTTCGCGCGCCTGTGCCGGATTGTTCGGGTTCAGATAGAGCTCGGCAGTGAGGCGTTGTTCGAGCCAGTCGTTGAAGGTCTGGCGGAAACCGGCGGTCATGCTGCCGGCGCCGATGTTTGCCGCCATCGCCAACAGCAACGCCATCAGCGCCAGACTCAGCGCCGGCAATTGCTGTCGGCAATCGGCGAGAAACCACTGCCCCAGCACCGAACGACTGCGCACGAGCAAGCCGTTCAACAGCGCACTGAGCACCACCGGCAACGCCAGCGCCGCGCCGAGCAGCAACCCCGCCATCAACACAAAACCACTGGCCAGACTGTTGCCCAACAGCAGCGCGATCGACGCAATCGCGGCAAACACCCCGGCGACCCAGCCCTGCCGGCGCAACCAGCGCGCATGCTGTTCATGCCAGGCTTGCGGATCGGCCACCGCCAGCAACGGCAGACGCGCGGCCCGCAGCAGACTGTTGGCCCCGGCCAGCAACGCGCCGAGCAGGCTCAAGCCGATACCGCTGAACCACCACCACGAACTCAGGCGCAACTGCCCCGCCACTTCCGCGCCGTACAACCCGCGCAGGCTGGCGGCGACATCCGGCAACAGCACGCTCGCCAGCCAGTAACCGCTGACGACGCCGAACAGGCCGCCGATCAACGCCAGTGCACCGAGTTCGACGATCAGGCAAGCGATCAGCATCCGCGCGCTGACACCGCAGGCGCGCAACGTGCGCAACAGCCCACGGCGCTGTTCCAGTGCGAGGCCGATGGCGGCATGGACGATGAACAGCCCGACGACAAACGAGAGAAATCCCAGCGCATCGAGGTTGAGGTGAAAGCTTTCGGTCAGCCGCGCCAGATTGTTTTCTTCACCGCTGCTCTTGAGCTGCAACTGGCCTTTGAACGCCGCCGGCATGTCGGCGTGAAAATCCTTGGGCAACAGCAGCCGCGACAATTGATCGGGTTGTTCAAGCACACGCTGAGCGACGCCAATGTCTACCAACAGCACACCGGGAGCCATGTCCGTTTGCGCCCGCAACGGCGGCAACGTCTGGCCGGTTTCGGTTTGCGCTGTTGCACCCTCGACCAGGTTCAACGCCTGCAAGGTCTCGGGAGAAATCCAGGTGCTGCCCGGCGGGCTGAAGAAATCGACGATGCGTTCGATCGGCATCGCCTGCCCCGCCACCGCGCTGTCGGCCGGCAGGGACACCGGCTCGATGCCCATCAATTGCAGGCGCTGGGATTCGTGCCCCTTGAGGATCAACCGGCCTTGCAGCACCGGCGATACCGGCCAGCCCTGACGGCGCAGATCGACAAACCATTGCTGGGAAAACGTCGCGCCATTCGGCGTGCTCAGGCTGGCCTGGGGTTCGCCGCCAATCATCTGGCTGGCGCGGGCGTAACTGTCCCGCGCCTGACTGTTGAGCGCTTCGACACCGGTCAACAGGCTGGTGGCCAGCCACAGTCCGGTCAGCACGCTGAAAAACTGCACCGGATGCCGCCGCCAGTGACTGAGCAACGCGATCAACGTTTGCCGAAAAACCCTCACGTCAGTCGACCGCTGGACAACACCACCCGCTCCGCCAGTCGCGCCGCCACGCGCTGACTGTGAGTGACCATCAGCAAGGTGGTCGGTGTGTCGTCGAGCAATTCCAGCAACAGACGCAGTACCTCGTCGCTGGTCGCCTCATCGAGGCTGCCGGTGGGTTCATCCGCCAGCAACAGCTTGGGCCGCGACGCCAATGCCCGGCCGAGCGCGACCCGTTGCTGCTGACCGCCGGAGAGTTGTTCGGGATAACGCTTGAGCAGATCGCCCAGCCCCAGACGCTGCACCAGATGGTTCTGCCAGCGCGGGTCATGCCGCCCGGCGAGCCGCGCCTGAAATGCCAGGTTGTCCTCGATCCGCAGGCTGCCAATCAGGTTGTACTGCTGGAACACCAGACCGATTTCCGTGCGGCGCCAGTTGGCCAGTTGCGCCTCGTTCATGGCGTCGAGTCGATGTTCGCCGCTGCGGATGCTGCCGCTGTCGACTTTATCCAGACCGGCGATCAGATGCAGCAGCGTGCTTTTGCCGCTGCCCGACTCGCCCATCAGCGCCAGACTGCTGCCGGGTTTGAGCGTCAGGTCGATGCCTTGCAACACGGGCAACGGGCCTTGAGGGGTGAGATAGCTTTTGAAGACGTTTTGAACCTGCAGCATGCCGCCATCCGATCGATCCGTGTGGGGCAAGGATAGCGGATGGCGCCGGGTTACTGTCCGGCTGCAACGCTGGTCGGCGCCTCTCCCGGCGTGACGATGCTGTTCAGGTCGATGTGTTTCCACTCGGGCTTGGCCCCCAACCGCGCATTGAAGCGGTAGTTGAAGGTGAAATCATCCGCCGTCGGCACGCTCAGCGGTTTGCCGTAGACCGACTCGATCCCCGCGAGGTCATAGCCCATCAACTGCAACAGGGTCGGGAAGATGTTGTAGTGACTGGAGCGATCCTTGTTCGCCGCCAGTTGGGCCGACCAGTCGAGCGTGTGCAATTGATCGCCCTGAATCACCACCAGCGGCACCAATCCCTCTTCCTCCACCGGGTCGCCGCCGCAATGGGTGTTGAGCCCAGGATTACCGCGCTCATGCAGATCCTGACCGTGATCCGAGGTGTAGATCAGCAGCGCGTTGTTCAGGTTGGCCTGGGCAAACACCCGCGAGAAAAACTCGCCGACATTCCACAGCACCGTGTTCTTGTAGGCGTTGCGGTACAGCACCCAGTCATCGGGCTGGCCGTTGAAACCGTCGCGCTTGCCGGTGTCGGCGACTTCCGTGAACTGGCCGCGCGGCAAGGTCGGGCGGTAGGCCATGAACGCATCGGGGTATTTGTCGTGCACCGGGAAATGCGCGCCGACCTTGTTGATCACCACCAGCTCCGGTTTGTCGTCGTTGAGCAACTCGATCAGTTTGGCAGCGGCGGCCATGTCGCGGTCACGGACGCTGGTCTGGTCGAATTGCACGAATTCGTCGATGTCCTTTTTCTCGGTGTCGGTCATCAGGTTCTGCAGGTTGCCGCCGGTACGCTGGGCGTCGATGTAGACGGTGCGCAGGCCGGCCTTTTTGGCGTACTGCCAGATCGACGGCAACGTGGTGTTGATGCGCATGTAATCGGCGCGGGTGCCGCCGTAGCGCAGGGTGACGTTGGTGTCGGCACTGCAATTGGCGATGGACGCCGCATAGCCGTAGTTGAAAATGTCGACGCCCGCAGGCACCTGCTTGAGGTTGCTGTGCACACCGAACGGCGCGTTGATGTCCAGGTAATTGCCGGAAATGCTTTCGTCGATGATCAGCACGATGTCGTGGCTCACCGCAGGCCCGTTGCGCGCCAGGGTCACCGGCTCACGCGGGCCGACGGTGTTGTGCAGCGCCTCATAGCCGAACAGGTTGAGGTAGGCCAGCGGCGTGTACATGATCGGCAATCCGCGCGCGCCCTCCCCTGCCCGCATGAACAACACCGCGCTGAGCAGCAGCACGCCGCACAACGGCGCCGCGATCCGCCAGGCATTTGGCACGGGGATCGAATGCCGTGGCTTGAGACCGATGCCGACCAACAGCAGCAGGCCATTGAGCGCCCCGTGGACGATCGCGTCCCGGTACTGGTAGGCCGCTTCCTGAATGAAACCGCCGGAATACACCAGCGAGACGAAGCTGCTGTACGTCAGGTAATCGGCGGTGACCCGGGTATACACATCAAAAAACACCGCCGAAATAAACATCGTTAATGCGAACAAGTGCCGAATGAACGTCTGACGTATATAGGCCGTTAGTAATAATGCGAAAGTCAGCGCCAAAAACATCGCGCCAAAAAGAAGTACTGCCGGGCCGATACCCATGGCGTTTAAACGCTCAAGGTAATATTCGGAATAAAGCAGTAGATAAATAATTAAAAGCAGTTCTTTCAAATATCGAAACATGGCGATTCCGGGGCGCTTGCGACGGGGCTTGGTCAATCGCTTGTCGGCCATTTTCTGACACTAGCAGCGGGCCATCAAAGCGCAAGAACTGTCGGACTTTGGCCAAAAGCGTCAAAAAAACATTGACTCAAAACTGACACACCCAAGTCGTTACAGGCCTTGTATTTTGTGGCCTACGACCGTTTATCGTTTTCTTTGAAATGTGAAAAACATGTCAAGGACGGGACAAATCCAGATATAGCAAGTACTTGATGGCCAATCGCCCCCAAAAATGGGGGTGTTATACACATGCAACATGTCATTTTGCTGACATGGTTTGCCAACGCTGCGCTATACCCCTTTTGACAGTTCCAATTCGATCTTCCTCCACCGTCTTACGAGGCACGCCAATATGGACGTGAGCGTATTTGGTACGGGCTATGTTGGCCTGATTCAAGCTGCGGCACTCGCCGATGTCGGACATCGTGTGTTGTGCGTCGATATTGACCCGAACAAGATTAAACAACTGCAACAGGCAGTTCCGCCGATCAGTGAACCGGGTCTATCGGCAACTTTGGAAGAAAACATCAAGGCCGGGCGCCTGCTGTTCACCACCCAGGCCAGCGATGCCGTAGAACACGCCGAGTTGATCTTCATCGCGGTGGGCACCCCGGCCGACGAAGACGGTTCCGCCGACCTGAGTCACGTGCTCAACGTGGCGCGGCAGATCGCAAGCTTCATGGAGGCCGATCGCACGCTGATCATCAAATCCACGGTGCCGGTCGGCACGGCGGACCAGGTGCTGAAAACCGCCAGTGACGAATTGCACCGGCGCGGCAAAAGCGGCCTGAACGTGCGGATCGTGTCCAACCCCGAATTCCTCAAGGAGGGCAGCGCCCTCGCCGACTGCATGCGCCCCGACCGGATCATCGTCGGCACTCAGGACGATGAAGCACGGGCGCAGATGAGCGAGTTGTACGCGCCGTTCTGCCGCAACCACGAAAAACTGATGTTCATGGACAACCGCAGCGCCGAGCTGACCAAGTACGCGGCCAATGCGATGCTCGCCACCCGCATCAGCTTCATGAACGAGCTGGCCAATCTCACCGAGCTGCTGGGCGCCGACATCGAAGCGGTGCGCAAGGGCATCGGTTCCGACCCGCGCATCGGCTATCACTTCATCTACCCCGGCTGCGGCTTCGGTGGCTCGTGCTTTCCCAAGGATCTGCGCGCCCTGCTGCACACCGCCGAGCACAACGGCATGCCGCTGAAACTGCTGCGCAGTGTCACCGACGTCAACGACACCCAGCGGCACATCCTGTTCAGCAAACTCAAGGCGCAATTCCCGCAAGGTCTGGCCGGCAAATCCATTGCCGTCTGGGGCCTGGCGTTCAAGCCAAATACCGATGACATGCGCGAAGCCCCCAGCCGCTATCTGATGGATGCGCTGTGGGCCGAGGGCGCCAGCGTCCAGGCCTACGATCCGGAAGCGATGTCCGAGTGCCGGCGCATTTACGGCTACCGCGATGACCTGCACCTGTGCGCCACCCGTGACGACACCCTGGAAGACGCCGATGCGCTGGTGATCTGCACCGAGTGGAAGAATTTCCGCGTGGTGGATTTCGAGCTGCTGGCCGACAAGCTGCGCTCCAAAGTGATCATCGACGGACGCAACCTCTACAACCCGGAACAAGTGGCGGCCGCCGGCCTGCACTACAGCGGCATCGGTCTGCGACACATTTCGCCCGACGGGTTGCGCCCATGAAAATCCTCGTCACCGGTGCGGCCGGGTTCATTGGTGCCCATTGCGCGTTGCGACTGTTGCGCGACGGGCATCAGGTGGTTGGCCTCGACAACTTCAACGGCTACTACGACCCGCAGCTCAAACTGGATCGCGTGCAATGGGTGCGCGATCAGGTCGGTGATTTCCAGATCGCCCGGGTTGACCTGGCCGATGCCGCCGCCGTCGACGCCCTCTTCGTCCGTGAATGCCCGCAAGTGGTGATCCACCTCGCGGCGCAGGCCGGGGTGCGTTACTCGCTGGAAAATCCACGGGCCTACATGGACAGCAACCTCAGTGGCTTCCTGAACATTCTGGAGTGCTGCCGGCATCACCCGGTTGAACACTTGATCTATGCCTCGTCGAGTTCGGTGTATGGCGCCAACCAGCACATCCCGTACTCGGTGCACGACGGCGTCAATCACCCGCTGTCGCTGTACGCCGCGACCAAGAAAGCCAACGAGCTGATGGCTCACAGTTACAGCCACCTGTTCGGGATTCCTTGCACCGGGCTGCGCTTTTTCACGGTGTACGGGCCCTGGGGCCGGCCCGACATGTCGCCGATCCAGTTCGCCCGGGCCATCACCGAAGGCACGCCACTGAAGCTGTTCAACTACGGTCGGCACCAGCGTGATTTCACCTACATCGACGACATCGTCGAAAGCATCGCGCGCCTCACCGACCACCCGCCACACAACCATCCGGAGTGGGACCGCGAGCACCCCGACGCGGGCAGCAGCATGGCCCCGTGGTGCCTGTTCAACATTGGCGGCCACCACCCGGTGGAACTGAAAACCTACCTGGCGCTGATGGAAAAGCACCTCGGTCAGAAAGCCGTGGTCGAGCTCTTGCCCCTGCAACCGGGCGACGTGCTCAACACCTGTGCCGACACCGATGATCTGGCCCAGGCCACCGGGTTCCAGCCCCGGATCGAGCTGGATGAAGGACTGGGGCGTTTCATCGCCTGGTATCGCGACTACTACCCCACTGCCTATCGCCCACGCGCCGCTCGCGGCTGACCTCAGCGGAGGACTGCATGACTGGACATGAGAAAGGTGTACCGATCCAACAATTGGTTCGAGACAAACGCATGGATCCCGAACAGCGAATGCGCCTCGACGCGGCGATCCACCGCCAGGGCCAGGGCTGGGTAACCGGTCGCGAAGGCGGTCGACCATGGCAACTGTCCCGCACCAATCGCGTGGTGGCGTGCTTCGGCGCGCTGGTCATTCTGGTGATGATTTCCCCGCTGTTGATCGGTCTGGCGCTCGCCATCAAGTTCACCAGCAAAGGCCCGGTGATGTTCGTGCAGAAACGCACCGGCTACCGCGGCCGCAAGTTCGGCATGTTCAAGTTCCGCACCATGGTCGCCAACGCCGAAGAGCTGAAAGAATCGCTGCGCCACCTCAACAAGCACGGTGCCGATGCCATCGATTTCAAGATCGACAAGGACCCGCGCATCACCCGGATCGGCGGTTTCCTGCGGCGCACCAGCCTCGACGAACTGCCCAACCTGATCAACGTGGTGACCGGCGACATGCGCCTGGTCGGCCCTCGTCCGACTTCGTTCAACGCCTACCGCTACAAGGACAGTCACCTCGCGCGCCTGGCGATCTACCCCGGCATGACCGGCCTGTGGCAGATCTCCGGACGCAGCAACATCGACTTCGACCAGCGCGTTGAGTTGGACCTCAGCTACATCGCCGAGCAGAGCCTTTTGCTTGATCTGAAGATTCTGTTGAAAACCCCTTTCAAAGTATTCAGCGGCCACGGAGCAAGCTAATGGACGGTTCAACCAACAAAAGCCTGAGCATTGCCAGCCCCAGCGAGTCGAACCTGACCTCGACCGTGCTGGATCTGGATCTGCGGATCCTGTTCCTGACCGCCGCCAACCCCGGCGCCGGCACGACCACCAGCGCACTGGCCCTGGCCAGTCAACTGGCACAAATGAGCAGCGGTCTGGTGCTCTACGTCGATGCCAGCCAGTCGGCCGGTAACCTCACCCAGCAACTGAGCCTGAGCAAGGAGCGCGGTCTGCGCGACTTGCTGTTCAACCCGGATAGCCCGCCGCTGTTGCAGGACTGCGTGGTGCAGGTGTCGAGCCTGCCGTTCCACGTGCTGCCCAACGGCCGGCCAATCCGCACCATGGAACACCTGACCGCCGAGCGCCTGAGCCCGTTGCTCGATCAGTTGGGGAGCCAGTACCGCTTCGTGGTGATCGACGGCGATGCGGTGTATTCGGCCGCCGACACCCTGGTCATCAGCACGCAGGTCGACGGGGTGGTGTTCGTGGTGCGTGCCGAGGACACCCGCTGGGAAGTCGCCCAGGCCGCGGTGCAACGGCTGACCCAGGCCGGGGCGAAAGTGGTGGGCAGCGTGTTCAACCGGCGCAAGTACTACATGCCCAAATGGCTCTACAAAAACCTGTAAGCAAACGCGAGGGATGACGCCATGAACGCCAAGATACTGGTTCTGCTGATGCTGCCGCTTGCAGGTTGCTCCAGCAACTCGGAAACCCAGAGCATGCCGGTGAATATCCTCACCGCCCCGCCGGCCAACGCCCAGGCCACCGACATGCCCAAGGTCGAACAGACCTTGCGCCCGCAGGATGTGCTGGATGTGATCTTCCACATCAGCACCAGCGGTTCGGACGCCTACCGCGTGCAATCGGGTGACCAGATCGGTCTGAACTTCACCGCCGCCAGCCAGCTCAACGGCAATCAGCTGGTGCTGCCGGACGGCACCATCGAACTGCCGGGCGCCAACACCTCGGTGAAAATCGCCGGGCTGACCAGCGACGAAGCGCGCCAGGAAATCCAGCGTGCCTACCAACGCAAGCAGCTGTTCCAGCCCAATCGCAATCAACTGACCGTGCAGATCATCAGCCCGCTGACCAACGAGCAGAACCTGAAAAGCGCCCTCAACCACCCGGCCACCGGCATGAGCCGCGAGATCACCGTGGGCACCGACGGCTACGCGAGCTTCCCGGAAATCGGCGCCGTGCCGCTGCAAGGCATGACCGTCAATCAACTGGAAACCTTCCTCAACAAACGCTACGCGCAACTGCCGGGACGGATGACCGTGGACGTGCTGCTCAAGTCCACCGCCGGCAACGAGATCTACGTGCTGGGTGAAGTCGGCCAGCCCGGCTCCTACCCGATCCGTCGGCCGGTCTCGGTGCTTGAAGCGCTGACCCTGGCCCGTGGCACCAACGTCAAGGCGCGCCTGGATTCCGTGGTGATCATGCGCCGCAACGGCAATCAGGTGCAGGCCGTGCGTTACGACGTCGAGAAGGCGCTGTCCGGCGATGCTTCGCAGATCGCCTACCTGCAACCGGACGACATGCTCTACGTGCCGAAAACCAAACTGGCCAGCGCCGGCGAACTCGCAAGGCAACTGGCCGATGTAGTGCTGTTCCAGGGCGTGGGTTTCAGCTTCGGCTATCGCGTCGACAACAAAGGCAGCAACAACAACTGACTCTCGGGTGACCTGACATGAATCCAAAGGAAAACTACCTGCATGAGTTCTTCAGGATCTTCTTCGCCAACAAGCAACTGGTGAAGCGTGTCTTCCTGATCTTTGCAGTGATCGCGCTGGTGCTGCCGCTGGTGCTCAAACAGAGCTTCGATATCACCGCCCAGGTGATCGTGCAGTCGAAAAAACTCTCCCAGGGCGACGCCACCACGTCACTGACCGTGGACAACGCCACGTTCATCCCGCCGTCGCTGGCGGACATGGAAACCGAGAGCAACATCCTGCGCTCGCCGGCGCTGATCCGTCAGACCATCAGCGAACTGCGGGACAAGGGTGAATACACCCCGTCGCCCGGCGTCTTCGCCCGGCTGATTGGCGAGCCGTTCAAGCGCTACATCACCTCGCCGCTGCGTCAGTACCTGATCAACCCGCTGCGCAACGTGCTGGGCCTTGAAACCGATCCGGTGCGCGACACCGCCCTCGATGCGCTGACGCAACAGGCCATCGACAGCCTGAAGATCGAGACCCTGCCCGGCTCCAACGTGATCTCGATCGTCTACAGCTTTCCCGATCCGCATCAAGGCACGACGTTCGTTTCAGCCCTGCTGCAAAACTATCTGGTGAGCCGTCAGGCGCTGCAATCGATCGATTTGCCGCAGTCGTTCTACGAATCGAAAAAACACCTGTACCAGGTGCGTCTCGATGGTCTGGAAGGCAACCGGCAAGCCTTGCTCGAAAGTGTCGGCGCGTCCGATCCGAAGGAAGAAATCACCTTCCGCCTGAACGCGATCAACACTGAAGAGCAGGCACTGAACCTGTATCAGGACCGCCTGCTGCAAAGCCAACGCTGGCTGGAGTACCTGAAAACCAGCCTGGCTGCCGCCAGCAACAACAAGCTCAACGACTACACCTTCCCCTACACCTTCACCACCACCGTCGACAACGTGGCGTTCGAGGACCGGGAGATCAAACAGCTGGGCGAGCAACTGACCACCCAGGTCAGTCGCTACATGAACGATCTGGCGGTGTTCCAGCCTGGCAGCGAGCCGATGTTGTTGACCCGGGAGCAGATCGCCCGCACCCGTCAGCAGTTCCTCAAAGTAGTGAGCAACCGCATTCAGGAGCGCACCAACGACCTGGCCGTGGTTCAGCAGGTAATCGATCAGAAAACCGCGCGCATCGCCGAGTTCAAGGCACGGATCCACGAGTTGCAGCAGACCCAGAGCAAGCTGCGGCAGATGGACACCGAAATCGACGCCCTGCACGCCGCGTTCTCGACCTACGCCCAGCGTTTTGCCGAAAGCAGCACCACTCGCTCGCTGAACGACGACCTGTCCAACGCCCGGGTCCTGAGCCCACCGTTCGAACCGACCGAAGCGGCGTTCCCCAAACCGCTGCTGATCATTCCGTTCGGCCTGTTCACCGGTCTGTTGCTGGCGATTGCCTTGGTCTACGTGCGTGAGTTCTTCGATCACCGCTTCAAACACCCGGCGCAAATCAGCCACGAGCTGGGCCTGCCGGTGCTGCTGGTGATCAACGACCAGAGCACTCAGCCGGGTAATCCGCACAAGAACTGGACCGTGCCAAGCTTCGTGCACTGGGTGCGCAATTGAGCACCCCGTCCTCCCCGAACGCCGCCCTGCCGATCATTCATTTGCTCAGCAGTGGCGGCTTCTATGGGGCCGAGCGGATGTTGCTGGATCATTGCCTGGCGACACCGGGGCAGCATCAGGTGCTGTTTCTCGATGCGCCGCCGGAACTGATCGAGCGCTTTCGCGCGGCGGGCGTCGATGCCCAAGGTTGCGCCGGGCTCGGCGCATTGCTCGGGCATCTGCGTCAGCGCCGGGCGGAACGTCCGTTGATCAACACCCACAATTTCAAAGGCCTGCTGTTCGGCTGGGTTGGCGCCTCGCTGTTGCGCCTGCCGCTGGTGATCACCCAACACGGCTTCACCCCGCGCAGCCGCAAGCAGAAGTTCTACACCTGGCTGAGCCTGCAACTGTGCCGCACCGCGTCGGTGGATAGGGTGGTGTGCGTGGCCGAAAGCATCGCGGTGCTGCACCGCCAGGCCAGTGTCCGTGCGGAAAAGCTGCAAGTGATCCCCAACGGTCTGCCGGCGGCGGTCGCTGAACGGATGCCGGAGGTCGATCATCAGCGCTGGCTCGCCGGGTACGTCGGACGACTGAGCAGCGAAAAAGGTCCGGACCTGTTTCTCGATGCACTGATCCCACTGTGTCATCAACATCCGCAACTCGACGCGGTGATGCTCGGTGACGGCCCGGAGCGCGAGGCACTTCAGGCGCGGATCGACGCCGCCGGGCTGCAACAGCGCATTCGTCTGCCGGGTTATCAGACCGATATGCGCCACTGGTGGCAGCAACTCGACGCGCTGGTGATCAGCTCGCGCACCGAGGGCACGCCGATGATTCTGCTGGAGGCCATGCAGACCGGGGTGCCGGTGGTGGCGTTCGCGGTCGGCGGAATTCCCGATGTGCTGGAAGACCGGCACAACGGCCTGCTGGCCGCGCCGGCCGACAGCAGCGCCCTCGCCCGCCAGCTCGACACGCTGCTGAGCCAACCCGCGCTGGCGCGCAAACTGCGCGACAACGCCAAACGCACACAACAGGACCGCTACGACCTCAAGGCCCTGGCCGAGCGCTGGTCGCAGTTGTACATCCGCACGGCACGGGAGGCACGCGCATGATTTTCCCGCTCTCGATCGTCAGTCTGCTGGGTCTGGTCTGCATCGCTTTGCTGGCCAGCCCATGGCCCTATCTGGCGCCGGGCGCGGTGCTCGGTCTGGTGGGGTTCGCGGTGCTTTACCGCAAGCCGACCTGGGGGCTGCTCGGCATCGCCGCACTGGTGCCGTTCGAGGGTTTCTTCAAGGACAGTTCGCTGTCGGGCAGCAAGCTCATCGGCGCGTCGCTGGCGGTGATCCTGATGCTGCAACTGGCGATGCACCAGATTCCTTCGGAACGCCTGCGCAGCAACATCTGGCGTTACCTGATCTGGTTCATGGTCCTGTACTTCCTGAGCCTGCTCAACACCGATGACATGGGTATGTCGCTGGGTCATCTGCGTGAACTCAGCGTCGGCCTGATTCTGTTCGTCATCACCTTGCTGATCGGCCGTGAGCTGAACCTCGACCTGTTCGCCCGGCTGGTGACCCTGAGCGTCAGCGCCACTTGCGCCATGGCGATGTTCTCGACCAAATTCCAGGATCAGGGCCGCGCCGCCGGCCTGCTCGAAGACCCGAACGCCTTCGCCCTACTGATCGCGTTCGCCGTGCCGCTGGGTCTGTTGCTGGTGATTCGCGGCCCGAACCTGCTGCACCGGCTGTTCTGGGGCGCGTGCTGCCTGCTGTTGCTCGGCGGCATGACCAAGACCGAATCCCGTTCCGGGCTGGTGGTACTGGCGTTGAGTCTGGTGATCGGTTGCTGGCACTACCGCGCGCAACTGTCGCGGATTCGTCCGCGTCACCTCGGCTTCGCGATGCTCGGCCTGGCGATCGTGATTCCACTGGCAATCTATGCGATGCCCGCCGGCTACATCGCGCGCATCCAGTCGTTGAGCGTACTGAGCGCCGGTGCCCGTGGCCACGATGACGAATCCCTCGGTCGCCGTGCCTCGTACATCGTGGTCGGCAGCCAGATGATCCGCGAGAATCCGCTGCTCGGTTCCGGCCCCGGCACCTTCCCGCTGCACTACGCCACCACCGGTTACGCCAAGGCATTCTCCGCCAACCGCAAGATCGGCGACCTGTACCGCCGCGCCCACAACACCTACCTGGAAATCTTCAGCGAACTGGGGGTTCCCGCCGGCCTGCTGTTTGTCGGCATGCTCGGCCTGGGCCTGTACAACCTGATCCGCGCCCGTCGCGCCTGGATGCAGCGACGGGACTGGAATCAAGCGGACTTGATGACTCACCTCGGCGTGAGCTTCCTGTCGCTGACGCTGTTCCTGATGTTTCTCAGTGCACCGAATCAGAAGTACGTGTGGATCATGCTCGCGCTGACCAGTGTCCTGCGCCTGAAAGCCGAGCAAGCACCGTTGACGGAGGCCCGGGCATGAGCCGGATCAGTGTTGTCATCCCGATGTACAACGAGGGCCGCCACATCGGCCGTACCCTGCTGGCTGCGCAAAAAGCCGCGCACGCGGCCGATGTCGAGTGTGAACTGATCGTGGTCGATAACGGTTCCAGCGATGACGGCCCTCAGATCGCTCGCCAGTTCGGTGCGCAAGTGCTGGTCGTGCCAGGCGTGTTGATCGGCGCCTTGCGCAATCGCGGTACCGCCATCGCCACCGGCGAATGGCTGGCGTTCATCGACGCCGACATCGAAATGCCCGAAGACTGGCTGACCGGGCTGTTCGCCCTCGAAGCCGAAAACCACGCCGACGTGTTTGGGCTGGACCTGCACACCCCTGCCGCCGCGCCGTGGTACGCCGTGGCCTGGCAACGCCGTACCCAACGGCCGATCTCCCACGCCGCCCATGCCGTGGACTGGCTGCCCAGTGCCAACCTGCTGATGCGTCGGCGCTGGTTCGACAAGGTCGGCGGGTTCAACGAAACCCTGCGCACCGGCGAAGACAAAGAGTTCACCCTGCGCCAGCGCGAACAGGGGGCGCGGCTGCTGTCGGTCAACGAAAGCGTGGCCCTGCACTGGGGCTACGAGATGAACTGGCGCGAATGGATGGGCAAGGAAATGTGGCGCCAGGGCAGTCACCTGCAACTGCTGCGCACTCACGGGTTCAGCCTGCGACTGCTGCGTTTTCCATTGCTGTCGCTGGCCGCGTGGCTGCTGGATCTGCTGGCGATTTCCGCGCTGCTCAACGGTTTCCCCCATCACGCCGCCGTCATGGTGACACTGACCACGATACCGGCGCTGGTACTCAGCATCCGTCAGAGTCGCCAACAGCATGACCTCGGCCTGACCCTGCAACTGTGGGGGCTGCATTGGGTACGCCTGCACCTGGCGGGTGCGGCGTTCATTCTCAGTCTGTGTCATTGGAATGCCAGGAGGCCTGCCCGTGGCTGAGTTCATTTTCTGGATGTGCCTGCTGCTGCCGGTGTACGCCTATGTCGGCTACCCGTTGCTGCTGACGCTGCTGGCGCCGCTGTTCCCGGCGTGGCGTCACAGCCCGGCGCCGCCGCTGAACATCAGCATCGTGATCGCCGCGCACAACGAGGCGCGGCATATCGAACACAAGCTGCGTTCGCTGCTGTCCCAGGATTATCAGCCGGCCACCCTGCAAATCATCCTCGCCAGCGACGGCTCCACCGACGACACCGTGGCGTGCGCGCACAATGTCGTCGACCCGCGAATCACCGTGCTCGACCTGCCGCGTCAGGGCAAAGCCGCGACGCTCAATGCCGGCGCGGCGCTGGCCACGGGGGACATTCTGGTGTTCACCGACGCCGACAACCAATGGTCGCGGGAAACCCTCGGCTACCTGCTCGCGCCTTTGAGCGATCCGCAGGTCGGCGCCTGCGCCGGGCACATGGTGATCCCGGTCACCGGCGGCGGCTTGAGCGTCGGCGACAGCCTGTACCGGCATTACGAAGGCTGGCTGCGGCGGGTCGAGAACCGCACCGGTTGCATGGTCTCCGCCGATGGCGCGTTGCTCGCCCTGCGCCGGGAACTGTTCGAGGACGTGCCGGCGGAGGTCAACGACGACTTCTTCATCAGCACCTGCGCCCCGGTGAAGTTCAAACGCATCGTTTACGTGCCTGAAGCGCAAGTGATCGACCACGGCGTCGATGAAGCGGACAAACAGTTCCGTCGGCGTCAGCGGGTCACCGTCGGCGGCCTGCAAAGCCTGGCCCAGCGCAGCGAACTGCTCAATCCGCTCAAGCACGGGCTGTATTCGATTGCGTTGATCAGCCACAAACTGATCCGGCGTCTGGCACCGATTCTTTTGCTGCCGTTGCTGCTGAGCAATTTCTGGCTGTGGGACGACCACGGTTTCTATCGCCTGAGCCTGATCGCGCAACTGCTTGGGTACGGCATCGCGATTGCCGGCCTGCTGGATTCGCAACACCGCTTACCCAAACCGTTCCGCCTTGCGGCATTCCTGCTGGTGACACTGGCCGGCATGAGCATCGGCCTGTGGCAGTTCCTGCGCGGCCAGCGTTACGCCCAGTGGAACCCTGACCAAAACCGTTGAGAGGGCTCAAGCCATGGCGATCAAACAACTGATAAAACGCACCAGTGGCTGGCTCTATCTCAACTCGTCCGTGGGGCGAAACCAGTTGCACGGCGCCGGGGTGATCCTGATGTTGCACCGGGTGTTGTCCAACGACCGCGCCGCCGACCTGCCGCATCGCAACGAACTGTGCGTCGGGCCGAAAGCCTTCGAGCATCTGCTGGTGTGGCTGCGCAAGCATTTCGATTGCGTGCCGCTGATGGAAATCCTCCAGCCCAACGCCCTGCGCAGCGAACGCCCGCAAGTGGCGCTGACCTTCGATGACGGCTGGCGCGACAACGCCGCCAACGCCTTCCCGCTGCTGCAGAAACATCAGGTGCCGGCGAGCATTTTCCTCTCCACCGACTTCATCGGCAGCCGCCAGCGCTTCTGGTGGGAAAGCATCGGAGAAACCCTGTGGGGCAGCCACGGTGAAAAACCGCGCATGCACCTGATCGACTGCTTACAGGCGATTCACCACCCGCTGCCGGTGCTGATGGACGACATCGATGTGGATCGTCGCAGCCTGACGTTGCTGCACTACCTGCAAGGTTTGAAGAGTTCTGACCCTTTGATGCTCGAACGCCTGACCGACGAATGCCCGCCAGAGTCGCAGCCCCAGGCGCTGGACTGGCATCAGGTGCGCGCGATGGAAGCTTCGGGGCTGGTGCGTTTCGGTCCTCACGGCGCCAGTCACACGATCCTGACCCAACTTGACGACGTGCGCCTGAGCGAAGAAATCAGCCGCAGCCGCGATGCCCTGCACAATGGCTGCAATCGTCCACTGCCGGTGTATTGCTACCCCAACGGCGACAACGACGCACGGGTGCGCGAACAGATTGCCAACCACGATTATCCGTTCGCCCTCGGCACCGGCACCGGGATCTATCGCGGCGCGGGTGATCCGCTGAACCTGCCGCGCTTCGGGGTCAGCCAGCGCACTGCGCGCAACCCGGAACTGCTGTCGTGGCGGATCTTTCGCGGGGCGCGACCATGAGTCGAGGCAGTTACCTCAAGCACCTGGCGCTGAGCATGGGCACCAAGCTGGCGATGATCGCTCTGCGCCTGCTGAGGAATGTGTTGCTGGCGCGAATCCTCGGCCCCAGTGAGCGCGGGCTGTTCGCCCTGCTCAGCACCCTGCCCGATCTGATCAGCGCGGCCACCAGTGGCGGCTTGAATTCTGCGGTCGGCTATCAGGCCGCCAAGCAGCGGCCGATGGGTTTGCTGCTGGCCCAGGTGCTGGTCTTCGGTTGTCTGCTGGCGGGGTTGTTGACCTTGCTGGTGGTGGCGCTGGTGCGCGAGTTCGGCAGTGAACTGGACGTAACCGTGCAACTCGGCCTGCTGGCGTGGCTGTTGCTGCTGGCGGTGCCGTTGACCGTACTCAAGAGCGGTTTGCTGACGTTGCACAATGCATCCGGCGGCGTGGTCGCGTTCAACGCCCTGCGTCTGGTGGAATCCCTGGCGCCGCTGTTGCTGTTTCTCGCATTGTTCTGGATGTGGAAGGAAGCGGCACTGGAAGCCGCGCTGATCAGTTGGCTGGCCGGGATCAGCCTGGTGGTGCTGGCCGGTTGGGTCTGGCTCAAGCGCGCACAACCGTTGCAGCTGCAATGGGACCGCGCCAGCCAGAACGAACTGCTGCGCTACAGCGCCCGCAGCCATCCGGACTTGCTGTTCCAACAAGTGATTCTGCGTTCCGACTATCTGTTCATCGGCGCCCTGCTCGGCAGTACTGCACTCGGTCATTACGCGATGGCCAGCGCCGCCGCCGAACTGCTGCTGATCGTCCCGGAAGCGGTGACCACCCCGCTGATGAAACGCCTGCTGCAACAGGACGAAGGCATGGACAAAGTCACCCCGCTGGCGCTGCGCCTGACGGCCACGGTGATGCTCGGCGCCTGCCTGACCATGGCCGTGATCGGTGAATGGCTGATCGTCACGTTGTTCGGCGTCGCCTACCAACCGGCGTATCCGGCGCTGCTGGCGTTGCTGCCGGGCCTGTTGGGCCTGTGCTACGCGAGCATTCTGCGGCTCGACCTGCTGGGCAAGAATCGCCCCGGCACGGTGTCGCTACTGATGGGCCTCGGTGCCCTGCTCAACCTGGCCCTGAACCTGGTGATGATCCCGGCGTACGGTATCGTCGGCGCGGCAGCGGCCTCGTCGATTGCCTATCTGGCGGTGACCGTGGCGATGCTGGTGTTGTACTGCCGGTTGAGCGGCGTGCCGTTCTGGCAAACCTTGATCATCCTGCCCGCTGACATCACGCCGATGTGGCTGATGTTGCAGCGTCGCTTTTTACAACGGAAATCCGCATGAAAAGCCTGGCCCTGCTGCTCGGACTCGGTCTGTCGCTGGACGCCTTCGCGGCGTCGATGCGCTGGGGCGACATTCGCGACGGCAGCCTGTACCTGCAAGCGGATCGCCCCGACACCGTGACCGTGCGCTGGGCGCCGGCGTGGCAGGCGGACGCCAACGAAGAGCACCTGTACCTGCTCGACGGCCAGGGCCAATTGCAGGGCGACCGCTTCATCAAGGCCAGCGAAACCCGTGGCAGCCAGAGCTGGCCGTTGGCGCCGGGCGCGGCGAGTTATCAACTGGAAATCCCCGGCTACAGCTTCCGCAATTACCGGGTCGAACACGACGAAAACACCGTGGCGCTGTTCTCCCCGGCCAAGGTGCATTTCAGCGCTGAGACCCGTGACGGCGATGAGCTGTTTTTCAATATTGCACCGGGTGAACACGCGGTGCTCGCGGGCAAGTTCCACGGTGGCGTCAGCGCCCTGCAAGCGCAGCGGGTCGGCGACGGCCAACAACTGTCGCTGGCGCTCAAACCGTATCGCGCCTATTGGCAATTCGATCAGGTCGCGCTGCCGGTCAGCGATCGCGAACAAGTCTGGCGCCTGCGTCTGCAAGGCAGCGGCAAAGCGGCGTTCTGGCTCGATGGCACGGCCAATCTGTTCGCGCAGAATCCGCAGCAGCTCAAACCGCTGCGCGAAGACGATGGCCAGACCCGCCTGACCCTGCACGACAAAGTCCTCGGCCGCACGCCGGACCTGGGCATCGCCCTGCCCTACGTGATGCCGCCGCCCGCCAGTCATGCGGCGCTCGATGCGTTGAAACCGACGGCCGCCAGTTACTACAGCTTTGTCGATGTGACGGCGAAAAAACCGCAGTTCGAAGATGCGTTTCGTCAGGTCTATCAGGACCGTTTCGGCATCCGCCAGGACATCACCCTGCTCGCCGGCAGCCAGCGCCAGGCTGACCTGCGCGCCGATGTGCAAAGCAACAACGGCCTCGACGCCTGGCTCGCGAGCACGCGACTGCTTGGCGGCAAAGGCACGCACTACATCGGCTTTGCCGACGAGCCCAATCTCAACTATTCAAGCTACGAGCAATACCGTTCGATCTTCACCAGCATGGCCCGCCAGGTACGCAGCGATCCGGCCAATGCCAGGGCCGGCGTGCGCATTGCGATGCCGGCCAGTTCGCGGCTGGTCAACGGCCCGTTCGCCGACAACGCGGCGAGCAAACGCGGCATCGACTGGGCCCGGCGCCTGCTGGGCGAATCCGCCGATCAAGTCGATGCACTGGCATGGCACGAATGGATGATCCGCGACCTGCTCGCCACCCGCATCTATCGCGACAGCGTGCGCCGCGCCGCCGATCTGGTCGGCCTCGACGCCAAGGGTCAGCCGCGCAAGGCCTTGCTGCTGGATCAGACCAATCTCTCCAGCGGCTCAAGCCTGAGCCCCTACGATCAGGAAACCCATTACACCTCGCTGTGGTGGGCCTCGGTGGTGATCAACGCCTCCCAGGACGGCTTGCTGACGATGCTCAACTGGTTCCAGGCCGCCGATGAACCGGAATACCCCAAAGGCATGTTGCGCGTCTCGGCGGATGAACAACACTTCGAACTGAAACCGGTGGGCCTGGCCCAGCAGTTCATCCAGCAGCACTGGCTGCACAACGTGTTGTGGCTGGAAAACGATGCATTCGAAGTCGATGTGCTGGCGATGGCCGGCGACGATCAGCGCGGGTTGTTGGGCGTCAACAAGGGCACGCGGTTGCAGCGTGTCGATCTGGCGGGGGCCAAGTGCCCGTTGAACAACGGCGCCCTGCGCTACTTCGGCGCCGACAACCGCAGCCGCGACGCGCCCTTCCGCTGCCAGGACGGTCGTGTGCGTTTCGAGCTGCCGGGGCAAACCCTGTTTTCTCTGAGCTGGAACGCTTGATGAACCGTCCGTTGATGTTCCGCCGCGCAGGCCTGTGCCGCGCGATGACTCGTCATCAGGAGCAACGACCATGAGCATTCTGCAAAAAATCAGCGAGCAAATTAAACAGAAAGGCCTGCGTGCCACGTTGGCCAAGGTGTGGAAGCACTATTTCTTTTCCCATCAGGAACTGCTGTGGATGGAGCGCGACCTGGTCAGCCCGGTGCCGCCCCACAGCCTCAAGCCTTACCCGCCGCTGCGGGTGGTGAAGATCACGCCGGACAACGCCGGTGCCTTCGCCCGTTACTTTGGCGACCGTGTCGGGACCATGGCGGAGCTGGCCAACGAAGGTCACACCGGGCACATGCACCTCGACGATCACGGCGATGCGGTGGCCTTCATCTGGGGTAGCGCCCGGGACTATTTCGACCGCCATTACTACGGCTGCCTGTTCCCGGTGAAACCCGGTGAGTTCTTCGAATTCGGCGGCGAACTGACCCGTTCCTATTGGGGCACCGAACTGTCGGTGGACCTGCAACTGGAACTGTGGAAAGCCATGGCCGCCCTGGGCTGCGACAAGGTCGTGGACGTCTGCGAGTTCCACAACATCCCGGCGCTCAAGCTGCACCTGCGCATGGGCTACACAGAACAGGGCCGGATCATGAACGTCTACACCCTGTTCGCCCGCTGGCGTTTCTACCGCGAAACCCGCTACAGCGGCTCGCGTCTGGATGCGCTGCGCAAACCTTCCCGCCCCTCCGTCACAGCAACGGCGACCTGAGCCTATGGCGCGATTCGAATGGCGCACTTCGTTGTGCGCGCCTGACTTCCCGGCAGCAGCCTATGAAGCGCTGCGCCTGCGGGTGACGGATCACACGCCGTTCAACAGCCTCGGCTGGTTGATCGCGGCAGAGCAGACACTCGACGCGAGTGAGCATCTGCACATTCTGCTGGGCTGGGAGGCGGACGAATTGCGCCTGTGCCTGCCGTTGGTGGCGAGTCGTGAACGCTTTGCCGGGATACCGTTTGGCGTGGTGCATCACCTCGGTTATCCGCTGGCGGATCGCCTGGCGCTGCTGTCCGTGCTTGAGGCCGACAGCCTGCGTCAGGCGTTGTTGCTCATTCGCCAGCGCATCCCCCACGCGTTGCTGCAGCTCAACGAACTGTCTGAGCCGGCGGGTGAAGAAAGCGTCCTCACCGAATGGATGGCACGCAGTTCGACTGGCGAGCGGCGCTTGAGCTGTCGGGTGCCGGTGCACCTGATCAGCGACGCCGATCTTCAGGAAGTCTCCGGTGATCCGCGCTACAAACTGCGCCGCGCGCGCAAACGGATTGCTGCGTGCGGTGCTGTCGTGCGGCGAATCATTCCCGATGCCCTGACCATGGGCCCGCTGTTGCAAGCCATCAGCGAAGTCGAAGCCGTCAGTTGGAAAGGCGACGAAGGCGTCGGCATCTTCGCCAGCGAACGCAGCCGCCGCTGCATCGAAAGCGCCTTCACCGCCCTCGCCGCCCAAGGCCTGGTGCGCGTGGTCACGCTGGAGCTGGACGGGCGCTGCATCAGCTACCGACTCGGTTTGCTCGAACAGGGCCGGCTCTACGATTACAACCTCGCCTTCCTGCCGCAGTACGCCGATCTGGGTAGCGGTCGGGTATTGCTGGAGGAATGGATTCGCTGGGGGCTGGAGGACCACTGGCGCTGGATCGATGCCTCGCGGGTCAGCCTGGAAAACTCCAGTCACCAACTGCACGAACGCATGACCGGGCAACTGGAACACTGGCGCTGGAGCTTCTACTCCTGGCGCCCGAGCGGTCTGTTGCTGGGGCTTGGGCTGCGTGTCTGGCAGCGGCTCAAACCGAAACTGCAGCAGTGGCGAGCACGTCGGCAAACGGCGATCGCCCAACCCGTCGGCAAACCCGCCGCCATCACCACGGAGGGCGAACATGCCTCGCCAAGTCATAGTCAACGCTGACGATTTCGGCCTGACCCCGAACGAAAACGCGGTGATCTTCAGCGCCTTCCAGGCCGGGGTCATCAGTTCCGCCACGGCCATGGCCAACATGCCGGCGTTCGAAGCCGCCTGCGCGATGGCCCGCCATCACTTGCTGGAGGGGCGGATCGGCCTGCATTTCAACCTGACGTATGGCCGGCCACTGAGCCAGGCGATTATCGCCCGTCCCACCTTCTGCGACAGCCAGGGTGTGTTCGACCTCAACCTGACGCGGTACAGCCTGTGGCTCGGTCGAGCGGATCGCGAGGCGGTGCAGGAGGAATTGCAGGCGCAGTGGCAACGTTGTGTCGATCATGGCGTGCGCCCGAGCCACATCGATTCCCATCAGCACGTGCACAACATCTGGCCGATCGGCGAGATCGTCGCGCGCTTCGCCGCCCACCAGGGCGTACCGGTGCGACTGGCACGTAACCTGGGGCAAAACCTCAGCCTGCCCAAACGCATATTCAAAGGCTTGCTCAACCGTCGTTTGCAAGGGCTGGCCGGTGCGACGGCGGACTACGTCTGCACCCCGATCGACCTGCGCAACGAGCCCGCGCCGACCGACGGTGTGCTGGAAATCGTCGCGCATCCGAATCAGCTCGGGGCTGATTTCGGTGATGCGTATCTGCAACCTGGAGAGTCCCTGAGCCGCGTGTTAGAGCAGCGGCTGGCGGGCGTTCCACGGGTCTCCTATGCCGACCTGAACAAGGATTTTCTGCGCGGTGCCGCGGCACTCGATTGAGTTACACAACTTGCAATACTTTCGAAGATGGCACTTCGAAATGAACTTGCAGGCTTGATCTATACCCACCAGAGCGACATCCAAAAACACCCGGGCTGCGGCCACGGAGGGCATATGAGCGTCATTGAAAAGCTGCGCGAACGCATCAAGCAAAAAGGCCTGGGCCGCACCTTCGGCACCTTGTGGAAACGCTACGTGTTCTTCCATTGGGAACTGCTGTGGATGGAGCGCGACCTGATCAGCCCGGTGCCACCGCACAAGCTGCGCCCTTACGAAGGCCTGCGCAAAGTCGACATCACGCCGCACAACACCGGTGCCTTCGCCAAACACTTCGGTGACCGCGTGCAGACCATGGCCGAACTCGCGGCCGAAGGTCACACCGGGCACATGTACCTCGACGCAGACGACCACGCAGTGGGCTTCATCTGGGGCAGCACCCGCAACTACCACGACCGCCATTACTACGGCTGCGAATTCCCGGTCAAACCCGGCGAGTTCTTCGAGTTCGGCGGCGAAATGACCCGCGCCTACTTCGGCAGCAGCCTGTCGGTGGACGTGCAAGTCACCCTCTGGCAAGCCATGGCCGCCCAGGGTTGCCACAAGGTGGTGGACGTCTGCGAAACCCACAACATCCCGGCGCTGAAGCTGCACATCCGCATGGGCTATCACGAACAGGGCCGCGTCACCCACGTCTATGGGTTGTTTGGAAAGTGGCGGTTCTTCCGTGAGACGCGGTACGAAGGTTCACGGCTGGAACCGCTGCGCAAACCGGGAAGGCCGGTGGTGACGGCGGCTGCGCAGGCTTGAAATGACGAAGGCGGCCATTCGGCCGCCTTCATGACGCTCAATTCGGACTTCAGTTTTTCACCCCCACCCACGTAAAACACATCGGCATCTGCGCCTCGCGGTTCAGGTACTGGTCATACGCCTCTTCCCGGTTCGAGTGCGGGTATTCCTTGAAGTGCGCGATGTTCAGCCCCGCTTCGAGGGCGGCGGTGAAGATGGCGCCGAGGTTGTGCACGAACCAGTACGACGGCGCGGCCTGTTGTTCGACCTTGCCGACGTAGACAATCGGTTCCTCTTGCACGAACGGCTCGCTGCGAAAGTACGAGGTCGCGAGGCGAAACGGATCCTCGGCGTCGGGATCGACCATTTCCAGGAACGGGTGGGTTTCGTAGATCACCAGTTGCCCGCCCGGTTTGAGGGTCGAGGCGACGTGGCGGAAAAACTCGCCGATGTCGGGCATCCAGTTGAGGACGCCGATGGTGATCAGCGCCACGTCGAAGCGACCGCGCAGTGATTCGGGCAGGTGATGAATATCGGTTTCGACGAATTCGGCCTTGTGCGGCGAGCGGCTGTTGAGCTCCCGGGCCTGTTCGAGAAACGCCGCCGACTGATCGACCCCGACGACACTTCGCGCACCCAGCGCGAACAGCGAGAGGCTCTCGCGACCATTGTTGCAACCCAGTTGCACGACGTCTTTGCCATCGACCCCAACCTGCTCTAGCAACCCGCGCAGGGTGTCGTCGAGGCAGGAGAAATCGGCCTGGGCGACCTCGGTCAGCAAAGCCTGCCAGTCAGGTGAATCCTGGTGATGACGGGCTGAATCGTTCCACGCCTGACGATTGCTTTCGATGGCGTTCTTGTTGTTTGGCACTTCCATGGCGCACTCCGGACGATGCTCTTGATTGAGCGGCCCGAGTCTAGTTGAGCCTGCCGATCCAGGTTGTTGCGAACTTGTAAGCCAACGGGCGGCTATAGTTAATAGCCTTGGGGAAAACCGCTTCCACAGGTGCCGCCATGCAAACGTTCAACCGGCTGCTGCTATCCGCCTGTCTGCTCGCCGCCACACAGGCGCAAGCCCTCGACAGCAACTTCAACTACTACGGGCCGAACCAGCCCTTCGCCCACCCGGCGCCGCCGTCGCTGAATGCCCAGCCGCCACGGCCGTTCGATGACACCACGCCGCAGGATTTCGTGGTGATCCCCGATCGCCACGACTTCCACGATTCACAACTGCCGACCGTGGCCGATGCGACGGTGCGGGTGTTTATCCGCACGTACGATGCCGAGCGCGGCATCTACGTCAATGACGAGGTGCTGGACCCGACGTGCCTGCTGGAGTGCCTGAGCCCGCCGAATCCACGGAGTAACGCGGTCTACCACTGACGCTTGTCCGGGCGCGCCAGGCCGAGCTTTTCGATGCGGTAACGCAGCATGTCGCGGCTCAGGCCCAACAAGCGGGCGGACTTGGTGACGTTCCAGTCGGTCTTGTCGAGCATCTTGCGCACCATGTCGCGCTCGACCTCCGGCAGGTTCATCGACTCGGTATTGCTCGCCGGGCGCGGTTCGAAATGCGGCACCTCGTGATGCTGATGCAGCGGCGGCTCGTCGACCAGGCTCATGCACACGTTCAACTGGTGCGCGGCGATGATGTCGTTCGGCGCCAGCAGCACGGTCTGTTCGAGCATGTTGCGCAGTTCGCGCACGTTGCCCGGCCAGGTGTAATTGAGCAGCAGCTCTTCGGCCTGCTGGCTGAAGTGCAGATTCGGTTTGCCGTAGCGCTTGCCGTGGCTGGCAAGAAAATGTCGGGCCAACAGCAACGCGTCGTCGCCCCGGGCATACAGGCGCGGCACCTTGATCGAGATGATCCGCAGGCGGAAGAACAGGTCACGGCGGAACTTGCCCTGCTGCACCATCTGTTCAAGGTTGCAGTTGGTGGCGCTGATCACCCGCAGGTTGACCTTGCGCTCCTTCACCGAGCCGACCCGGCGGATGGTGCGATCTTCCAGCAACTTCAGCAGTTTGGCCTGCAGCACCAGATCCATCTCGCCGATTTCGTCGAGAAACAGCGTGCCGCCGTCGGCCGCTTCCACCAGCCCGACGCGACGATCCTTGGCATCGGTGAACGCGCCCTTCTCGTGACCGAACAGCTCCGATTCCACCAGGTTGGCGGGGATCGACGCGCAGTTGAATTCAATGAACGGGCCTTTGCTGCGCGCGCCGTCGAAATGCAGCGCACGCGCCACCAGTTCCTTGCCGGTCCCCGTCTCGCCTTCCACCAGCACCGGCGGCAGATCGCCGTTGGTCATGCGGCGTTCGGCTTCGAGCAACTGGCCGATGGTGTTTTTCAAATGCTGCATCGGCGCCGATTCACCGATCAGCGCCTGCACCCCGGATTTCTGCGCCTCGCGCTCCTGATAGAACGACAGCGTGCGCTCCATCCGCTCGGTGGCCAGAGCCTTGTCCAGCAGCAACTTGAGCTCCGGCAACGCGACCGGTTTGGTGACGTAATGAAAGGCGCCCTCCTTCATCGCGACCACCGCATCTTCGACATTGCCGTAACCGGTCATCATGATCACTTTCAGATCCGGCGCGCTGATGCGCAGCTTCTGGATCAGGTCGTGACCGCTCATGCCCGGCAGCGAGTTGTCGGTCAGCACGATGTCCGGCATGAAGCTTTCCAGTTGCCCCAGCGCGTCTTCAGCCGAATGGCAAACCGTCACCTCGAAGTCTTTGCGCTCCAGGTAGGTCTGAATATTGTCGGCCAACAGTTCGTCATCCTCGACCAGCAGAATGCTGTGTTCCATATTCCCCTCCCGATGCCACTTTAAAGTTGAGACTGACGCGGGTTCCTTCCTGCTCGCGGCTGGTCAGCACGACCGAGCCCTGAAAACGCTCCATGATTCTTTTGACCAGTGCCAGGCCAACCCCGAGGCCGCCCTGCTTGGTGGTGAAAAACGGTTTGAACACCAGCTGTTGCTGCTGCGCGCTCATGCCTTTGCCGGTGTCGCCCAGGGTCATGCACACCTGGCCGGCATGGGGTGTCTCAATGTCGACACTCAGCACGCCGCCCTTGGGCATCGCTTCCAGGGCGTTGGCAAACAGGCTATTGAGAATCTGCGTCAGCAGCACCCTTTGGCTGACGACCGGCGGGCAGTCCTGCGGGTTGAACCGCACGTCGACCCCGCTACGCCGAATCAGCGCATCAAACGCGCCCAGGGTGTCTTCGACCGCCGCCAGCAGGTCCACCGCTTCACCGTCATCGTTCATCGGCCGCAGCGACACCAGCAGCTCGCGCACCCAGCGCGACATGCGGTCGACCTGACTGATGATGTCGCCGATATTGCGCTGGGCGCTCTGGCTGGCCACTTCCTGGGCCAGTTCGGCGCTGGAACGGATGGTCGCCAACGGGTTGCGCAAGCTGTGAGCCACCGCCGAGGACATCTCGCCCAACGCGACAAAGGTTTCGTTGCTGATCAGTTGCTGTTGCTGGCTCTGCAGCAAGGTCGAGGCACGGCGCACGATCCAGAACAGCCCCAGATAAATCGCCGCGCCACCGAAGATCGTCGCCGCCCAGATCGAAGCAAAACCACGATCGATGCGGTCCACCAGATCCGCCGGTTCCTTGTAGATCTCGACCATGGCGATGACTTTGCTTTTGTCGGCGTTGAACATCGGGATGTAGTTCTCGATGAACAGGTATTTGGGTTCGCGGGACAGCTTCTGCTCGGGTTTCTCGTCGTCGATCTTGTGATAGCTGGAGGACACCGGCACTTTCATTTCGAAGGATTCGTCCAGCTCGTCATCGTCCTCGAATTTCACGCCGATCAGCTCCGGGTTGGTCGACCAGATCACCGAGCGATCCAGGGCGTAGACCGTCGCCAGCAGGATGTCCGGCAAGTGTTCGACATGATCGAGAAATTCGGACCGGGCCGCGCCATGGGCCACCGGATCGACGTCAGGGAAGTTTTCGTCCTGACGCGGGTCAAGCATTTCGCCCATGGTGCGCAGGGGTGTGATGCCGGCGTGGCGCATTTCCGCATCGCCGATGGCCTGGACGAATTGCGCCGTCAGCAACGCATCGCGTTCCACGCTCTCGGTGACCACAAAACGCGTGGAGATATAGCCCAGCCCCAGCGCCACGGCGGCGATGATGAAAAAACTGGCCAGCGAGAACCAGCGCAACAGGTTGAACTGTCCGCCCCAACTCTTGATGGCTGCTGCCGCGACATTCGGCGCAGGTGTTTTTTGTTCTTCCAGTCGTTGCATGGGGGTGCCCTGTCGTTGTGTATCGAACCGGTTACAGCCACCTCACGACTGAGTGTAGGTGGCAATGACCGTGATACAGGACTCAATGATGCTATTTAGCCGCTAGCGCATGCGACTCACCGTTTCGCTGCTGGCGGCCGGGCTTATTGGCGTCAACGCCCCGTCAGCCAAGGGCTGCGTGGTGGGGTGCTGACGCTCGGTTTCATCGCGCAGAAAGTCGATGATCGACTGCGCCGACAGCTCGTCCAGGCGCAGATTGGGCATCGGAATCCGCTCGTATTGTTCGAACAGTTGCAGTGCGATCGGGTCCTTTTCCGCCAGTACCCGATCCGGTTCGCGGATCCAGCGGTTGAGCCAGGCCGGGTCACGCTGACGGGTCACGCCGATCAGGTCCGGGCCGATGTTGCGCATGCCGATGCCTTCGCCGTCCTGCGGGCCGAGGCTGTGGCAGGAGGCGCACCGGGTGCGGAACAGTTCTTCGCCGTTGCTTGGCGGACGAATGTCCGGCGCATTGGCGTAGCTTTCCTCGATGCTTGGCTGCTTCCAGTTCTGCAGGGTGTTGGCCAGTTGATCGGCAAGGATCCACGGGTTCTCGAACGGCGACGCCTTCATCCAGCGCCCGGTGCTCTGGTTGCCGACGATCAGGCTCAGGTTGTGATCCTTGGTGCGGCCGTTGTCGACGCCTTCGATGAACAACCCGAGCTTCTTGCGCAGGTCGGTGACGTCTTCGAATTCGCCGGTGAGGAATTTCCAGCCGGGGCCGACCTTGAACCGTTGCGAATAGGCTTTGAGCACTTCGGGGGTGTCGCTTAAAGGGTCAATGCTGATCGAGTAGAAAAAGATGTCCTGGCCGACCCGGTCCCCCAGCAGTTTCTGCACCTGGCGCAGGCGTGCGGTTTCCAGTGGGCAGGAGTCGCTGCATGAAGTGAAGATGAAGTTGATCACCACCACTTTGTCTTTGATCAGGTCATCGAAAAAGCGCACCTGCTTGCCGTCCTGATCGGTCAGCAGGGTGTTGGGGAAATAGTCGCCACCCCACGGGGTGGCGGATTCGCTGGCGCCTTCGGGCAGCGCTTGATGGGCGATGAGCACCTGACTGCCGAACAGGCAGGTGACCAGCACCAGGATCAAGTGCATGCCGAGGGCGCGGGAGCGCGGCGTTGGCTGGGTCATGTCGGCTCCCTCCCTTTTCATTTCTTCACGGTCACTTGCGGGCCGAAGCCATCGCCAGTACGGAAGGTTGGCAGCGCGGCGGAGTTGACGTAGCGCACGCCATCCCAGCTCGGCAACGGTGTCGGCATCAACTGCAGTTGGCCTGGCTTCTCAAGGTCCCAACGCAGCAGCATCGAATTGTCCTCATGCTGGGTGTTGTGACAGTGCTCCATGTAGGTCCCGGCAAACTCGCGGAAGTTGATCGCCATTTCCACGCTGTCCAGCCCGTCGGCTTCCGAGCCGATGCGATAGACGTCCTTGCGCGCCCATTTTTCCCACTCAGGCGGGGCCTTGCCGCCACGGCTGAGGATGATCCCTTCCTCGAAGTGCACGTGCACCGGATGGCTCCAACCCTTGCCGCCAAGCTTGATGTTCCACACTTCCAGGGTGCCGAATCCGGCGGTGCCGGCATCGGTCGGGCCGCTGGCCAATCTGGTCGAGGCGTTCAACCGGCGTGGGTCCATGTGGAAGCCGAAGCCGCCATCGGTCTTGACTGTCCACGGTGCTTCATCGGTGCCGTCGCTGCGGCCGAAGGTGAAGGTCCGGTGACGGGCGTTGGCCAGCAGCGCCTTGTCGGCGGCGTTGTCGCGGTGGATCTTCAGCGGGATCATCACCATGCCTTCAGCCTTGCCCGGTTTGGCCGGTTCGTAGGCTGCCGGGTCCATGGCCAGGTCCTGACCGGTGAAAGGCTTGACGTTGAGCTGCAAGACCTTGCCCACTGCCGGATCACCCCTGTCCCATTGCGGGCCTTTGCTGGTCTGCTTGATCACCGCCAGGTACTTCTCGGAGAGCACATCGGACAGCGAGATCGTCTCTTTCGGGCCTTTGCCGTCGTCCTGGGCCTGGAGGTTGACGAAGAACAGCTTGTCGCCCGGTTTGATGCCGTTTTTCGAGAAGTTGACGATGATGTCGAACCGTTCGGCGATGCCCTGGGTCGGCAGGATCGCGTTGTGGTTCTGTTTGTCGCCATCGGCATCCAGATCCATCGAGCCGTCGAACGGCACGCTGTGCTCCATGATGTTGCCGTCGTTGGCGATCATGTGGAACGGCACGCGGCTGTAGGAAACGCCGGAGTTCTTCGGCCCCTGGAATTCACCGCTGGTGCCTCTGATTTCCCGTACCAGCGCGAGTTTGAAGTAGCGCGAGACCGAACCGTTGAGGATGCGGAACCGATAACTGCGGGCACGCACGTCGAGGGTCGGTTTCCACTGCCAGTTGACCAGCACCTGATCGCCAATGAAGCCATCGGTGTTGAACGGGTTGAACCACAACTGGCCTTCCTGATCCCAGGCCTTGTCGGCGAACACCAGGTTGACGTCGTAGTCGCGGTTGCCCCACGGCAAGGCGCTGCCGCTTGGGAAACGCAGGTTGACCCCGTCGTTCACCGATTCATTGCCGCGATCCAGGGCGCTGTAGTAGTTCATCATCGCCGCGTTGCCCTTGTAGACGTTCTGCGCGGTGAAATCGAGCATGTGGTCGTGGAACCAATGGGTGCTCATGGTTTCGCGCCAGTCGCCACGGATCTTGATGGTGCCGTGGTCGCAGGTCTTCTTCGCAGGTGCAAGGTCGTTGACCCACAGGGTTTCCCCCGGTGCACACGGGAACGCCGCACGCGGGTCTTCAGCCTTGGTGTTGATGCTGTCGTAACCGGCGAGCTGGATCGGCCAGCGATAGTCGTAATACTGGCCAGGGAAGAAAAATGCATTGGCATAGCCGTCGCTTTCCGCCGGTGCGTGGCCGTTGTGCTCGTGGGTGGTGATGGTGTGCAGGCCGAAACCGCGGTTGGCCGACGGATCGATCGGCAAGCCGTTGTAGTGGCGCATCATCACCGGTTGGCCGTAGCGCACCATCAGCAGTTTCGGCGGCAGCGTACCGTCGAAGGTCCACACCGAGTTGTGGTTCTGCACTGGCATCGCCGGGTGGAAACGCGCATCGACGCCTTTGGCTGTGCCATCAGTCGCCGGCACACCCGCGACGTTGTGGTACAGCCCGCCGGGGCCGAACTCGCCGACGGCATAACCGTGCATCTGCCGACTGTCACGCAGGCCACCGTTCAGACGCGCGCCGGTCTGCACGGTCTTGTAGGCGACTTGCGGGTAGAACTCGTTCCAGCGCTGGTGAGCCCAGCCTTTTCCCGGTGGCCGGCCTTCGGCGGACGAGCCGATGTGACGGTTGAGGAACAACTCGATTTGCGACTGCCACGGGTTACGGTCGACCACGTTGGAGAACTGGCTCGGGAACGGTGTCAGCCCCGGTTGACGCAAAAACGCATCCAGCGCGGTGCCGGGTGGCGCACTGCGGGCGACGCTGTTCGGGTCCTGGGCCGGCGCCGAGCCGATGGCAGCGGGCGGAAAGCCCAACGGCGCGGCCGGGGTGGTCGGGTCGAGTTTTTCCGGGCCGAATTCTTCGAACAATACGATTTGCTGAGTGAACGGCTGGGCGCCGTACAACGGGCTCGGCTTGCCATTCGTGGGGTAATTGAAACTGGTCTGCACGGTGGGCGGCAGGATGTTTTCCGAACGCGTGGTGTTGCGCGTGCCTTTCACCCCGTCAGGCAGATCGAAGGAGTCTTCGTTGGCCTCGGGCATGGTCAGGATGGCGTTGAGTGCCGCCGGTTCATCGGCCGGCTCGTCGTAGTAGGCCGACGGGTCGGAAGCTTCCGGCTGGTTCTCGTCATCGATCGGGCTCGCTCGAACCCCGGTCATGGTGCCAAGGGTCAATGCCAGAAAGACGCTTAACGGCGTCAGCAGGAATAACTTGTTGGGGTAACGCGTTGCTCTGTCCATCACCAGCCGCCTCATCTAAGGAAGGGGTGATGGTGTTTTGCAATTACCTCGCCAAAGTATTAATCCCCGTTGAAACAAGCCGTTACAGACGCTGTTGCATTCCCCACTCCCCGGTGACCGGGGCCTGACACCCGCTCCTGGGGGGAAGTTCACCCCAATTTACTGGATGAGCTGAAACGCCAGACGAACGGTGGTGCCCTCGCCTTCGCGGCTGTCCAGGGTCACACCGCCGCCGAAGCGTTCCATGATCCGTTTGACCAGCACCAGCCCTACGCCGAGCCCGCCCTGCTTGGTGGTGAAAAACGGCCGGAACGCCATGCTGCGCTGTTCCTCGTTCATGCCTTTGCCGGTGTCACTGAGCATGACGCTGACACCTCGGCTGTCCGTTGGCTCAAGCGTAATGGTCAGCGTGCCGCCCTTGTCCATCGCCTCCAGTGCGTTGGCCAACAGGCTGTTGAGGATTTGCGTGAGTTGCACCGGTTGGCTCAGCACCATCGGCGTTTGTTGCGGATGAAACACCACGTTTACCGCGTTTTTGGCGATCTGCTGCTCGAACGCGACCAGACTCTCGTGCAGCGCCGCCACCAGGTTCACCGGTTCCGGTTCGTCGTTGAGCGGTCGCAGTGACTGCAACAGTTCGCGCACCCACTTCGACATGCGATCGACCTGGCCAATGATGTCCTTGATGTTCTTCTGCGCCGGCCCCGCATCGAATTCCAGGGCCAGTTCGGCGCTGGAGCGGATGGTCGCCAGCGGGTTGCGCAAACTGTGCGCCACCGCCGAGGACATCTCACCCAGCGCAACGAAGGTTTCGTTGGCGATCAGTTGCTTTTGTTGGACCGCCAACAGGATCGCCGCCCGACGCACGATCCAGTACAGCCCCAGATAAATCAGCCCGCCGCCCAGCGCCGTGGCCAGCCAGATCAGGGCCAGACCGCGCTCCATGCGGGCGATCAGGTCCTTGGGCTCCTTGTAGATCTCGACCATCGCCGTGACGTTCTTGCCATCGGCGTCGAACAAAGGAATGTAGTTCTCGATGAAGATGTATTCCGGCGGCACCACGAACTTCTGCTCTTCACGGCCCTTGTCGACATCGTGGTAACTGGCCGAGACCGGAATCTTTTCATTGAACGCCCGGTCGAGGTCTTCATCGGCGTGAATCCGCGTACCGGTCAGTGCCGGGTTGGTCGACCAGATCACCAGACGATCCGGCGCATAAATGTTGGCGAGAATCACGTCCGGCAAGTGGGCAATGTGATCGAGAAACTCGCCTCGGGCATTGGCCCGGGCCGCTGGGTCTACGTCGGGAAAATCGTTGTCCTGGCGCGGGTCGAGCAACTCGCCCATGGTGCGGATATTGGGGATCGAGACGTGACGCACTTCCGCCGACGCGATGGCCTGAATGAACTGCGCGGTCAGCAAGGCATCGCGCTGTACGCTTTCCTCGATCACGAATCGCGTAGACACCGTCCCGAGCGCCACGGCCACCGTGCCGATCACCGCCATGCTGATCAATGAAAACCAGCGCAGCAGATTGAACGGCTGCTTGCGCGAGCCCAGCCGCAGGCTGCTCTCCTCGACCGGTAGCGATTTTGACTGCATGTTCATGGCGGCGACTTCCCGATACGTCCCTATAGGGTTATAGCCCACCGTTGGGTGATTGCCCGGATGCAGGGGGTGAACGGCCCCACGATCATCGATCTGCAAATCCGCTCTGCCGATGGAGCCCCACAATCCCCAATCCTGGGGACTGTCGCCCGATGCCTGCGCTGCAAAAAATCCCCACCCTCACTTGCCAACCCTTGCGCCACGGGCCTTTGCCGCCCGTTGCCCGGCCGTTGGTATGGAAGTTGTAAAGCCCCTCTGCAACTGACCCACCCCCAAGGGGCAGGCACTTCGATAGAGGGATTAACTCATGCACCCTTTACTGTCCAAAACCGCGACCGTCCTGGTCGTGAGCGCCTTGGCCCAGGGCATTGCCCAGGCCGCTCTGTTCGCCGTCGATCCCGGACCCTATGCCCCGGCGACCGGCGGATTTGCCAGTTGGTATCAGGACACCCACGGTCGTACGCTGGATCTGTGCCTGTCCAAAGCGCTCAGCTCGCGCGTGCCAAGCACGCCCGGCGCCCCTTCGTACATGTGCTCGCTGATTCCGACACCCGGTGTGTTCGACGACGCCCAGCCGATCGTCTTCCCGAGCAACTTTCCCGACGAAGCGTTCTGGTTCACCGCCGACGGCACCGTTGTCGATGCGGCCCGGGGCATCAACCTGTCCTACGGCTCGGCCGTCGAAGCGGCGTTCAGTGGCGGTGATCCGGTGGAAGGCGACCAGATCAGCTTCGCCCGCATCCGCATCCGGGTCGATGTACCCACCGCCGGGACCTACGTGATCACTCACCCGTACGGCGTCGAAGTGTTCACCGTCGACACCCCCGGTCGCCGCGCGATCAACATGACCCGCGACATCGGCATCGGCAGTCCGAAAACCTACGACGGCGCGCTCAAGGGTGACGTCGGGCCGTTCCTGCGCAGCGTCAACGGGCCGTACACCGAGACCAATCCGGCGGGCGGTGCCGAACAATTCATCGGCGACCCGAACCTCGAAGAAGCGGTGACCGGCAGCCCGTTCAACACCAACTTCATCCGCATCGAAGGCCCCGGCGGCATCGATCTGCGCACCACGGTGTTTGCCGTCTCCGGCAAGTTGTCGACGGTGGTTCGGCCAACACCGCTGATCACCGAACGCAGCACCTACTCGCGCAAACCCGGCGACAGCGCCCCGGTCGCCCAACAAGACGTATTCGTCAAAGCCCCGCCTGCTCCGGCCACCGTCGCGGTCACCAGCAGCACGCCGGTGCTCAACCTCAAAGAGGCCGACAGCACCGGCAGTTGGTACGCGCAATCGCAGGTCAACCCGACCTTGCCGACCACGCTGCAAGTGACCGCCGACAACCACCTGGCCATCGCGACCAGCTCGCCGACCACCCTGCCCATGACCCTGACCGACCTGGTGGTGATCCAGCGCGCCGAGTACAGCCTGAGCTCCGGGCAACTGACGCTGGTGGCCTCGACCAGTGACGAAACCTCGCCGCCAGTGCTCACCGCCACCTCCGGCAGCGGCGCCGCCATCGGTGCGCTGGGCGGTGACGGCGCAGTGAAAACCCTGACCACCGGGATCACCCCGATTCCACCAGCCAAGGTGCGAGTGACGTCGTCCAACGGCGGCAGCGATACCGAAGAAGTGGTCATCGTGCAATGAACGCTCACATGCCCAGATCCGCATCAGGAGGCATCATGAACAAGTGGCCACGCTTCGCGCTCAACGCGCTCGGGCTGACAATCTCGCTGACCGGCAGTGCGTTCGCGCAACTGGCCGCCGTCGATCCCGGCCCCTACACCTTCGCCACCGGGAAATTCCCGATGTGGTACCAGGACAACAACCTGCTGTCGATGGAACTCTGCCAGTCCCGCGCCGCCAGTTCGCGAGTGCCGGCCGCCACCCCACCCGCCTACATGTGCACCCTGCTGCCGGAACCAGGGATTTTCGACGACACGCTGCCGATGGTGTTCCCCGACAACTGGCCGCCGGAAGCGTTCTGGTTCCTGGCGGAAACCAATATCCCCAACAATGGCGCCGGTTTTGGTATGGACGCCTATGTCGCCGGGATCGAAGCAGCGTTCGCCTCGGGAAACCCGGTGGACGGTGATCAGCAAAGCTTCGCGCGGATCCGCATCCGGGTGAACGTACCTGTTGCCGGCACTTACACCATCACCCACCCGTACGGTGTGGAAACGGTCACCGTCACCACGCCAGGCCGGCGGGCGATCAACATCACCAAGGACGTCGGCATCGGCGCTCCGGGCAACTTCAGCGGTGCGCTCAACGGCGCCATCGGACCGTTCCTGCGCAGCATCAACGGCCCGTACACCGAAGTGAATCCGGACACCGGCAGCATCGAAACCTTCGTCGGTGACCCGAACCTCACCGAAGCAGTGACCGGCAGCCCGTTCAACACCAACTTCGTGCGGATCGACGGTCCCTCGGGCGCCGGCTCGATTCAGACCACCCTGTTCACCGTCGCCGGCAAGGTCCTCGACAACCGTCAACAGACCCACGTCGCCCTCGATCGCGCCACCTATCGCCGGACGTCGGCCGGTGTGCGTACCGAAGTGTTCGCCAAGGCTGACAGCAGCTCGACCCTGTGTTTCCGCGAAACCCTGGCGCTGCTGCCCGGTCCACCGAAAACGCCGTGCCAGACCAGTCTGTTGGGTGACAACAACGGTCTGTTCTTCGGCCAGCGTCTGGGCAACGGGACCCTGCCATCGGTGATCGTCGTGACTGCAACCAACCCGGCCGGGACAACGCGCCCGACTTCGGTATCGGCCAAGCTCACCGACGTGGTGAAAATCCAGACCGCCCGCTACAGCTGGGCCAACCACAGCCTGCTGATCGAAGCCACATCGACTGATGAAGTCGCCGTGCCGGACATGGTTGCCCAAGGTTACGGACGCCTGTCGAAAACCGGCACCCTGCAAAAAATCACCGTCGCCGACCTGACCCAGCCGCCGGCCACCGTCACGGTCAAATCCGCCGCTGGCGGCAGCGACACCGAACCGGTCGTAGTCGTCGGCAACGCGCCGGACACCGGTGAAAACCAGGCGCCGCTGTCCGTCGCCGACACCGGCAGCACCAGCTTCGGCGTGCCGATCACCCTCAACGTGCTGACCAACGACAACGACCCGGACGGCAACGTACCGCTGACCATCACCGCACTGACCCAACCGGCGGCCGGCCAGGGCACCGTTGCCCTGAACGGCACCACCTCGGTGGTCTACACCCCGCCAGCCGTGGTCAACGCACCGCTGACCACGACCTTTACCTACAAGGCCCAGGACAGCAAAGGCCTGGCCTCGGTGAACCCGGCCACGGTGACCATCAGCGTCGCGCCGAACCGGCCACCGACCGCCGTCGCCGACAGTGTCGCCACATTGGGCGTGGCGATCCCGATCAACGTCCTGGCCAACGACACCGATCCGGAAGGCAACACGCCGCTGGGCGTCGCCAGCCTGACCCAACCGCCGGCAGGACGCGGCACCGTCAGCACTGACGGCACGGTGATCACCTACACCCCACCGGCCACCGTGACCACCGCTTTCACCACGACCTTCACCTACATCGCCCGGGACAGCTTCGGCGCCCAGTCGACGCCGGCCACGGTCACTGTGCAAGTGTCGCCACGGCCAGCGGCGGAAACCTTCACGATCACCACCTCGACCGTGCAGGCCCGTTCCGGCAACCGCTTCAACTGGGACTTCGCCGGCACCTCGTCGGTGACCACCGGCAACACCATCACCGTGCAGGTCACCACCCCGACCGGGCTGGTCATCCTGGGCACGACGACGGTACCGGTTACCGGACGCTGGCGGCTGACGTTGAACAACACGACGGTGGTGCCATCGGCCAACCCGACCGCCACCATCCGTTCGTCCCAGGGCACCGTACGCACCATCTCGGTGACCACCCTCTGAGCCCACGCCCCACCCGCCCCACACCGCTAGGCGCGGAGTGGGTGGGGCCGGTCTCAGCCACGATTTCAGGTTTGCGCAACACGACACACCACAGGACAACGCCATGAACACGCCGACCGCCGCCCTGCTTTGCCTGCTCGCCCTGTGTGGCAGTGCGGGCGTGCGCGCCGACGACCTGATGGAAAACGACGACCTGGCGCCCTCCGCCGACCTCGGTGAACTGCCGCCCCCGGTGGGCCAGCAAGCCCTGATCGACCAGAACGGCCAGGCCAACCTCGCGCTGCTCTCGCAGAACGGTCAGTCGCTGCTTGGAAAGATCGTGCAGTCGGGCAGCAATCAAGAGGCGTACATCCTTCAGCAAGGCAGCGACCTGATGGCGTTGATCACGCAAAACGGTTCCGGCAACGCCGCGTCCATCACACAAAACGGCAGCCACAACCGCGCGCAGATTTCGCAAAACGGCAACAACAACGACGCCAGCATCGAGCAGGCCGGCACGGGGCTGCAAAGCGCCGTGACCCAGTCGGGCAACGGCATGAGCGTTTCGGTCAAGCAATATCGCTAAGCACTGCAATCATCGGAGAGTTCATCATGTTCAAACTGACGCCCCTCACCGCCGCCATCCTGGTCATGATCAGTGCCCAGGCCATGGCCGACGACAGCCTGTCCACCCAGAGCCAGGTCGGTACTGCCAACATCGCCAATGTGAAGCAGACCCAGGCCCCGTTCAGCAGCGCCACCCAGACCCAACTCGGCCAAGGCAACGACGCCGCCGCCGTGCAAGACACCGCCAGCAGCGTCATCACCCAGGACGCGGTCGGCGACTACAACGCCGCCTATGCCGAACAACTTTACGAAGACAATGGCACCATCACCCAACAACAGGTCGGCGCCTTCAACACCACCCATGCCAGCCAGTCGCTGGGCTTCGGCTCACCCAACACCGCCCTGCAACAGCAGCAAGGCACCGGCAACTTTTCGTTCGTCTACCAGGACTCGCAGAACGGCAGTGAAGGCAAGACCTTCCAGTTCGGTGACAGCAACGAAGCCAACATCGAACAACTCTATGAAGGCAGCGGCAACAGCTCGGTGATCACCCAATACGGCACCGCCAACTACGGCACCGCCGAACAGGTCACCCACAACGGTGGGCAGATCGGCATCAACCAGGCCGGCGAAAACAACTACGGCTACGCCGACCAACGCAACGGCACCGGCGGCAACATCACCATCAACCAGTTCGGCAACCTCAACGGCAGCGAAATCTGGCAAGACTCACAACTGGCCAGCCAGGCCACCGTCAACCAATACGGCGACAGCAACGAAACCGTGGTCGACCAGAGCTTCGGCGAAAACAACACCGCCGGCGTCACCCAGGTCGGCAACACCAACGCCATCTACGCCGACCAGTTCGAGTCGGTCAACTCGACGCTGTCGCTCTATCAAGTCGGCAACGGCAACGTGCACTACACCTACCAGAGCGGCGATGGTCACACACTCAACGCCACGTCCGTGGGCAACGACAACAAAGTCTACGCCAGCAACTGGAAAGGCCCGCAACACGGCGGCCAGTTCGGCAGCAACCAGCGTGCAACGATCAATCAGGCGGGTAACGGCAACATCGCCAGCTTCACCCAGGACGGCGTCGGCCACATCATGACGACCCACCAGACTGGCACCGGCAACAAAACCACAGTCAGCCAGGCTGATTCCTACAACGAGCTGTACTTCGATCAGAACGGCAGCGACAACATCCTGATCTCCGATCAACGCGGCACCACCAACCTGGCCCAAGGCAGCTCGAACGGCACGGGCAACAGCACCGAATTCGACCAGTCGGGCACCGGCAACCAGGCGTACACCGCGCAGCTGTATGGCAGCGACAACATGATCACGGTGAAACAGGCTGACACCATGAACGTGGCGTACGTGACCCAGGGCGGGGCCGGGAACATTGCCAACGTGGACCAGAGCGGGATGACGCAGACGGCGAATATTCAGCAGTTTGGGTCGGCTAACCAGGCGACGGTTTTGCAACAGTAAGGGTTGGGTGTTGGAAAACCGCGATCTCTTGGGGTCGCGGTTTTTTTGCGCTGACGCTTGAGTGGCGTCCTACGGAAAACGGAACGTTTTCAGAAAATCGGGGAGTTTTCTGACGAATTCTGGCGGTTGGCCGTCGGAAGTGCAGGCTCTAGGATTTGCCGGGACACATTGATCCCCACGGAGCTTGGCCCACATGCAATTCATCCAGACAGCGACGACAGCGATACCCGGAGGTTCCATGATCGACCCACTGTGCCCGGTTGTTTCGGATCTTGATCCTGAGGAACAGTCTGCTAGTTATGATCGTTGGTTTAGGGCCGAAGTACAGGCCTCTCTCGATGATCCGCGTCCGAACATCCCGCATGACCAGGTGATGGCCGAGATACATGCCTTAATGGAATCAATGCGCAAAAGGGCTGATGCTAATTGAGATTAAATATGCGACTTATAGCGGCTCGAGCCTTCTTGCCGTCTGCCTCGTAAAGCCCATGCAACAAAGCCTGATCGGTTAACCGATGGAGACGGAAATGGTTGTAGAAGGCTTGTCCCAATCGCTGATTATCAAAGGAACCCATTTCCCACAGGCCCAAGAATTCTGCATAGGTAGCGCTGTCGATTTCCAGTGGTGGTGAAAGGTCCATGCGCTCCTCAAAAATAGTTAGTCGTCAGGAAGCAGTAGAGTAGCCGCAATCGGCATTGCGCTTTTCTACTTTTCACATTGCCAACGCAAAGCACTCACCCCGCCTCATGCTTTCTTCGTTTGTCCTCCATCAGGGCCGACATTTCAGCCATCACCTGCGCATTCGGAATGCTGGGTCGTGGGTCATCGATTGAAGCCTGTACTTTGGCACGCAACCAACGGTCATAGCTGGCGGCCTGCTCTTCGCTTTCGAAGTCTGAAACGATTGGGGAGATCAGGGGATCCATGGTGACTCCAATTTGAAAATGAAAAACGCGGCCCTGTTCTTGGGTCGCGTTTTTTATTGGGGATGTTGCTTGATCAGTCCTTCAGCTCGACATGATCCAAGGCCTGATTTACGGCCAGCTCACTCAACATGAGGATCTGCGCGATACCCAGCGCGGTCTTGCGGTGGGCGGGGTCGAGGGTGGCGGCGAAGTTGTTGAGCATTTCGCTGGCGGAGCCGAGGGATTCGCAGGCGTTAGCGAGCAGGGATTCGGTGTTGTAGACCGGGTTGGCGAGGTACATCGGGGCGGGTTCGTTGACGCAGCCCATGATGTGGGCGCCGGGGCAGAGGTAATGATCGAGGGCGCGTTCGGCGGCTTCGTGGAGTTTTTTTGAGTTGATGGAGGTGTATGGGGAGGTTGGGTCGGTTTCGAGGTTGGCTGGGTTTTCGGGTGGGTTGGGTGTTGGTTTGAACATGGTCATTTCGTCCTCATTGATGGTTGCAGCCGGCCCAATCGACTTCCAGGAAGAATGGGTGGCAGCAGTACGCGGGCTGGAAATCCGGGGAGAACGCGACCCGGCAGACATAAATGTCTCCCGCGCACAGCCGCCATAACGGCGTGCACACAATGAAGGTGCGCAAGCATACGTTATGAAAAGCGATTTCGCTTTCTCGCACATCCGGGTTTCCAGACCCGATCGCTGAATTGGCAGCGACCGAAACAGGCTAGAGCCCGCTCTTCCGACGGACAACCTGAAAACCTTGTGGGAAGGATCGTTAAAACAGACACAACTTTTAAACATTCGAGAATGGGATGCGGAGCGTCCCGGGCTGCATTCCCACGCGGAGCGTGGGAACGATCAAAGCAAAAGCAGTCCGCTTTCTGCTTTCTGCTTTCTGCTTTCTGCTTTTCGCCTCTCACCACTCAACACGATGAGCGTTAGCTCGAGTAAAGCTCTTGACGCGCCGGCCCCTTCGGCAGGCTGAGTGGAGGGATTTATCCGGGGGTGGGAGCGCAGCGACCGTTCGACGAAGTCGAACACATCGAGAGGAGGTGCAGCGAAGCAAACCGGAGGCGATGCCCCCGGATGAATCCCGGAGCGAAGGAACCCCGAGCCTCAGCGAGGGGCCGAACGCCGGGGCCCAGACCTTTTGGTTCCTTTTGGGGCGTTTGCCAAAAGGGACTCGCTGTAAGAGCGAAACCGCCAGCGGCAACACCCAAAAAAACGGATATTCACCCAAACCACCCAGAGAACCTGGTCGGCCCTAAGGCCGCCACGTTCACTCCGACTCAGGATCAACCTTGTTCTGAGTCAAATACCGATTCAAAGTCTCATCCCCCGCAGGCGAAGAATTATCCCCCGCCACCTGCCACAACCGCCGCTCAATCCCCTGCGCCAGCAAATGCCCCACCGCCGCCTCGATCGCCGACAACACACACAACTGAGCCGGCTCATTGGTCGTATACCCCGCCTCAGCCTCAAGCAACTTCTTGAACTCGATAAACTTGAACACCCCGGCACTGCGCGCCACCGAATAAATCGTCTTGCTGGTCATCACATTCGCCAACACCTGCCCGCTGCGCACATCCACCGCGCGCAAATTCACAGTCACCTGATCCACCCGGTACTCACGGGACAGATCAATCCCCAGATACCGCGCCCCTTCCCCGCCGCTGCGCACATTGGTGTCGTAAGCGATGATCCCGCCCTCAAGCATCATGTTCGCCGCCTGCAACGGCGGCAGTTCAGCCTGGATGTTCACCGGCGTATTCGGCTTTTTCTGCGACGCACGAATGATCTTGCGTTCGGTCAGCAGGTTCTGCAGCCCTTCGCGTTCCAGCACCACAAACCAGCCACTGGCCTGCAAGGCATCCATCAACATCGACGCCGCACCCTGGGTGACGCTGGTGGAAAACGAACTGGCCGGGGTCGGCTTGTACTGTCCGGTCTGGTCACGGAAGCCGTACACCACCGCCATCAAGCGACCCTTGGGTCGAGGCATTTTCAGCAAGTCGTAGTAGGTCGAGGCCCTGGGGGTCAGGGTCGGAGTGTCGGTGTCCTGCTCGGCCGACATCGGCTCACGCAGACCACACCCTTGTAATGCCGCCAACATCAGCCCTAGCGCTATTATTTTTTTCATGTCCATCACTCCCCGGAACCGTCAGCCCGTCATGGGTTGAGGCCGTTCACCTGAATTTCAGAAACCTCGCCGCTCGCTCGGTCGGTCACTTCAATCGTGAGTGCCCCCGAGTCATCGACGACGTTGACGATAAAAGCGTCGGTGGACAGGCTCCCCGTGTTGCCGGTGGAGATGTTGTCCAGCAGTTGCCCCAGCAACCGTGACTGCAATTGACTGGTGAAACGTTCGAGCGCCGAAGTGCCGGCCACCGTCGTACGTTTCTTGAGGTCTGGATCGTCGTAATCGTTTTGCGCCTGGGCGTTGTTGAGCAGCCAGGTGCCGTTGAGCGGGTTGCCGCCGAACGACGGGTTGACCGGCGTGTAGACCAGTTCGGTGGCCTGGACGGCGGCGGCGCTGGCGAGCCCGATCAACAACCCCGAGATCCAGAATCCGCGGCGCCGTGAGAACGTTGTCGTGTTCATAGTTCGTCCTTCTCAAGGTCGGTGGTGTCCTGCAACAAGGCTTCCAGCTTGCGCCGGACGACCTCCAGTCGAACCGAGTCGGCGGCCTCGTAGGCCTCGTCCTTCAGTTCTACGGTGTTCGGCGGCAGGAAGCGCCGATACACCAGGCGTTGCTGATATTCCACGGTCACAAGGCTCCCCCAGCGCGCGTCGGGGCGCTCGCGCACCACCAGGTTGAAATCCATCGGGCTGGTGTCGCGCAGGCGTTCGCTGAACGAGTAGTAAAAGTCGTGGCCGATGTGCGAGATCGTGTCGTCAACGATGAAGCCCATCATTTCGTCTTCCTCGGCGGCGCTGGCGCCGCACGCCACAGCAGCGAGGATCAACGCGCACCACCACTGACGGCTCATGGCTGCAATGCCTGCGGCAGGGCCGACTGGCCTTTGACCGGAGACCCGTTGCCAGGGCCGGTGCCATCGAGGAAGGCTTTTTCAGCCACGAACTGCCAGTCCGAATAACGCTGCATGCCTTCAAAATCCGACCACTGCGACGGGAAGTCCGCCTGTTTCAACGGCACCTCGGTAGACGGACTGTTGATCCCGGTGATGCGCCCGTCAAAGCCCCGTTGCAGCGCCCATTCGCCGCCGCCGATCGGGTCCGGGTAGAGCTGGCGCAGGTGATGCCGTGGCTCAGGAAAACGTTCGTCCTGCAGCAGGTCGGCCAGATCTTTCGGGTACTGCGCCAGCCCTGGCGAACTGCGGTAGTAGCTGCGCAGCGCCTGGGCGTATTGAGTACCGACCCACAGCAGTTGCTTCTCGCGATCGCGCCGCGAAACCGTCGACCACAGCTCGCCGGCACTGGTCAGGCCCATGCCCATGATCACGATCAGGAACAGCACGCCCAGGTAGGTGAACCCACCCTGCTCCACGCGCTTACCACTCGGAATACTGGCTGCCATCACGCGCCCTCCCGGTAGCACCGCTCTTGATATCGGCCACGCCGCCCGCCACACCTTCCGGCGGTGCAACGAGCACCCACTGGTCATTGCGTTCGGTGATCGGGTCCAGTGGCGCATTGCGCAGGTAACGCTGTTCGACCAGTTGCTCGATGGAATCGGGATAACGCCCGGTGTCGCCGTAGTAGTGATCCAGCGCCTCGCGCATGGCCGACAGACTCTGGTGCAACGTGGTCTCTTTCGAGGCTTCGAGACTGTTGAAATAGCGCGGCAAAGCGATGGTCATCAGGGTCGCGATGATCGCCATCACCACCATCAGTTCGAGCAAGGTAAAACCCTTTTCCCGGCGCATGAGAGTCACCACTCGCGGTAAGCGATGCCGTTGAGGCCACGGCCCTTGGCGTGGGAGTAGACGTCGAACACGTCTTCACCATCGCGCGGGTTCTGGGCTGAACTGTCGTAGGCCCGCAGGCCCCAACCGCCGTTGTCGTCACGCTTGGCCGGCACCAGCGGATCGCGGGGTATCCGGCGCAGAAAGTAGAACTTGGCACCCTTGGCGCTGCGCACGTCGCGCACGCCTTCGACCAGCACCTTGAGGTTCGGCGGGTAGCCGCTGCTGTTCAGCGATTTCTCGATGTAGCCGGCATCGAAGGCACGCTTGTAGGCGTCGATGCCATCGCGGATCTGATACAGCGCGGTGCGCAGTTCCTGCTCCTTGCCACGCCGTACCAGGGTCTCGGTCAGCGGCGCAGCCATGCCGGCCAGCAGGCCGATCAGGGCCAGCGTCACCACAACTTCGATCAAGGTAAAACCGCGCTGGGAGGCGTTCATGATCAAGGCTTCTCGACGGTGACACGGGTGGTTGCCACGGCGGCATCACCGATGGCGCGAGGCTGCGCGGCAGGCGTCGGCATCACGAAATTCTGCGAGCGATCCGGTGCCTGGATGTGCATGCTGGTTTCGGTGCCGGTCGGGAACTCCATGTCCGACGGGCTCTGGTACGGCAGGTTGCGCACGATCCTTGGAGTGATCGACAGCACCAGTTCCGATTTGCCGATGGTGTCCTTGTTGCTGCCGAACAACCGGCCCAGCCCCGGAATGTCGCCGAGCCCCGGAATCTTGTTGCCGGTGGCGCCATGATCGTTGCGCACCAAGCCGGCAAGGATCTGGGTTTCGCCGTCGTGCAGACGCAGCGAGGTTTGCGCATTGCGGGTATCGACCTGCACCGGGATCGTGCCCTGACGGGTCGGTTCCAGCGGTGTGGCGTTACTCACTTCCAGGGCGATCTTGATCGCCACTTCGTTGTTCAGGTGCACGGTCGGGGTCACTTCAAGCTTCAGACCGACATCCAGATAAGTGACGCTTTCGGTGATCACCGGCCCTTGGGTGGACGGCACCGAGGTGGCGCTGATGATCGGCACGCGCTGACCGATGTGAATGCGCGCCTGCTCACGGTTGCTGACGCGGATCACCGGGCTGGCGAGGGTGTTGATATCGTTGTCCTGTGCGTTGATCTTGGCCTGCGGCGATGGCCCGATCGAGATGCGGTCGGAGTTGATGCCCTTGAGCTGGCCCAGCAGCGTGACGGGCGAACCGTCACTGTTGAGCACGCCGAAGGTGCTCGGCCATTGCAGGCCCAGATCGAGAATGCGCTGGGTAGCGACTTCCATCACTTCCACTTCCAGCACCACTTCGGGGTTGGACTGGTCTTGCGATTGCAGGAGTTTCTCGGCCATGCGGATCGCGTCTTCGGTGTCGCGCATGGTCAGGGTGTTCAGGCGTTCATCGACGAACACGTCGCGGGTCTTGAGCATGGTCTTGATCATGTTCAGTGCGGTGTTGGCGTCGATGCTGGTCAGGTAGAAGGTGCGCATCACCAGTTCTTGATAGTCCTTGAGCTTCTGCGGCGAGTCCGGGTAGATCAGCAAGGTGTTTTCGTTCACCACTTTCTGGTGCAGCTGGTTCTGTTGCAGCAGCAAGGCCACCGCGTCTTCGATGCGCACATCACGCACGAAGATCGTGGCTTTCATGTCCGGGCGCAGGTCTTTGTCGAAGATGAAATTCAGCCCGGCGACCTGGGACAGCACTTCGAAAATGGTCTTGAGGTTGGCGTCGCGAAATTCCAGGGTCACCGGGCGGTCGAGCCGGGTGCGCAGTTGCGGGTACTGGATGACGTTGCGGCTCTGCACCAGACGGATGTTGCCTTGCAGTTCCAACGCACCGTCGTTCTTCGGATCGAGTTCGAGGATCTGTTTGACCTGGCGGTCGGCGCCGTAGATGTCGCCCCGGCGCAGGTCGCCACGGGCCAGCTCAAGCTTCTCGTCCATGCTGCGCAGGTAGTCGAGCTGACGCAGGGCATCCTGGGCGCGACGGTTGTTCGGTTCGATGGTCAGCACGCGGCTGTAGGCCAGGCGTGCATTGGCGAAATCGCGGCGGGCGCGGTCGGTGTCGCCGGAAGTCAGCAACGCGGTGATCGCCTTGGCCCGGCCGCTGTTGAGCAGCAGGTGCAGCTCGGTATCGCGAGGGTTTTCCCGCAAGCCTTCCTGGATCCGGGCCAGGCCCGCCTCGTACTGGCCCTGATCGATCAGGTCGGAAGCCTCCTTGTTGGCGACCTGCGCGGTGCTGCACGCGGCCAGCCCGGCGCACAGGCCAAGGCTCATCAGCAAACGGGATCTGTTCATTGCGTACTCCCCACAGACAAGGTCTGCGACAAATGCAGAGGCAGGTAGACCAGGCTCAATTCCAGATCGGAAATGCCGGTGATCTTCCAGGTGTCGTCGATCACATCCCCGTTGCGCACGACGTAGATTTTTTCGCCGTCCTGCAAAAACACCTGCAGGTCGCTGCGGTCATGCAGGCGGCCGACGAACTGGAACGGCACCGGTGGCAGGCTCGGGGCTTGCACCACCGGGGTCAGGTTGACGGGTTGCTCGGTGACCGTGGCCAGAGTCGGCGCGGCTTTCCAGGACTTGGCGGCGAACAGGTCGCCGGCCGGGCTCAGGTCCTTGATCGGTGCTGCGCCAGCCTTGGCGCTGCTGGCCGGCAAGGCGCCATGGGCGGTGGCTTTGGCCGGGGTCGAGACGGCGACGTCAGTGGCGTCCGCGTCGTCGCTCGGCGAAAAATATTCGGGCAACCAGGCCAGCGCCGCCGCCACGCCGAAGAACGCCACCCACCCTGTTACGCGCTTGGTGTTCATCACGACCTCGACAGGTAAAGGGTCATACGGATCCGGCCGTTGAGGTCGGTGTCGGCGATCTTCTTGCGTTGAAACTCGACGTCTTCCACCACCACCGCCGGCAACTGGCCGAGCAACGCGTGCAGGAAGCGGCGCAGTTGCGGATAGCTGCCACGCACTGGCAACAGGATCTGGTAGCGCGCCAGGTGAGTCTTGGGATCGACACCGAGGGCGTATTCGCCGCGCGCCAGGGTGATGTGCTCCTGCGCGGCCAATGCGTAGATGCGGTCGATGGCGACGGTGGCCTGCGGCTGAGCCGGCAGCTTGTTACGGAAATCATCGAGCTGACGTTGCGGCACTACGGGCGGGGCAATGCTGCCGTCCTCGACCTTGGCCAGGTATTCGGTGGCTTCCTGGGTCTGCTGGCTGAGCTGTTGCAGCGATTGCCAGCCCGGCAGCAAACCACCGAGCGCCCAGGCGACGGTGACCAGCAGCAGCGCCAGCCCGGCCAGGCCCGGAACACCGAGGCCTTGCAGGTATTCGTGGACGATCAGTCTAGGGATTCGCATCGCCCATCTCCCAGGTTGCCGACAGGTTGAATTGCACCGGTTGCTCCGGCGATTTGACGACGATTTCGTGGCTCAGCAGCGACACGTCGGACAGCTCGTCGCTGTCCTCCAGCCGCTTGTGGAAATCCAGCATCGCTTGCAGATCCCGCGCCTCGGCGCTGATCCGTACCTGCCCCTTGCGCGCATCCGGGGTCAGGGTCAGCAAGGCGATGTCGTCGCGCGGCATGGCTTCGAGCATGGCGAACAAGCGTTCCCAGGGGCGGCGCAGTTGCTGCGAGACCTTGCGCATTTCGGCAAGGTTCTGCGCCTGCTCGCGGGTCTCGGCCGGGCTCAGGCTGGTCTTGGCACCGCTGTCCCCAGTGAGCTGTCGCTGGGTGTGCTGCAAGTGACCTTGCTGCTGTTCGGCCTGATCGCCGAGGTGCTGCTGAACGCCGAAGCACACCAGCGCGAGGATCACGCCACCACCGAGCAGGCTCCAGCCCAATGGGCCGGAACGTGGACGGGGCTGGAAGTCGAGGTTCAGGGCGCGCATCTCAGGCCACCGCCCGGGACATGACGTACAAGGCGTCACGCACGGTCATCGAGTCGTCTTCGAGGGTGCACAGGTGCACCCCCGCCACATCCGGTTGCGCCTCGAGGCGCGCCGGGGCGTGCAGATAAACGTTGAACGCGCGTTCGCTGGTGGAGGCTTGCAGTTGCCGTTCGCGACCGATCAGCGCGTTCAATGCCGCATCACTGTCGCTGCCGCCCACCGAGCGCACCGAGGCCCAGCGCCCTTCCCTTGCCAGCAACAGAACGCTGCGTTGTGGCTCGGCGACCACGAACAGGAAGTCGCCAGCGTCGAGGCTTTTGTCGAAGCGGTTGAAGGCGCTCATCAGGTACGGCTGCACCGAGCGCAGACGCAGGTTGCGACCACTGACCAGCGTGCGCAGACGTTCCAGCAGATCCTGCGGCAAAGCACTGGCGATACGATCGTGACCGGCCGGCTCGGCTGACAGCACCAGACTCCAGGGTTGGGTCGGGACGCCGAACAGGTCTTCGAAACACAGTTGGGCGAAGCCGCGCAGTTCCTCGGGCGTGCTGATCTGCTCGCTCCACGGCACCAGGCAGAAACGGCTGAAGTGCCCGGAGATCACCACGTTCAGCTCGGAACCTGCGCGAGCGTGTTCGCCGAGCAGACGGTCGAGGGTGTCCAGCGCCACCGTGTAGCTGTGGAAGCCTTCGTCGATGTAGCCGACGCTGCCCAGCCACAGGGTGTCGCTGCCCCGGCGCTGGCCGAGGCCGACACCGCTGGCGCCGAGCACGGCGATAAATTGATCACGCGATAAAAGTGACACGATTGATCTCCTCCAGCGTGGTCCTACCGTGCTCCACCAGCTCCAGCGCCGATTCGCGCAACAGGCGCAAACCACGGGCGCAGGCCAGGGCTTTGATCTGAGTGATGGGTTGGCGCTCGACGATCATCTGCCGCAGTTCGTCGTCCAGGTGCAGCAGTTCGGCAATCGCCGTGCGTCCGCGATAGCCGCTGCCCCGGCAGTGGCCGCAGCCCTTGCCGTGGACGAAGTGGTAGTGGCCGACCTTGTGCGGGTCGAGACCTGAGGCGCGCAGTTCTTCATCGCTCGGGGTGGCCGGTGCGCTGCAACTGCTGCACACCAGACGGATCAGGCGTTGCGCGAGAATCGCGTTGAGCGCCGAAACCAGGCTGTAGGGGTCGATTTCCATTTGGGTGAAACGACCGATCACGTCGAACACGTTGTTGGCGTGGATGGTGGTGAACACCAGGTGCCCGGTGAGTGCCGATTGCACGGCGATCTGTGCGGTGTCCGGGTCGCGGATCTCGCCGACCATGATCTTGTCCGGGTCGTGGCGCAGGATCGAGCGCAGGCCACGGGCGAAAGTCAGGCCTTTTTTCTCGTTGACCGGAATTTGCAGCACGCCGGGCAGCTGATATTCCACCGGGTCTTCGATGGTGATGATCTTGTCCACACCGTGGTTGATCTCGGTGATCATCGCGTACAGCGTGGTGGTCTTGCCGCTGCCGGTGGGACCAGTCACCAGCACCATGCCGTAGGGTTCGGCGGCCAGACGCCGCAGCTGGCGCAGGGTTTCGTCTTCAAAACCCAGCGCCTGCAACTGCACGCCGCAGACCTTGTCGGCCAGGTCCTGTTTGTCGAGCACCCGCAGCACCGCGTCTTCGCCGAAGATGCTCGGCATGATCGACACCCGGAAGTCGATCTGCCGGCCGCTGATGCCGATCTTGAAGCGACCGTCCTGAGGCACGCGTTTTTCGCCGATGTCCAGTTCGGCCATGACCTTGACCCGGGAAATCACCTGTTCGGCGAATTCGCTGCCCTGGATCTTGCTGATGTTGTTGAGCACGCCGTCGATCCGGTACTTGATCACCAGGCCGTTGCCGGTGGTGCCGAGGTGGATGTCGCTGGCGTGCATTTTCAGCGCGTCGTAGAGGGTCGAGTTGACCAGTTTCACCACCACGCTCGAGTCTTCGCTGATGCTGGTCAGCGACAGGCTTTGCAGGGTGTCGACCTCGCTGCCGGCGTCGGCCTGGGCGTTGAGCGATTCGACGGCATGGAAGCTTTCTTCGTGACGGGCCAGATAGGCCTTGAGGTCGTCGGCGTGCACCAGATACAGCGGCGCGCCGTGCAGGCATTCGTCGATCCAGGCCAGGCGCGCAGTGTCGAAGGGGTCAGCGAACACACCGATGACTTCATCGTTATGCCGCAGCAGGATGAATTCACGTTTGAGGCATTGCGCGAGGGTGACCCGGTCGAACACCGGGGTCGCCAGAAACAGGGTGTCGGTGTCGAGCACCGGGTAATGCAGGGTGGCGCCGAGGCTGGCAATGAACGGCATCGGCGCCAGTTCGCAAAGGACATTGAGTGCGTCGAGCACCCGTTCCCCGGAGGTGCCGGCCCGCGCCCGGGCCTGGGCCAGTTGTTCACTGGAGAAGCGTGTCGGGGCACACGCAGGCTGTAACGCTTCGACGACAACGGACAGACGTTCCATGGCTTGCTCTCCAACACCCGGGGCTTGAGGCCCTGACGGCGCGGGAGGCGAGTTCGGCGAGTGCCGGAACGTCTATCGCGCCATTACTCCCCGGTGAGCATTTGATCGTCGTCCGGTGCCATGACCTCCGACCGGTTTCGTCGGCGGTCCGCCAGCACCCAACTGCCATCGTACAACTGCAACGGGAAGCTCTCGGTCCTGCTCTGGCGTCGTTCGACGAACCCTTCGGACGGGCTCGCACCGGGTTTCGCTTCGCGCTGGATCCCCAGAAGGTCGCAGACAGCTCGGGCCAGTTCCGCCAGTGGAAACGGTTTGAACAGGATGTGACTGACCCCCAGTTGCCGCGCCCGCTCACAGACTTCAGCGGTCGGGTGACCCGTTATCAGCACGAAATGACACGTCCTGTTCTGGCGGACCGCGTCGAGCACCTCGAACCCTTCCATATCGGGCAAGCGGTAATCGAACACCAGCACGTCGGGAGCGAAGGTCTCGGCCTGGCCGATTCCGTCTGCGCCGTCATGTGCAATCCGGACATCCAGCCCTTGCGCCGACAGATAATCCTGAAGGTTCTGTGCAAGCAGCTGTTCGTCTTCGACAACCAGTACTTTGTTAACCAAGGTCTACTCCTTGCAGCGACAGATCCGGCCTTTTCAAATCAACTGCCCGATCCTGCTGGAGTGCGCCTCACAAGAGGTAACGCACACTTCATGCCAGGCCGAGTGCCGGTAAATTGATGTCTTCATGTCCTTGAATTTGATGACAATGCCCGCTCGTCCCGGTACCCCGTTCCCCAGAAACGGGGAAGCACCTGAATGGGCATCGAAGCCATTCCCCACTATTGGGGGGGAACCTTCAATCGTCGTCAATTCGTTCGATCCTGTTCTGCGCCCGCAATTGCGCGAGCACCTGGCGACGAGCCTGGACCTGTTGCTGTCGGGCACGCTGTACCCGGACTGTTGCAAGCCCCTGCATCTGTGGGACATCGGCTGCCTCCAAGTGGTTCTGCAAATAGATCAAATGCCAGCCGAATGGCGAGCGAACGGCATCGCTGGCGAACGTTGCCCCCTCGACCACGGAGGCGCGCATCTGCATCAAGCGTAGACGCGCCGCCGCGTCTGTGGCGGCATCGGCACCCGGCGCCACCCGAACCAGCAGATGCCGAGCCTGCAAGGTGTTGGCGCGGATCAACGCGGCGAACATCTGCTGCGCCGCCAGTTCACGTCGGGTGTACTCGGTGAACGAAGCTTCGTCGAACCCCGCATCCTGCAAACGCCGCAGGAAGTTGTCTCTGCCGCCGATGGCCACGCGAATCTGTTCGACCTGTTGCTGCACTGCTTGATCATCCACCTTCAGGCCACGCTTTTGCGCCTCCTGCCACAGCAGCTCCTTGTCGATCAACGTGTCCAGCGCGGCCTGGCGCAGCTGTTTATAGGCCTTGGGGCTGCGGATGCTCGCGACGGCGCGGCCCCGGTCTTCCAGGTACTCGGCGAAAAACCGTTCCAGGCGAAACTCGGAAATCACCTCGCCATTGACCCGCGCCGCCACCGGTTCCGTATTGGCGAACGCCATCGGCAGCCAGCACGCCAGCAGCCACAACACGCTTTTGAGCATCATGATCTAGGCCTCCGTTCAGGGGCTCGCGAGAATCGGTTTGTAGGGCGCGACCAGATAGAAACGCTGATCGGGCAAATCCACGGTGACCACATGCGCCCCGCTCAAGCCCGATCGCCGGCCGGGGCCGAAGCTGAGGCGCGGGGTCAGCCCCGTGTCGAAGTCGTGCAGGCCTTCGAGGGCCGCCACCATTTTTTCGCGGCTGGCGTCGCGCCCGGCCTGCTTCATGGCTTCGCTGAACAGCAGCATCGAGGCATAGGCGCCGACTTGCAGCACCGCATGCTGCGCGCCGAGGCCCTGATGTTCGCGCAGCAGGGTCAGGGCCATGCGCCCGGCCTGAGTCCAGTCGCTAGGCACAAAGGGATAGGCCAGGAATACGCGCCGGGAAAAGCCCTCGGGCACTTGCAGCAGGTCGCCCGCCACCTGGCCCGACGTGGCGAACAGGTACGGCACCTGCCCGGCATGCTGCAACCCCGCCGCCAGCCGACTGAAACCACTGCCGCTGCCCAGGTAGAACACCGAGCGTGAGCCCAGCGGCAAGGCATCCGCTGCCGGGTCGTAGGCCTGCATTCGGACATTTTTCCAGCCGTGATCCTGCAAGTATTGCCCCAGCGCCTGCGCGGCCTGCACCTGGGTCGGGTCGTCGGGATAGGCGATCAGCGTCGGCCCTTGCAGCACTTTCAGGCTGGCGGTGGCGTAGTCGGCCAGGGCGATCAACTGCTCGCGCAATCCCGGCAGCGGTTCGAAAATCTGCGCACTGGCCTGCACCGAGCCCATCAAGGACAGCGGCCCGATCAGGGGCAGACCGGCCTGCTCCAGACGCGGCGCCAGTTCGCTATCCAGCGCCGGGGCCAGCGGGGCGATCAGCGCAAAGACCTTTTCCTCGTCGATCAGCCGTTGCAGAGCCTGCTCGGCGCTGGCGCGATCCGGGCCGGGATCGACCACGGTCAGGCGCAACTGCCGGCCATGAATGCCCCCGGCCTGATTGATCCGCGCCACGCTGCCGTTGAGCACCGCCGCCACCGTGGCGCCCTCCTCGGCCAGCGGCCCCTGGCTCGGCAGCAAAGTGCCCAGGTGCAAAGTCTGGTCATCGAGACCCGGATCGCGATCATCGGCCAGGCGTTTGAGATAGGCAGTGAGGTTGCGCTGATCCTTCATCGACAGCAGAAAGCGCGGCATGCTCGAGTCGAGCCGATTGTTGCCGGGGTCACGCCCCTCCTGAATCACCCGCGCCAGACTGCTGTCGGTGTAGGCCGGGTAGTTGCGGCCATTGATCTGTTGCTGACCGTGGAGGCTGGTCAGCCGCGACCAGTTCAGCTCCGGTGGACGCACGCCGCCCTCGGGCCGGCCGAGACCGTCGGCGCCGTGACAGTTGGCGCACGGCAGGCGGGTGGCCGGCAGCAACACGTCCGCCGCACCGACCCGCGCCATGATCGCCTCGCCGCTGGCCGACAGGCCTTCGCGGTACAGGCGCTTGCCGGCGCTTTCTTCAGCGGTCAGCGGCAACGCGGCCGCGCCGAGGCTGGCGCCAGCGAGCAGGATCAAGGCGAGAACGCGGCGCAGGTTCATGGCGCGGACTCAGCGGCCGGCCACGGGCATTGTCAGCAGTTGCAAGCGCTGGGCAATGGCGGCGGCCGGGGCGTCGGGACGGATCTTGCTCCAGCGTTTGTTGGCGACATCGCCGACGATCAACTGGGTCGAGTGCTGCTCCGGCGTCGGCACGATCTGGCCGATGCGACCGAGCACCAGATCCATCTGCGCCTTGTCGCCGGTAAGGAAAAGCCAGTGAGGGTCATCGGCACCCTGCTTCAAGGTGTAAGCCTTGAGCACCGCCGGCGTGTCGCGCAGCGGATCACTGGTAAGGGAAATGAAAGTGATGCCGTCGGCCTTGTCGCCCAGCAGCTCGCGGACTTCCTTGAGCTTGCGGGTGATCAGCGGACAGGCATCGTTGCAACTGGTGAAGATGACGTTGAGCAGCACCACGCGATTCTGCAGCGCGTCACTGTAGAAACGCTGGGTGACGCCGTGTTGATCCAGCAACGGCGTGTCGGTGAACCAGGTTTTCGCGTCATGAGTACCTTTGGCCGGCGCAGCGGCCACCGTCGCCGGGGCCTCGGGCGCGTGGCCTTCGTGGGCAAAGGCCACGTTGCCGAGAATCCAGAAGCACACAGTCAGGCTGATCCAGTCGAGCATTCTCATGGCTGTTGCTCCATGGCAATCGCGGTGTGTTTGGCGTGGGTGCGCAGGCCGCTGAGTTTTTCCACTTCCTTGGCCAGCAACGCCGGGTCGGTGAAACCGTAGTAGCGCATCCAGTGGCGGCTGTTGCCGTCACCGACGAGGATCAGCGGCTGATGGTTCTTGAAGTCACCGCTGAAACTACCGAGGCCCTTGAGCGTGGCGTTGATCGACTGCGGCGAACCGGTCAGCCAGCTCCAGCCCGGCCCACGCTGGAAAGAGCGGGCGTAATCCAGCAGCCGTTTCGGGTCGTCGCGCTGCGGGTCGATGCTGATCGACACCAGTTGCACTTCGCCGCCGACCCGCGAACCCAGCTGTTTCTGCACCTTGCCCATGATCGACGAGACCACCGGGCAAACCGTGGTGCAGCTGGTGTAGATGAAACTCATGACGACGATTTTGTTGTGCACCAGATCCTGCTCCAGGCGCACGGTCTTGCCGTTCTGGTCGAGCAGCGGCACGTCGACGAATTTGACCTGGGTGTGTTCCTGGGTGCTGGTGGCCGGTGCCTTGTGCCCCGCGTGTTCGTCCGCCGAATGGGCCCGGGCCTGATGAATGCCGGCGGCCAACAGACACAGGGTCAGCAAGCCGGATGATGCGAATCGGTTCATGGCGTTGTCCTCGTCACTGAGTCTGGCCGGGCAGCACCCGGACACTGGCAAAGGTCTTGTCGTCGAAACCGGCGCCCAGCGATGCCGCGCGCACATGCAGGTACCAGGCGCCGCTGCGGTCGAGGGTCACCGGGGCTTCGTACACGCCGTCGGCGACTTCCAGCGCCGCCACTTCACGGGGCCGCGATGTGGGCGCGAGGAAGTAGCGCAACTGCACGTCTTTCACGCCGCTGCGCTGCACCTTTTGCTTGCCCTCGACGATGCGGAACCGCACCACGTACGGGTCGTTGAGCGCCACGGCGGTCTTGCCCGGCAGGAACTCGACTTTCGGCGGGCCGACGTGTTTTTCAGCCGCGCCGTCGGGCTCCACCTGCGCGCTGAAGCAATGAATGATGTTCGGTTGATTGAGCAGGAACGCCACGTCGAAACGCCCCGCCGCCGGCAGTTTCACCCGGGCGCTGTACAGGCCCGGCGACACCTCGCGCAGGCTGCGGTCGACAACCATCGCCGCACGCGCAACCTGCCCGCGATTGGGGTAACCGGACATCGGCGCGTTCATGCCTTCGGCGTAGAAATAGGTGGTGTTGTCCACCGGGTTGACCACGAACACCGCGTTGTCATCCCGCGACACGGCAAGGCTCGACGCCAGCGGCAAATCCCCGGCCAGCCGTGGCGGCTGCGGCCCGGCCTCGAAACCCTGGCTGATCGGCTGCCGCCCTTCGCCGAGCGACGCCAGATTGATCATGGTGACTTTCGGCGAGGCCAGGCCGCGCACGTAGGCGTAGGCCTTGGTGAACACCACTTGATAGGGTTCGGCCGAGACTTCCAGATCATGGATCGCTGAATCATTGGCCGCATCGATGACGGTGGCGCGATTCTCTACCGTGTTCAACACCACACCGAAGCGACCATCGGCGCTGAACCCCATCGGGCCAAGGCCCTGTTGCAGCTTGATCACCCGCCGCACGGCGCGGCTGTTGCTGTCGATCACCGTGACGGTGCCGTCCTTGCCGTCAGCCACGTACACCGCGCCGGACAGCGGCGAATACGCTACCGACAACGGGCTGGAGCCGGTTTTGACCTGTTGCAGCAGACTCAGGCTGGCGATGTCGATGACGCTCAACGTGCCGTCGTCGCGGTTGCTGACGAAGGCGGAGCGGCTGTCCTTGCTGAAGGTGATTTCGTGGTGCCCGCGACCGGTCGCCAAGTGTTTGAGCGGTTTCAGGCTTTGCGCGTCGATCACGGTGACGCCGGATTCTTCGGCCTTCGCCGCGTTGTTGCCGACCCACAGCAGGCGCTCGTCCGGTTGCAGCGCGACCCGCACCGGTTGGCTGCCGGCAAGCACCGAGTCGAGCACTTTGAATTGCTCACTGTCGATCACTGCCACTTCCCCCGCCGCCGGCATCGACACGAACACCCGTTTGTTGTCCCTGGGCGTGACCCAATCCATCGGCGGCTGCTTGAGTTCGATCCGCGCCAGGGTGCTGGTGATGCCGCCGACCGACACCGAAGGATCAATCACCGAAACGCTGGCATCGCGGTTCATCACCAGCAGGAAGTAGCTGTTGAGATCGAGTAGCGGCCGCGCGCCGATGTTGGATTTGAGGAACGTCCCGACCCGGGATTTGCAGCTCTTGTCGCGGCCCTGGGCCTGGTCGGCGGCAACGGTTTCGGGATCGATCCACGCTCCCGGCGCCACACCGGACAGCGGCTGGCCGGAGGCGCCATCGCTGACGCGAAACTGCACGTCGGCGAACTCGCCTTCACGCAATTTGCCGTCGCGAGCCAGCGGTTGCAGGTTGAATGCAATCGACACGCCGTCGCGGGTCAGCACCTGCCCGGGCCCGGTTTGCGCCAGGGCAATCTCGCTCAGCGTGAGCAACGCCCCGGCCATCGCCAGCAGGCAGACACCGATGATGTTGATGATCCTGTTCATGTCGCTCTCCCCTCGACTGCATTTCCGCTATTGGCCCTGAGGTGCCGGCTCGGGCTCATTGGTCACCCGCAGCAAACCCCACAACCCCGCCGTGTTGCCGAACGAGGCGTTGTCGCGGAACAGGTAATCCCCCGCTATCGCGTTGGCGCCGCCGGCGCTCGGCAACATGAAGCTGAAGTGCGCCGCTGGCAGCACGCTCTCGCGGGCGCCGATGTACATCGACATCGGGTTGTAGCCGAACTTCACCGAACCCACGCCGGGGGTGTTCATCGGGTAGCCGCCGACATCGCTCTTCTCCGACTGGAACGGATTGACCGACCACAGATGCCCGTCGAGCTGGAAGGTCGAGCCACGGCTGCCACCGGTCGGCATCAGGATGTGGGTGCGGAACGGCTGCCCCGGTCTGGCGTAGAACACCGGGGTCTGTGGATCGCCGCCGACCAGCGCGTTGCTGTACGCCATGTGCGCGTTGGGCACGTCGCCGTAACCGTGGCCGTCGGCACGGCCGAACGGTGCGTCCGGCGCCAGGCCGAAGCGGTACCACATCGGCTCGGCCTTGTAGTTGATGGCCATGCCGGCGTTGTCCTTCGGATCGTTCGGCACGCCCATACCTTCGGAGGCAATGCCCTCCACCGGCCGGCCATTGGCCCAGCGCAGGTTCAGGGCGCGCTGCCAGACCATCGCAAAATCGCGATAAGCCGTTTGCCCCGCCGCCGTCACCGTGGCGCTGACCTTGCGTGCATCGTCGACCCAGGTGGCGCCCGCCGGCAGGATGCTCATCGCCCCGCCCAGGCCTTTTTGCGGTTGTTTGATCACGTCCGCCGGGGTGAAGTTGAGGCCGCCGAACTCCACGGCTGTGGCGTTGATGTTGTCGACGCTGCGCCCCAGTTGGGTGATCGGTTTGCCTTCGCGCTCCAGGTGCCCGGCGTAGTACTGATAGGTACGGGTCGGGTACGCACCGGTGCTTCCGGCACGCGGTGGCACGGTCTGGATCGGGTTGGCGCCGACGTTCACACCGTCCGACTTGGTGATGTCGTAGGCCAGCAATTGTGCGTGCAGTCCGACGTGGCTGGACGGCCGCAGCAGGTTGTTGTTGAAGGTGGTCGAGCCGTCACCACCGTTGCGATCACGCTTGACCAGGCCTTGCAGGATTGCGGTCTGCGCCAGATCGGGCATCACGCTCGGCAGGCGGTTTTCCAGGGTGATGTTGATGCAGTCCCCGGCAGCAGCACGCAGCACCAGCGGCTCCACCGGAATGCCGGGTTTGAGTTTGCCGGTGGCTGGATCGAGATCCGACTTGCGCACGTACAGAATGGCGGTCGGGTCATGGATCGGCCCGCTCTGACCGCCGATGGTGATGGTTTCGCCATCCTCTGGATCGGTCACCGTCACCTGCGGAATGCTCACTGGCCGCGAGTTGAACACCAGCGTGCCGCCGGCCGGATTCAACGGCCCGCCGACGTGCTGGCCGAGCCCGGCCGAGTCACCGATGGTCAGCCCCAGCGGGTTGCGCAGGATGTCGTTGGCCAGCGCCGCGACCACTTCATAATTGCGCTGCACGGTGGGTCGGGTGCCGATGCCGTTGGGGTTGGCGCTGATCCGTGGGCAACTGCCTTCGAATGCCACGGTGTTGCGCATGCCGGTGGGTTTCGGGTTGTTCGGCAGCGCGAACAGGTCGTTGCGTTGCGCGGTGTAGTTGCGCATCACGCCCCAGATGCCGTTCCAGTAGCCTTCGATCGAGGCGTCCATCGAGTACAGATAATCCCCGGTGGTCGCCGCCGAACTCGACAGCATCGACACCGGCGCGATGAAGCCCATCTGCTCGGAGATCCCGACCATCTGCGAAGCGCGCCAGCCGGAGTTCGAACTGTTGCCGAACCCGGAACCGCTCTGCAGCCACTTCACGCCGTGCAGGGTGACGTTGTGCTCTTCCTCGTGGCCGCCGGCATGTACCCGCAACCGCACGTTATCGCCGGTGTAGGTGCGCAGCATCGGTGTGAACGGATCGCCCGGTTCAGCGCCACCCTTGTTGATGTGCGGTGGGAACTGCGTGGTGCCGCCGGTAGGCCCGGTGGCCGAATTGATCTGGTTCGGCGCCAGGTTCAGCGCCGGGATCGCCCGATCGGTGCGGCTCTGCATGGCGTACGCCAGGTCACCGCCGAGGCCGTCGGCCTGCATGCCGCGCTTGCCGTCCGGGCCGACCTTGTTCGGGTCGAACACCCGCAGGCCCAGCGGTTCGTTACGGTAGTTGACGACGAACATGCCGGGGTCATCCACGGAAATCGCCTGCGGGCACGGCCGGCTCGGGCAGCCCGGTTTGATCCCGCCGCGCGCCTCGACCACCGCTTCGAGCAGGTTGCCGGCGTTGTTGCGCACTGGCGGGTTGATCGCAAAGCGGAAGCTGTCGGCCGTGGCCGGGAACGCTTGCGCATTCGGGATGCCGTTCGGGCCGGCGCCCACATACACCCCGGCTTCATAGGCGTGCTGGAAGTCGCTGTACTCCAGGAAGAACTCGCGGAAGCTGTCGTTCAAACCGTCGCCGTCGAGGTCGCCGGTGTTGATCACCGCTTGCCACGACGTCGGCCCGCCGTCCTGCCGCGCACCGCTATACAGAGGCTCGCCGGTTTCGGCGTGGAACCAGGTGGAACCGGCCGGTTCCGCCAGCACGGTGGCATAGAGGCCGATCTGTTGATGCGTCGATGGGCCGAGATGGTCGTGAGTGAAGATGGTGCCCAGGCCGCGATCCACGCCTTTGCTGTTGATCACCGGATCGACGAACCAACGCTGCATCGCCGTACGCGCGCCCATCCAGTCGCTGCGCCCGTACTGGCCGAAAAACGGATGCGCCTTGGCTTTCGGGCAGGCCGGGGTGCCATCACGCGGGTCGGTGCCGGCGCACTGGTTGAACTCGCGGATCGCGTGCACACGCTCTTGCACAGCACCTGGGGAAAGTACGCCGTCTTCATAGTTCCAGCCGTTGGAGGAACCGTCCGCCGCCGTCAGGTCCCACTTCGGCAGGTGAATGTGCTGGCCGATCACGTCGGTCGGGGTGCGCACCTGATAGTCGTCCATCTCGTAGACGGCCGGCACCAGGTTGGTTTGCTGGTATTGCACGCAGTCGAAGGTGTTCATGCGCATCACCAGCGGCTCTGGCGGACGCTGCTTGGTGATCACCGGCCAGGCGTCTTCCCACAGCGCCAGGATGCGCGCCTGCGGGAAGTGATAACCGACCTTGTTGTACACCGCGTCGAACTGGATGTTGGCGGCTTTGTAGACCCGTGGCCGGTCGGCGGTGAAAGTCGAGGCGCCGACGAAGGACATGCCATCGAGACGCTCGCCGCTGTTGAATTCGCCTGTACCGGCGCTGCTGGTCAAACGTTTCTGACGGTCATCCATGCACGGTTCGTAGTACGGCGCGCCGGCAATCGGCAAGGCGCCATTGGTGCGGAAGGCCTTGGCCACCACTTGATTGCCGGGCAGCAAGGCGAAGCTTGGGTGATCCTTTTTCGCGTGGAAAGCCATCGCCGCCTGTTCGACTTCGGTGCCCTCTTCGGGCAGATAAATCGGTTTGGCGCGGGTGACTTCCTTGGAGAAATCCAGCGACGTGGTCACGGTGAGCGCTTCGCCGCCAGCAGACTTTCCGTCCAGTGCATGACGCGGCAAACCACCGTCCCAGCCGCCGGATTGCGTCGGGTCGAGGTTGGCCCACAGCGCCTTGCCGCTGGCTTTGAGCGATTGCGCGGTGGCGGCGTCGAGCATGTCCAGCGGTGGAGTCGGCGGACGTTGCCCGACCGAACTTTCCATGCCGCCGATCCAGAACGGATAGCCAGGGTTTTTCAGGCTGCCGTCGGCGTTGCGGTTGGCTTCGCTGCGATCCACCAGGGCCAGAGAACCAACAGCCTGAGCGCCAGCGTTGCCGCCGTGGTGTTCATCGTCGCCCTCTTCTTCCTCATCGTCGTCATCGCTGGCGGCAACCATCGTTTCGCCGATTTTCGGCACAACCACAACCTTGCCCGGCATCGGCGCCATGGCTTTGCCCGGCAGCGGCACGATGGCGGGGATTGGCGTGCCGGCAATGATTTCGCCATCGGGCAAGGCGCGAGCACCCGCGGCCGGTTTACCGCTGCGCAGTGCATAGGGTTCGCTGTGGTAACTGTCGGCACCCTGCTGGGAAACCTCCAGTCGGGTGCCCTCTTCAAACACATCGTGCACCCGCCACATGGCCCACATGCCCTGGGCAAAGTGCGGATAGAAGTGGCAATGGTAGATCGCATCGCCCGCCACCCGGTTGCGATTGCCCGAGCCGCCATTGGCGATTTCATAGGTGTAGCCAGCCCCCGGCCCGATGCCCTGAGCGTCGACGTAATCGGAGTTGTCATCGTTGGGATTGAACAGCCACTGGTGACCGTGCAAGTGGAAGATGTGGTGCTCGTAACCGTTATGGGTGTTGCGGAATTTGACGAAGTCACCGATGTAGCTGTGGGCGACGTTCGATGGCTCAGACGGATACAGGGCCATGGTGGCTTTCACGCCGACCTGATCGGCACGTGGCGTCTGGCCGGGGGCGATGTTCTCAAGCCCGGTGTTGGCCGGCACGTCCACCAGCATCGCCACGTCGCCGACGGTGTGCGAGCTGAGGAAGAATTCTTCGTAGGCGCAGGACAGGCAATCGTGCATCGGCCCCACGCCCAAACGGTTGGCGATTACTTCGGCGCCCATGCCGCCGGCACCGTAGTTGATCATGAACGAGTCGCGGGTCGGCTCCAGCACATGGCCCATCACCGGGTCGGCAAAGTACGCCGGGAACGCCTGGGTGACGGCGGTTTCGTCCTGGAACTGCGCGGCGAAATCGCGGAACGGCTCCAGCCGGTTGGGCAGCGCCGGGTTGCGTTTGCCCACCGATTCCAGCGGATAGGTGATCGACGGAAAGCTGCCGTCGGGGTTGCTGCCCATGACGATGGCATCGCTTTCGCTGGAGATGATTTCGCTGCCGTCGACCATGCTGATGATTGGCATGCCGGCCTTGCCTTCGCGCAGCCACGGCTCGCGTTGCGGGTAGCGGGCCTGGTAATCGACGATGGGATGTCCGGCGGGGGTGCGGCCAGTGCTGGCCAGGCGCATGTCTTCTTCAGTGAGGGTGTTGCGGTAAGTGCGGCCGCCCTTCGGCACGACCACCACTTGGGCAAACAGACCATTGGCATTGTTGCCGGCCGCGCCCTCCCCGCCGAACGTCGCGCCACGGCTGCTGACATCGAACGCCCCTTCGCGCTCGGCGTATAACAGATAGGAACGGCTGGCACCGGGGGCGACCAGACTGTTGGCGTTGCGTCCGGTGAACGAGGCGATGTCATCGATGCTGTTCACCGCTTGCAGGCCGTTGACCTGGAAACCGACATGCCGGTCGGCGACTTGCTCGTCGGCCTTGAAGGCTTCGCCGACGTTGGCGTTTTCCTCTTCGCCCTCGGGCTCGGAGTGATGGTTCGGGTTGGCCTGATACGCCAGCAGGTTTTGCAGGTTGATCGTCAGGCAGTCCCCCGCCGCCACACGCAGCACCAGCGGCCGTGGACGCTTGTCCGGGCGCAGCGACACTTTGCCCGGCACCGCCGAACCGCCCTGTGCCAGTGACCGGTCGTGGTCATCGACCACGTCGCGGCGCAAGGCGAACATCATGCCGTTGACGTTCTGCGCACCGAGGCGGTTGAACATCAGCGGCTGATCGAAGGCCACGACGTTGGCCACCAGATTGCGTTCGCAGCGCACGGCGGCACTGGCCAGTTCGACGCTGAGCATCGAGGCCAGCAACAGCAGCCAGTTCAACAGGGACGGTGCGTGGTGAATGCCAACCATGATCGGAAACCTCGTAGTGGGTGCTCACAGGGAATGATTCTCGACAAAGCCCTCGGAGCAATCCGCATGCCACAAAAAATCGTGTTGCTGTTCAATCAGTTACAGAAATCATTTGAGAATCCGGGGGATATTCCCCACCCGTTTCCCCGTTTTTCCGACCCGGCGGATTTGCCCCGAAAGTGGGGAAAACCGGGTTGAAGCTTTACAACGGCGCGTCCGCCGCCAGTCCCTGCAAACGCCGGTACTGGCGCAGGACGCTGGGCACATAACGCTGTGTTTCGGCAAACGGCGGGATCACCCGTCCACGGCTGAGCACCGCGTCGGGGCCGGCGTTGTAGGCCGCCACGGCGAGCGCGATATCGTTGTCGAACAGGGTCATCAGGCGCTTGAGATACCGGGCCCCACCCTGGATGTTGGCCTTGGGGTCGTAGACGTCGGTCACCCCCAGTTCACGGGCGGTGTCCGGCATCAGTTGCATCAGCCCGCCGGCGCCTTTGGGCGAGGTGGCGCCGGGGTTGTAGTTCGACTCGGCGTTGATCACCGCGTGCAGCAAGGCTTCGGGCAAGTGATTGGCCGTGGCCGCCGCCGACACCAGTTCCGCGTAGGGTTGGTTGGCGATCAATTGCGGTTGCCGGTCAAGGCTGACCACGGGCATTTGTGCCTCGTGAATCACCCGTTCGTAGGTGCGTCCGGGGCGATGGACGTTGGACAGCACATAGCTGCCCTTGGCGTCCACGGAGACAAACACATCGGCCTCGGCGATGCCGGTCAACAGCATGCAGCCAAGCAGTCCTGCGCAGATTGGATTGAGCATTGGGCCTCCCCTGACAGGCCCCGAAAAATTGGGGGAAATGCCCCACTGACCTGTCGTGAATCAGCCGTACGCAAGCACTGTGCCGACTCTCGAGAAGCCCGTATTTCAAGGGCTTCAGCCCGCACGCAGGATTTATCGGGGGCTGAGCATGGCAATTGCATAAGCCCTCAGGCGACTCGGCTGCCACTCACCGGAGGTCATCATGAAGCTGCATGTTCGTCCGCGCGCCCAACAGGGTTTTACCCTGCTCGAATTGCTCGTGGTGCTGGTGGTGCTCGGCCTGTTGGCCGGGATCGTCGCGCCCAAATATTTCGCCCAGTTGGGGCGCTCCGAAGTGAAAGTCGCCAAGGCGCAGATCGAAGGCCTGGGCAAGGCACTGGACTTGTATCGGCTGGAAGTCGGCCACTACCCGTCCACCGAACAGGGCTTGCAGGCGCTGGTGACCGCGCCGAGTGACGAGGCGAAATGGACCGGCCCGTACTTGCAGAAAAAACTCCCGCAGGACCCATGGGGCCGTAACTACACCTACCGCTACCCCGGTGAAAACGCCGAGTACGACTTGCTGTCGATGGGCAAGGACGGCCAGCCCGGCGGCGAAGGCGAAAACGCCGAAGTCACCAACTGGCAATGAGCGGAGCACACGGCATGCGTTTTCATCTGAAGGCAGTGGGCAAGGCCGGCGTGGTGTCGCTGAACATCGAGGCGCCCGGTCACAGCGAAGCACGGCGCATCGCCGAGGATCAGGGCTTGCGCGTGGTCAGCCTGCACGCCGAGCGTCACTGGCGTTCGTTGCGCCTGAGCCAACGCGAAACCTTCAACCTGGTGCTGTTCAGCCAGGAGCTGACCACGCTGCTCAACGCCGGCCTGCCGTTGATCGATGCACTGGAAAGCCTGGCGGAAAAAGAAACCGCGCCCGCCGCCCGAAAAACCCTGACTGAGCTGGTGCGGCTGCTGTACGAAGGCAAATCGTTCTCCCAGGCGTTGGCCCAGTTGTCGGCGGTTTTCCCGCCGCTGTACGTGGCGCTGGTGCAGTCCAGCGAGAAGACCGGCGCGGTCGGCGATGCGCTGGGTCGTTATGTCAGCTATCGCCAGCGCATGGACGAGGTGCGTCAGAAGATCGTCAGCGCCTCGATCTACCCCTTGCTGTTGCTGGTGGTCGGCGGTGGCGTGGTGCTGTTTTTGATGGGCTACGTGGTGCCGCGCTTCAGCCTGGTGTTCGAAGGACTGGGCTCGAACCTGCCGTGGCTGTCGCAGATTCTGATGAGCAGCGGGATGTTTTTGCACGCACATCAGGGTGAGTTTTTCGGGATTCTGGCGGCGATCATCACCGCCCTCGCCGTGTTGCAGAAACAACCGGCGTTTCGCCGTGGGCTGGATAGGCTGGTGGAAAAACTCCCCGCCGTGCACCAGCGGATCTTCATGTATGAGCTGGCGCGGTTTTACCGATCACTGGGGATTCTGCTGCAAGGCGGGATTCCGCTGGTGACCGCCATGGGCATGGTCCGCGGCCTGCTCACCGTGGCCTCGCGGGCGCGACTCGACCAGGCCTGCGAACGAGTGCGCGAAGGACAGTCATTGTCCACCGCGCTGGAGCTCAATCGGCTGGTGACGCCCGTGTCCCTGCGCCTGCTGCGCGCCGGCGAGCAGTCCGGCAACCTCGGGCAAATGATGGAACGCAGCGCCGACTTCTACGACGAGGAAATCAGCCGCTGGATCGAGTGGTTCGTGCGGCTGTTCGAACCGCTGCTCATGACCTTCATCGGCCTGTTGATCGGGGTGATCGTGATCCTGATGTACATCCCGATCTTCGAACTCGCTTCAAGCATTCACTGACCCCGGGAACGGGTCGACTCAAGCGCAACACTGCACATCCAGGTTCCCAATCAAGACAACAAAGACGGAGAACGATATGCACATTCAAAAGCTCATGCTCGCAATGGCCATCGGCGCAGTCCTGTCGGCGTCTACCGTATTGATCCCGGACAACCTGTCCGGGGTGTCCAGCGTTCAGGCCAAGGAAGGTGGCAGTGGGGGTGGAGGAAGCGGTGGTGGTGGGGGCGGCGGAGGTAGTGGCGGCGGTGGAGGTAGTGGCGGCGGTGGAGGCGGAAATGGGGGGGGCGGTGGTGGCAACGGAGGGGGCGGTAGCGGCGGAGGGGGCGGCGGCAACGGTGGCAGTGGCGGTGGCGGCAATGGCGGTAGCCACGGTGGCAGTGGCAGTGGTGGCAACAGTGGCAGCGGCGGCGGTGGAAACAGTGGCCACAGCGGCAGCGACCATGGTTCGGGCCATTCCGGCGACAGCGCCTCTTCAGGACGCAACGGCACCCACGCCGAGGCTGGGGACGATCACGGCGTTCATCGGGCCGGAGAAATCGGCGATGACCATGGGGTTCATCGTGCAGGCGAAATCGGTGATGACCACGGCGTACACCGCGCGGGCGAAATCGGTGACGACCATGGCGTACATGCCGCAGGCGAACCCGGCGATGATCGCGGGGTTCACGTTGGCGGCGAGCCAGGCGATGACAAGCGCGCCAACTGAGCAACGCTGAAAATTGTGCGAGCGGCTGGGGCTACAACACCCCCTGACGCTGATCCAGCCGCTCGCGCAAAAACTCGATCAACGCCTGCACCGGCCGCGATGCCTGACGATGCTGCGGATACACCGCCGACAGGATCAACGGCTCCGGACGCAAATCATCCAGCACCGGCACCAGGCGCCCATCCTTCAGCGCGGCCCCGACAATGAACGTCGGCAAGTAGGTAATCCCCATCCCCGCCACCGCTGCATCCCGCAGCAACTCGCCGTTGTTGACCCGCATCCGCCCGGTGACATTCACCAGCTGCGGCTTGCCCTGCCCCGCGTTGAACCGCCACTGCACCGAACGCCCGTGGCCGTAAGGCAGGCAGTCATGGCTGAGCAGATCCTCTGGTTTGACCGGTGTGCCGCGCTCGGCCAGATACGCAGGGCTGGCGCAGTACACCCGCTCGATGGCGGCGATGCGTCGGGCGATCAGGGTCGAGTCTTCCAGCACGCCGATGCGCAGCGCTAGGTCGTAGCCCTCGCCGAGCAAGTCCACCGGGCGGTCACTCAGATCAACCTCCACCGTGACTTCGCGATAACGCTGCAAGAACAGCGGCAGCAGACAGCCCAGATGCGCCACCGCAAACGACAGCGGCGCGCTGACACGAATCGTCCCGCGCGGTTCGGCGGTCTGCCCGGCAATGCCCTGCTCCACCTGTTCAACTTCGCTTAACAGCCGCAGCGCCGACTCGTAATAGCTCTGGCCCAGTGGCGTCACGTCCAGGCGCCGGGTCGAACGGTTGAGCAGACGCACGCCGAGGCGCTCCTCCAGTTGCATCAACCGACGGCTGACGAATTGCTTGGACAGGCCCAACTGATCGGCCGCCGCCGTGAAGCTGCCGGAGTCCATGACCTGGCAAAAAATACGCATGTCTTCGAACGGGTTCATTGTCACTCTCTGGTTGACAGTTAAACGCTTTATAGCCGCTTTTTCACTTTCCGACACCTCATTAATCTGTGCTCACGGTGTTGCTGAGGCCTGAAGCCCAGCGCCACAGCAGCCCGATCCCAAGGCATACAAAAACTCGAACGACTTAAAAAGGAATTGCACATGAACATCAAGAAAACCCTCGCCGCTTCCCTCCTCGCCCTGTCCATCGGCAACGCGTTCGCTGCCGAAAGCACTGGCGTCGAACACACCACCCAGGCCTTCCTCGATGCCCTCGCCGCTGGCGGTGGCAAACCGCTCGAGCAACTGAGCCCGAAAGACGCCCGTGCGGTGCTGACCGGTGCCCAGGCTTCGGTGAAGGTTGACCTGTCGGGCGTTGAAGTCAGCGACAAGGCGATCAAGGTCGATGGCCAGACGATCAACCTGAAAGTGGTGCGCCCGGCCAAGGTCAAGGGCGAACTGCCGGTGTTCATGTTCTTCCACGGTGGCGGCTGGGTGCTGGGCGACTTCCCGACGCACCAACGGCTGATTCGTGATCTGGTGGTGGGCTCTGGCGCGGTCGCGGTGTATGTCGATTACACGCCGTCGCCGGAAGCGCAGTACCCGACCGCGATCAATCAGGCCTACGCCGCAACGAAATGGGTGGCCGAGCACGGCAAGGACATCGGGGTCGACGGCAAGCGTCTGGCAGTGGCCGGCAACAGCGTCGGCGGCAACATGGCGGCGGTCGTGGCGCTGATGGCCAAGGAGCAGAAAACCCCGGCCCTGCGCTTCCAGTTGCTGATGTGGCCGGTGACCAACGCCGGGTTCGATAACGGCTCGTACCAGCAATTCGCCGAGGGCCACTTCCTCACCAAAGGCATGATGCAGTGGTTCTGGGACAACTACACCACCAACCCGGCCGAGCGTGCGCAGATTCATGCCTCGCCGCTCAATGCCAGCAGCGAACAGCTCAAGGGCCTGCCCGCCGCGCTGGTGCAGACCGCCGAGTTCGACGTGCTGCGTGACGAAGGCGAAGGCTACGCCCGCCACCTCGACGCGGCCGGTGTGCCGGTGACCTCGGTGCGCTACAACGGGATGATTCATGACTTCGGCCTGCTCAATCCGCTGAATCAGATTCCGGAAGTAAAAGCCGCCGTGCGCCAGGCCGCGGCGGAACTCAAGACCCATCTGAACTGAGTCCAGCCACTCGCCACACCTTCGGGTGTGGCGTTTTCTTTTGTGCCCGCCGGAGTTCACCTCATGAGCGTTTTTTCTGCCCACCTGCTGTCCTGGAGTGCCCTGCTGCTGGTGCTCGACGCCCTGCTCTGGCACCTCGCGCCGTTCAAGCATCGCGCGCAACGGGTCGGTGTGCGGCTGGTACTGTTTCTGGCCTTCAGCGCGCTGATCATCAATGCCGGCGTCAGCCCGTTGCAGGCGCCAGTCTTTGCCGATGATCAGGTAGCGCAACTGGGCGCGACGGCGCTGGGAATTTTCTGGTGGCTGTATGCCGCGCGGGCACTGACCGAAGTGATCGGCCTGATTCTGATGCGTCGCATCGGTCACAGCGGCCGGCTGTTGCAGGACGTGATCGGTGCGCTGGTATTTCTGGTGGCCATCGTCGCGGCCGCCGGTTATGTGCTGGAGCTGCCGGTGAAAGGCCTGCTCGCTACCTCCGGGGTGTTCGCCATCGTGGTCGGTCTGGCGCTGCAAAGCACCTTGAGCGACGTGTTCTCGGGCATCGTGCTCAACACCACCAAGCCGTATCAGGTCGACGATTTCGTGGTGATCGACGGCGTCGAAGGCAAAGTGCTCGACATCGACTGGCGCGCCACGCACCTGCTGACCAGCGCCGGCACCCTGGCCGTGGTGCCGAACTCGGTGGCGGCCAAGGCCAAGATCGTCAACCTCAGCCGCCCGAACAACCTGCACGGCGTGTCGATCAGCATCAAGGTGCCGAACCACATTCGCCCGCGCCGGGTACTCGACGCCCTCGACCGCACGCTGCAAGGCAGCAGCAGTCTGTTGCTGACGCCTGCGCCGAAAGCGGTACTCAAAGAGGCCGGCGAAGAAATGTCCGAATACGTGGCCAGTGGTTTTATCGCCGAGCTGGGCAAAAAGGCTGAAGTGCGCAATCAACTGTTCGACCTCGCCCATCGTCATCTCGAAGCGGCCGGTATTTCGCGGCACCCGGACGGCGTGATCGAACCTTCGACCCGCGCCCGCGCCTTGCTCGATGAAGTGAAAATCTTCCGCTCGCTCAGCCATGAAGAACGCGATCGCCTCGCCGAATCGATGGTCGCGCAGCAGTACAGCGCCGGGCAGGTTGTGCTGGATCTGAATGAAGTGCCGGACAAGCTGTTCGTGATCGCCACCGGCGTGGTCAGCGCCAGCGTGCCGGACGGTAATGGGTTCACCGAGGCCGGGCGCATGGGGCCGAGTGAGGTCATGGGCGAGCAGAGCATTCTGGCCGATACGCCTTCGCAGGCAACGTTTACGGCGTTGACGTCTTCGATCATTTATCGGCTCGACAAAAACCTGACCCGCCAGTGCATGGAACAGCGCGGCGAAGTCGGCCAAGCGTTGAACAAGTTGCAAGCGGTACGGCAGCAGAACAGTCGGTTGGCGTTGATGGCCCAGCCTTTGCCGGTTCGCAAGGGTGGGTTTCTGGGGTGGCTGCAAAAGCGCTGAGCCCTTTGCGACAGACAAAAAAATGCCCGCTCTTCAGCGGGCATTTTTCCTCAACCCATTACTTGGCAGTGAACTTGGTGTAGCTGTTGATCAGGTTGCGGTAGTTCGGCAGGCGATTCGACAGCAGATTCGCCAAACCTTCCATGTCGTTGCGCCAGTCGCCCTGCAGCTCGCAAGCCACGGAGAACCAGTTCAACAACTGAGCACCGGCCGCCGACATGCGCGCCCACGCTGCTTGCTGCACGGTTTCGTTGAAGGTGCCGGACGAGTCGGTCACCACAAACACTTCAAAACCTTCAGCCAGCGCCGACAGGGTCGGGAACGCCACGCAGACGTCAGTCACCACACCGGCGATGATCAGTTGCTTGCGGCCGGTGGCCTTGATGGCCTTGACGAAGTCTTCGTTGTCCCAGGCGTTGATCTGGCCTGGACGCTGAATGAACGGCGCGTCCGGGAATTGTTCGCGCAGTTCAGGCACGATCGGGCCGTTCGGACCGGCGTCGAAACTGGTGGTGAGGATGGTTGGCAGTTTGAAGAACTTGGCGATGTCGCCCAGCGCCAGCACGTTGTTCTTGAACTCGTTCGGCGAGAAATCCTGCACCAGCGAGATCAGGCCGGTCTGGTGGTCGACCAGCAGGACCACGGCATCGTCTTTGTTCAGGCGCTTGTAAGGAACGTTGCTCATTTGAAACTCCTCGGGTGGTGGTGAGGTGAAGCGCCGACCCCGGTGGCCGACGCTTTATTGCAAGACTCAGAAAGCGAAGCAGGAGCAGCCGAACGCACCCCAGAAACCGGCGAAATCGCTGACTGGCGCATTCGACATCCGGGCTTTTTCATGGCTGTGGGTATGCACGGCGCACGGGCCGCTGCACTGGTGCACCTGCGCCTGCAACGGCGAATTCGGGCGCCAGTGGCCCGGGACTTTCACCACTGGCGACCAGTCCGGCAGCACCGGCAATGCACGTGGACCGAGGTCTTCGAAGTCGCCGGCGGAATAAACGATCTTGCCGCCGACCACGGTCAGTACCGACTCGATCCACTTGATCGCCTCTTCCTCGACATGGAAGAAGTCCGCGCTCAGCGCTGCCAGATCCGCCAGTTGACCGACCTTGATCTGGCCCTTGCTGCCCTGTTCCGACGAGAACCAGGCGCTGCCGTGGGTGAACAGTTCCAGCGCGGTGGCGCGCGGCAAACCTTCTTCATACAGCGCCAGACCGCCAACGGTGCGACCGCTGACCATCCAGTACAGCGAAGTCCATGGGTTGTAGCTGGACACCCGCGTGGCATCGGTACCCGCGCCGACCGGTACGCCTTCGGCGAGCATGCGTTTGATCGGTGGCGTGGCTTCGGCGGCCTGCTTGCCGTAACGGTCGACGAAGTACTCACCCTGGAACGCCATGCGATCCTGGATCGCAATACCGCCACCCAATGCTTTCACCCGCTCGATGTTCTGCGGGGTGATGGTTTCCGCGTGGTCGAAGAACCATGGCAAACCGTTGAACGGAATGTCGCGGTTGACCTTCTCGAACACATCGAGCATGCGGCTGATGGATTCGTTATAGGTGGCGTGCAGACGGAACGGCCAGCGTTGCTCGACCAGGTGGCGCACCACCGGCTCCAGCTCCTGTTCCATGGTCTGCGGCAGGTCCGGGCGCGGTTCGAGGAAGTCTTCGAAGTCCGCTGCCGAGAACACCAGCATCTCGCCAGCGCCGTTGTGGCGCAGGAAGTCATCGCCCTGATGCAACTTGACGCTGCCGGTCCAGTTCTGGAAATCGGTCAGCTCTTCTTTCGGTTTCTGGGTGAACAGGTTGTAGGCGATACGCACGGTCAGTTGCTCATCCTTGGCCAACTGCTCGATCACCTGATAATCGTCCGGGTAGTTCTGAAAACCACCGCCGGCATCGATGGCGCTGGTCAGGCCGAGGCGATTGAGCTCGCGCATGAACTGGCGGGTCGAGTTGACCTGATATTCCAGCGGCAGCTTCGGCCCCTTGGCCAGCGTCGAGTACAGAATCATCGCGTTCGGCCGCGCCACCAGCATGCCGGTCGGGTTGCCATTGGCATCGCGCACGATCTCGCCGCCCGGCGGGTTTGGCGTGTCGCGGGTGTAGCCGGCAACGCGCAACGCAGCGCGGTTGAGCAACGCACGGTCATACAGGTGCAGGATGAACACCGGGGTGTCCGGCGCCGCCTGGTTGATTTCTTCGAGGGTCGGCATGCGTTTTTCGGCGAACTGGAATTCGTTCCAGCCACCAACCACGCGCACCCATTGCGGAGTCGGCGTGCGGTCAGCCTGATCCTTGAGCATGCGCAGCGCATCGGCCAGCGACGGCACTCCTTCCCAGCGCAATTCGAGGTTGTAGTTCAAACCGCCACGGATCAGGTGCAAGTGCGAGTCGTTGAGGCCGGGGATCACGCAGCGGCCCTTGAGGTCGACGACCTGGGTGCCGGCGCCGCGCAGGGCCATGGCTTGCGCATCATTGCCGACGACGGCGAAGCGGCCGTCCTTGATCGCCACGGCACTGGCGAGGGGTTTTGTGCGGTCTACGGTATGAAATTGGCCATTGAACAGAATCAGATCAGCGTTGGCGTTCATCGCAGTTCCTTCGATATTAGTGAAACGAAGCCCAGACCTGCCGGCTCAGCGCGGCGGGTTGGTGTTGGAATCCAGGTGTTCATGGGGCTGACTGGCTGTCAGCCACGGTGCGAACAGGCGGGTCGCGGCCGGCATGCAGACGTACACCACCGACAGCACGATGGTCAGGGTGATCAGGAACGTGGCGACCACGTAGTTGGACAGGAAGGCATTGAGTTGCAGCAGCGGCCCCCAGATCAGCGGCACCAGCAGGGTGTGCGGCAGAATCACGAACAACGTCACCACAGCCTGCTTCCAGCGCGGTGGCGGCGAGGCGGCATCGGCCAGCGGCGTGAACCAGAACTCGTTGGCCGCATTGACCTCGGTCTGGTCGCCGTCGGCGAGCATCGGCGCGGCTTCGTCGATCAACTTCTGACGCTGCGGCGAATCAAGCCAGCGCTGCATCGCTTCGGTCGAGCAATAACGCAGCACGCAGGTGAACAGCGCGAGACCACCCTGCTGGCTGCGCATCACGTCCACGCCCAGGTGCCCCTCTTCGCGCCCCGCCACGCTGACGATATTGCGCAGCCAGGCTTCGTACGGTTGTTCGAAACCGGCCTTGACCCGATGCTTGACGATCAGCGTCACGGTTTCTTCGGGTCCCGGGGGTTTCAGGGTCTGGGAATCAGGCATAACGGAGCACTCCGGGCAAACGAACATTGAGCGCCAGCCGTCCCGGCCCGGCGATCAGAACAGTGGTGAAGAGGATCAACAGCAACCAGCCGAACTGCCCTTCGGCCACACTCCATTGCGGATGCACGATCAGCAGCGCCACCAGCAGCACAAACAGAATAGGCAAGCACGCCAATCGCGCCAGCACCCCGGCGACGATCAGCAGCGGACAGAGGACTTCGGCGAAGATCGCCAGGATCAGCGTGAGGTGGGCACCGAGGTGGAACGGGTCTTCGATCAGTTGCAGCTGCGCGGTGAAGTCCAGCAGCTTGGGCAAGCCGTGGACGAACAGCAGAAACAACCCGCCGGAGACCCGCAGGAACAGCAGGCCGAGGTGTTGCGCCTGGTCATTGCGTTGTGCAGCGTTCATGGGCCCACCCTTGATCAATCATTGCAGGCAATGGTGCAACGATTGATCGGGGGGAAATTGGATGGGTGTGCTCTTTTTGGGAGAACACGCAGAACCCACGAACGACAAAAATTATTGTGGGAGCGAGCTTGCTGGCGATGGTGCTACATCAAACAACATGGATGCTGACTGACCCACCGCAATCGTCGGATCGCCGCCCGGAGCAAGCTCGCTCCCACAGGGTTATGAGGCGATGAACGAATTGTTTTTCAGGTCTTGTTACGCCGGTATATCCAGCGACACCGACATGAACTGACTGATCCGCGACCGCAGCCATTTCTCCGCCGGATCGTTGTCATGCACCCCGCTCCACGCCATCGACAGTTGCGCCGCATCAATCGGGAACGGCGGATCTTCAGCCCGCAACGCACACCCTTCCACCAACGCACACGCGGCGTAATCCGGCACGGTGGCGATCATCTCGGTACCCGCCAGCAGCGCACGCAAACCGCTGAACTGCGGCACCCCAAGCACCACGCGGCGGCTGCGGCCAACTTTGGCCAAATCCACGTCGATGTTGCCACTCAGGTCACCCGAGAACGACACCATCGCATGAGGCCGCTCGCAGTATTCGTCGAGGGTCAGCGGGCCCGGGCGGTTATCGCCGCGCAGAACCTTGCAGGGAATGTCGCGCAGTTTCTTGCGCTTGGCGTTGGCCGGCAGATCGGTGGTGTAGCTCACGCCGACGGAGATTTCCCCAGACGCCAACAGCGTCGGCATCAGCAGGTAGTTGGCGCGGCGTACCACGACCACGATCCCCGGCGCCTCTTCCTGCAACTGGCGCAGCAATGGCGGGAACAGACCGAACTCGGCGTCATCCGACAGGCCGATGCGGAACACGTCGCAACTGGTGGCCGGATCGAACTCCTTGGCCCGACTGACCGCGCCGGAAATCACGTCCATCGCCGGTTGCAGTTCCTGAAGAATCGCCAACGCCCGCGCCGTCGGCTCCATGCCGCGACCGTTGCGCAGCAGCAGCGGGTCGTCGAACAGATCGCGCAAGCGGCCCAGTGCCGCGCTCACCGCCGGTTGGCCCATGAACAGTTTCTCGGCGACGCGGGTCAGGTTCTTTTCGAACATCAGTGCTTCGAAAATCACCAGCAGGTTCATGTCGACGCGGCGCAGATCGTTTCGGTTCATGGGCGTGTTTTCCTTTTGGGCCAGGCGCAAGTGCTACGCACTTTACTTGATCGGCGGCCATTCGAAATCAGCTTTGGTAACGGAATTAACAACGTTTAACTCGTCAGCCTTCGCCCCTCGCCAAACAATGAATCCCTCTGCGCAGCGTTGTTTTATTGACCTGAGGGAAAGCGCTGACCGTGCCTTCCCCCCCGACACGGACATTGGCCATGGCTCATTCACAGCAAACCGTCGCCCTCGCCCCTGCCAGCGAACCCCGCAAGATCAACACCGGTGGCCTCAGCCCGCAGCGCGAACGCTTGGTGAAACAACTGATCCTCGAACGCCTCGGCGACAGCCTTGAAGTCACCGAACTGGCCAACGCCTGTGCACTGTCGCGCAGTCACTTTTCCCGGGCGTTCAAGTGCAGCACCGGGTACTCGCCGCAAGACTGGATCCGCGCCCAGCGCATTGCCCGGGCCAAACTGTTGATCCAGCACACCAACCACAGCCTCACGCAGATCAGCCTGGAATGCGGCTTCTGTGACCAGGCGCACTTCTGCCACATCTTCACCCGCAGCGAAGGGATCAATCCGTTTGCGTGGCGTTGTCAGGTCATGAAAAACCGCTGAGGCGGTGTCATTCCCGCGCCATCCGCTGAGCCAGCCGCGCCACCCGCTCGCCCAGGTGCGCGGCGGTTTGTTGGTCTTCCAGCGGCGGTGCCTGTTCGGGCGGTTGCTCGACCGAGGATTGGGACATGGCGCCGAGGGAGCTGCCGAGGCGATTCAATTGGCCATCGAAGGCACCAGCATGTGCACGTGCCGGCAACAGATCGAGCCCGACCCAGATCATCGAATGCTGGGCGGCGAACACCGCCAGTTGCAGCAGGGTATTGAGTTTGTCGCCACACAGGCTGCCGGAGTTGGTGAAGCCCGCCGCGAGTTTGTTGCGCCACGGCCGGGCAAGATAGAACGAGGCCGTGGCCTCCATGAACTGCTTGAACGCCGCCGAAGCGCTGCCCATGTAGGTCGGCGCGCCGAAGATGATGGCGTCGGCGCGGTGCAGGTCATCCCAGTGGGCTTCCACGTCTTCCACCGCCAGCAACAGGCAAGTGCTGCCCAGGTGGCGTTCCACACCCTGCGCCACAGCCTGGGCCATGACGCGGGTGTGCCCGTAGCCACTGTGATAGACCACCACTACCTTGCTCATCGCAGCGTCCTCCGGACGTATGCACTCCATTGCCTTGGAGTTTTGGCTCTAGAACGGGCGCGGACGAGTTAATCGTTGTTAATTTTTCCCGGCTGTCGGGCGAGCCGGCACAGGTTCCAGCCTTTAAATACAGTGATGTCAGCACCCGACACGGACAGACGCTCAAATGTCAGGTCTTCAAGCAAGTTGCGTTGACGCCCATTCCTGAAGAATATGCTCGGATACTGCGGATTAGACGGCTTGCATGCCCATCGAGTCGCTGTCCGACCACCCCGTCACGGTTTTTTCACCCTGTTCGGGTCAGGATCATAAAAAACATCGAAGGAGTGGGCGGTTGAGTCTTTCCCCGAATCAGGCCATCGGATTTGGCCCCTATCGGATCCACCCCGGCCAGCGACTGGTGCTTGAAGGCGACCAGCCTTTGCGCCTGGGCCGCCGCGCCATGGACATTCTGCTGATCCTGCTGGCCAACGCCGGCGAGGTCGTGAGCAAGCAGCAATTGATCGCCGAAATCTGGCCGGACAGCGTGGTGGAAGACATCAACCTGCGAGTGCACATGGCCGCCCTGCGCAAGGCTCTCGGCGACGGTCAGGCCGGGCAGCGCTACATCGTCACGGTGGCGCAGCGCGGTTACAGTTTCGTCGCGCCGATCCTGCTGCAATCCATCGAACAACGCCCCGCAACCGACCCCATCGGTCGGCACAACCTGCCATTGCGTCGTACGCGGATGATCGGTCGTCAGCCGGTGGTCGACAGCCTGATGACGCAACTGCCGCGCCAACGCTGCATCACCCTCGTTGGCCCCGGCGGCATCGGCAAGACCACCGTCGCCCTGCGCGTCGCCGAGCAACTGATCGGCCGTTATCGCGATGGCATTCGTCTGCTGGATCTGGCACCACTCAACGATCCCGGCTCGATCTGCTCGCACCTCGCCGCCCTGCTGGACCTTTCGCTGCATGACAGTGAACCGATGGCGTGCCTGATCAACAGCCTGCGCGAGCGCCAGATGCTGCTGGTGATCGATAACTGCGAGCACTTGATCGACGCCGTGGCACTGCTCAGCGAAAGCATTCTGCGTGGCGCGCCGCAGGTGCACATCCTGGCCACCAGCCGCGAAAGCCTGCGCGCCGAGGGCGAGTACGTGCAGCGTCTGGAATCCCTCGACTGTCCGCCGCCGATTGCGGTGCTGGACCGCGATCAGGCGATGGGATTTTCCGCGCTGCAGCTGTTCGTCGAACGGGCAATGGCCGCCCACGAACATTTCGAGCCAGGTAATGCCGATCTGCCCTCGATCGTCGAAATCTGTCGGCGGCTGGATGGCATCCCGCTGGCACTGGAACTGGCGGCCGCGCAGGTGGCGAGCCTTGGGCTGGACGGTGTGCTGAGTCAGCTTCAGGGAAGCTTGCCGGCGGGCAACCAGACTCAGCTCGGCCGACATGAAACCTTGCGTGCCACGCTGGACTGGAGCTTCAACCTGCTCAACGGCTGCGAACAGGCCGGTCTACGCCGACTGGGCGTGTTCAGTGGCGCGTTCACGCTGGAATCTGCGGCAGCGGTCATCGTCGGCCAGCACATCGAGCCCGGTGAAGTCTTCGCCTCGATCACGCAACTGGTCGCCAAGTCGTTGCTCAACGTCGAGGTCGGCGATGAAGAGGTGTTCTATCGCCTGCTCGACACCACCCGTCGCTATGCATTGGAAAAACTCGACCAGGCCGCCGAACTCGGCGAAACCCGTGAACGTCATGCCGAGCGCTGCCTGGCGTTGATGCATCAGGCCCAGGCCGATTGGGAGAACACGCCGACCGAGGTGTGGATCGAGCGCTACGCCCGTGGCCTCGAAGACCTGCGGGCGGCGCTGGAGTGGACGCTGAACGATGAAGGCTCGCGCCCGCTCGGCGTGCGCCTGACGGCGACTTCGGCGCCGTTGTGGCAAGAGTTGTCCCTGCTCAAAGAGTACGGCGTTCATGTGCGCCGGGCACTCGCGTTGCTGGCGTCATCCGACGAGCCCTGCCCGCGACTGGAAATCGCCTTGAAACTGGCCCTCGGCAGTGCCTGCTACCACACCTGGGGCGGCACCCCGGAAACCATCGAAGCCTTCGTCAGCGCCCGCCTACTGGCGCAACAGCACGACGACAAGGCCGGGCAATTGCGTGCGGTGTCCGGGCACATGGCGGTCAATCTCAGTTGCGGGCATTACCGGATGGCGCTGGAGCAGAGCGAGCAATTCGAAAGCCTCGGCCTGCACGGCGATGCGCAGTTGTCCCTGAGCACCCACCGTTTGCGGGTGCTCGCCCTGCATTACGCCGGCGATCAGCATCAGGCGCGAATCCATGCCGAACAAGTCATTCAGCGCATGGCCCACAGCGGCCACCTCAACCGCTTCACCCACGGTTTCGGCGTGCAATACGATCAGAGCGTTGCTTCGCTGACCGTTCTCGCACGGGTGTTGTGGCTGCAAGGATTTCCCGAGCAGGCCTGGCGCACGGCGCGGCAGGCGCTGGACATCGCGGTACAGATCAACCACGGCACCTCGATCTGCTACACCCTGGCACTCGCCTCGTGCCTGATCGCCCATTACAACGGCGACGGGCAAAACGCGCGCGCGTTGCTGCAACTGCTGCTCGAACAGGCGCAGAAACATTCGGTGCTGCTGTTCTACACGTGGGCGCGGCACTATGCGCAGGTGATCGACGCCGACAAGGCTCCCGCGATACCGCCCGCCGATAGCGGCCTGGTCAGGGAAATCATGGTCACACTGGACACCGGTTTCGTTGATGATGCCTTGCTCGAACGAGCACAAAGCGGCGCGGCTGGCTGGAGCACCGCGGAAATCCTGCGAGCTCGGGCCGAGCGATTGCTGGCCGCTGAATCGCCCTGCCATCACACCGTCGAAAGCGCCTTGCAGCAATCGCTTGTGATTGCGAAGACGCAAGGCGCCCTGGCCTGGGAACTGCGCAGTGCGACATCGCTGGCTCAGTTGTGGCAGCGCCAGTCGCGCTACCGCGAAGCACTGGAGTTACTGACACCGATCTACCAGCGCTTCACCGAAGGTTACGCCACCCCGGACTTGCGCAAGGTGCGCTTATTGCTCGACGAATTGCGCAGTCAGTTGCGGGCGTGAGTTCGATCGCGTGCGTCCCAGGTAACGCGCATGCCGACGCTCGACATCACCCAGCTCGCCGCCCTGCTCCAGTTGCTCACGGGCATAACGGCGAGTGGTGTTGAGCATTCGGTAACGCAGCGTCCCGCTGGATCGATCCACCGTCAGCAACGACTTGGCCGCCAACTGTTCAACGACAGCCACCATCGTCGAGGGTGGCAGTTGCACGCAACTGATCACGCCGATGGCGGCATCCAGCGTGAACGCCATTTTGAACACCGATAACCGCTGCAGCACGCGTTGTTCGTGCTCGCTCAAGCGTTGATAACTCCAGTCCAGCGCGGCCATCATCGACTGATGACGTGGCACGGCGGTCCGGCGGCCGTGACTCAAGACTTGCAGGCCGTTATCCAGCTGCGCCTGCAACCCGACCAGCGCCAGCGCGTCGATCTGCGCCGCCGCGAGTTCAATCGCCAGCGGAAGGCCGTCGAGTCGTCGACAGATATCGCGCACCGTTTCCAGATCCTGCTCACGCAGACAGAAGCCATGTTGACGGGCACGGGCGCGACTGACAAACAGTTGCACAGACGAATAACCCATGACTTCATCGACGCTGTTGAGCGCCGAAGTTTTAGGAATGGTGAGAGGTGGCAATGGCTGGAGGACTTCCAGGGCGAGACGCAACGGCTCGCGGCTGGTGGCCAGGATCGACAGATGGGGCGCTGCGTCGAGCAAAGTCTCCAGCAAGCCCCGGCAGGCTTCGTGCAGAGGGTCGCAGTTATCCAGCACCAGCAAAGCGTGGCGCGCCGCCAGTGTGGCGAAATCGATATCGAGGGTTTGCAAAAGATGATCGACGAGTGAGGTTTGCTCGTCGATCAGGGATAAATCCACCCGCCAGACGCCATCGCGAAAATGCTGCAGCAACAACTCCGCCGCTCTCAGCGCCACGGTGCTCTTGCCGACGCCGGCAGGTCCCGTCACCGTTATCAGTCGGGACAGCGGCAATTGCCGCACCAGACCACCGACCAATGAATCGCGGCCGGTGACAGGCGTCAGCCGTGCGGGCAGATTGTGCTGCGGAGCTTGCAGGCTTTCGAACACCACCTGGGCGACGCTGTCGCCGTGCACCGGTGCAACGAAGCTGTACCCGCATTGCGGCACATTGACGATGTAGCGCTGTCCGTTCTCGCCATCGCCCAGGGCCCGGCGCAACGCCGCGATGTGCACCCGCAGATTGATCTCCTCGACCACCGACGTTGGCCATACCAGCGCGATCAATTGCTCTTTGCTGACCACCCGGCCGGCACGCTCGACCAACACTTGCAGAATGTCCAGCGCACGACCGCCCATGCGCAGTTGCCGATCCCCTTCGAGGATCAGCCGTTGGCGCAAATGGAACGCGTACGGACCGAAATGCAGGACCGACGCCGAGTTCAATTCGTTGAGGCTGTTCATGTCCGTTATCTTGGCAGGCCACGATGACGGTACAACCGTCACACGGGGCGCAGCACGGACATCCGGGTGCGTGTAACGGACAGAATCGCTCTAGCTGAACTGTTCGCGATACTGGGCCGGGGTCAGCCCAAGCTTTTCGCCGAACAGAAAACGCATGTGGCGCACGCTGCCGAAACCACTTTTGTAGGCCACCGTCTTCAACGGCAGATCGCTGGTTTCCAGCAGATTGCGAGCGCAATCGATGCGCGCACTTTGCAGGAACTCCATGGGCGTCATGTTGACTTCGCGAGCGAACACCCGGGCGAAATGACGAGCGCTCATGTTCGCAAGGCTTGCCATGCGTTCGATGGTGAAGCTTTCTTCAAGGTGTTCCAGAACGTGATTCTGTACCCGGGTGATGGGCGTTTCCTGGGGCGAAACCGCCGCCATCAATGGACTGAATTGCGCCTGTCCGCCCTGACGCTTCATCACCACCAACAGCACTTTGGCCACGTCCTGGGCGAGTTTCTTGCCGTGATCGCGGGCCACCACTGCCAGTGCCAGATCGATGCCGGCCGTGACGCCGCCGGACGTGATCAGGTTTCGGTCCTCGACAAAGATCTGGTCGGTGGCGACATCCGCGTTCGGAAAACCCTTGATCAAGCGTTCGGTGTAATTCCAGTGGGTGGTCACGCGATAACCGTCGAGCAACCCGGCGTAACCCAACACAAAGGCCCCCGTGCAAATCGAACCGTAGCGCTCGGCACGGCCGACCGCACCTTGGAGCCAAGCCAGCAACGGCGGGCATTTTTCGTTGTAGGCCCCGGGACCGCCCGGCACCAACAGCAGGTCATAGCGATCACTGGCTTCGTCGATGTGCCGGTCTGTGTGCACCAGCACGCCGTTGGAGGCGCGCAGCGGCCCACGCTCAGTGCCCAGAAGCGTCAGTTGATAATGAGCGTCCGGCTTCAGGTATCGGTTGGCAACCGAAAACACTTCCAGCGGCCCGGCCATATCGAGCAGAAGAAACTCGGGAAACAACACCATTGCCACGGTTTTCATGAGCAGACATCACTGAAATCAATGAGCGGTTATAAGTTGCCGCATTATGGCCAAGTACAGCGCAAACGTTGAAAAAGAATGCGTGAACTGACTCACACAACTGTCAACCCTGAGGGGACAGTATTTCAATTTTCATCTACTTATTGCGCCCAAGAGTAACCAGTAACCTTCTCCTCACTCGGACGAATCAACGTCCTGAAAGGAGATTTCATCATGCTGACCCTTCGCAAAGCTTCCGACCGTGGTCTGGCCAATCATGGCTGGTTGAAGTCCTTCCACACCTTTTCTTTCGCCAGTTATCGCGACCCGCGTGAGCAGGGTTTCTCCGACCTGCTGGTGATCAACGATGACCGCGTCGCCGCTGGCAAAGGCTTCGGCCAGCACCCGCACCGTGACATGGAGATTTTCTCCTATGTGCTCGAAGGTGCACTGGAACACAAGGACACCCTGGGCACCGGCTCAGTCATCCGCCCGGGCGATGTGCAACTGATGAGCGCTGGCAGCGGCGTGGCCCACAGCGAGTTCAACCACTCGGCGACCAAGCCTGTGCACTTCCTGCAGATCTGGATCGTGCCGGACGTCAGTGGTGCCAAACCGCGCTATCAACAGGAGCACTTCAGCGAACAGAAAAAACGCGGTCGCCTGCAACTGATCATCTCGCCCGAAGGCACCCACGGCTCGCTCAAAGTGCGCCAGGATGCACGCGTGTATGCCGGGCTGTTCGATGGCCAGGAAAGCGCCACACTCGAGCTGCCTGCAAACCGCTACGCCTATGTGCATGTTGCTCGCGGCAGCGTTGAACTGAACGGCGTGCAGTTGAAGGAAGGCGACGGTGTGCGGGTTCGTGAAGAACAGGCGCTGACCCTGAGCAATGGCCAGGATGCCGAAGTGCTGGTGTTTGATCTGCGGCCGCAGGAGTTGCCAGAAATGCCATGAGTCGCTGGTGTTCATCGCTCACAAAAAACGGCCTTCGTTGAAGGCCGTTTTTCATTCCGTGGGCAGGGTGATCAGCGTTGCCGGTACGGAACTCCCAGCCTCTTTCACCGACTGGATCTTGGCCAGGGTGGTCTGCATCGTTACCAGCACGTTTGCCTGATTCGCGTAGTAAGAACCCGCGAGTATGGCAACCATCCCGAGAAAATGTACGGCCGTTGCCGCCCAGTAATTCGCCTTGATCGTCGAGACCTGCCTGATTGCTTCGTCAATTCGCTCCAGAGACCTGTCCATGCGAGCCGAGATGACCGCGTAACGCTGGTCGCGCTCCAGGTGAGCCTTTTCTTGCTCCAGTCTGACTTTTTCGTAGGCTTTCTCTCGCTCGACCCTAGCGGTTTCCCGCTCCTGTCGGGCCGTCTCCAAGACCTTTTCATGCCCCAGTCGAGCCTTCAAGCGTTCCTGCCGCAGGTTTTCCAGATTCTGCTCATGCGCCAGCTGAATTTTTTCCAGAGCCTGCTCCCGCTCCTGACGCAGCTTCTCCTGAGCCAGCTCACGCTCCTTACGCACCTTCTCCTGAGCCTGCTCGCGCTCAAGGCACACGTTCTTCTGAGCCTCCTCCCGCTCAAGACGCGACTTCTCCTGAGACTGCTCCCACTCCTGCCGTGCAGTTTCCTGCTCTCGTTTCTGCTCCAGCCGCGCTACCGCCTGAGCCTTCTCCCATCCCTGCCGTGCAGCCTCCTGCTCTCGCTTCTGCTCCAGCCGCGCCACCTCTTGAGACCGCTCCCGCTCCAGCCGCGCTGCCTCCCGAGCCTGCTCCCGCTCCACCCGCGCCGCCTCCTGAGATCGCTCCCACTCGAACCGGGCCTCCTCCATGGAGCGCTTTTGTTCCAGCCGGGCCTGCTCCTGACTTTTTTCGAACTCCAGCCGTGCCTGGTCCCGCTCGGCCTGCTGGGTCAGAAAGCCATCGATCTTTGCGGACATGGACTCGATCCGCGCATCGATTCTTGTCTCGATGACTTCGATCCTGGCGCTGAATTCGTCTCGCGTTATGTAGGTCATAGACTCAGTTCTATCCGTTTGCCCGGCCATGTCGCTTGCTTGAAATTGGCTGACTTCCCTTGCAATCAATTCCGCACCTCTGACGTTTATCAATACTTCCCTGGATTGATCACCTCGGAGGGTTTCACCTGCTCACTCCGGGTGTGAGAAACGATAGGACCCGGCCAAAAAACTCACAAGCCAGCGGATTCTGGCGCTGTTGTAGGCAAGATCGTCAGCTGATGTAGCCGTCCTACACAGCATCAAGGACTACTCATTCTCCAGCGCAAACGCCTCGACAATGTGCTCGATCACCACCCTGACCCGCGCGGTATGGCGCAAATCCGCGTGGGTCACCAGCCACACTTCATAAGGCAACGGACGCGTGCGCTCCGGCCACAGCCTGACCAGACCGTCGCGTTCGCCCATGTAGACCGGGATTTCTCCTACACCCAGTCCGGCGGCAATCGAGCGTCGTACCAGCAGACTGGAGCTCAGACCGGCGACGATACGCCCGCGAGTCACGGGTTCGGTCACCAGGGTCAAGTCTTTGTTGCCTTGCAGATACGGCTGGTACACCACCAGATCATGGCCCTCGAACGCACTGCCTGGCGCCGGCACGCCATGGCTGTCGACATAGCTCTGCGAGGCAAACAGCCCCACCGGCCAGCGCGCGATGCGCCGGGCGATCAGGTCCGGGTTGTCCGGGCGGGTATTGCGCACCGCGATGTCCGCTTCACGTTTGGCCAGGCTGAGGATCTGCGTGGAGGCGTCCAGGTGCACGCGCACGTCCGGATGCTGTTCGTGCAACTGCGCAATGGCCGGAATCAGGAAATCGATGGCCAGCGAATCGGTGGTGCTGATTCGCACACTGCCGGTCAGGCGATCGTCCAGGCCCTGGATACGCCGCTCCAGCTCCAGCGCCGAATGCTCCATTTTTTCCACCGACTTGAGCGCGGCTTCACCGACTGCCGTCAGTGCATAGCCCTCGGAGGTGCGCAGAAACAAGGTCGCGCCCAGCGACTTTTCCAGTGCTGTGATGCGTCGCCCGACCGTCGCCTGATCCACGCCCAGTACACGCGCGGCGCCACGCAATGTCGACTCGCGGCAGACCGCAAGAAACACCCGCGCGTCATCCCAGTTCATACCATTCTCCATTGATGCATAAACGCATCATAATCACGCAAACTCGCTGCATTAACGCAGCAACGATAGCCGATATGCTGGGCGCCATAAACCTTTCACAGGATTGCCGTCATGCACACTTCAACTGCTTTGCCCGAGCGTCCGGACACGAGTGTCTGGCTGGCGATCTTCGCCGGACTCTGCGCCAGCCTGGTCAGCATCGGTCTGGCGCGTTTCGCCTACACGCCGCTGATCCCTTCGCTGATTCAGGCGCAGTGGTTTTCCGCTCATGATGTGGTCTATCTCGGCGCGGCCAACCTGGTCGGTTACCTGATCGGCGCCCTCCTCGGCCGCCCGCTGGCACGCAGGTTTACCCAGAGAAACGCTCTGCGTCTGATGATGCTGGCGGTGACCGTGGCGTTTTTCGCCTGTGCGTACCCCGTGTCGGTGAGCTGGTATTTCGGCTGGCGCCTGCTGTCCGGAATCGCGGGCGGCGCGATCATGGTGCTGGTTGCCTCGACCGTATTGCCCCATGTACCGGCCGCGCGCAAAGGCCTGGCCAGTGGGGCGATTTTCCTCGGCATCGGTCTGGGCATCGCCGGCTCGGGCACGATCGTTCCGCTGCTGTTGAGTCTGGGCCTGCAAGCGACCTGGCTTGGATTGGGCGCGCTGTCGCTGGCACTGACGGCATTAAGCTGGTTCGGCTGGCCCTCGGAGTTGCCCCATGTAACCACCGCAACGGCTCAGGTGGAACCGGTCGAGCCGACACCGCCTGCTGTTTATCTGCTGTTTGCCCAGTACGCATTCATGGCCGCCGGGCTGGTGCCGGCCATGGTCTTTCTGGTGGATTACGTCGCCCGTGGACTGGGCGCCGGGGCGCACGTCGGCGCGCTGATCTGGGTCATGTACGGTCTGGGTGCCATCGTCGGCCCGGTGAGTTATGGCTTTCTCGCCGATCATCTCGGCGCACGAACCGGCATTCGTCTGGTGCTGGTGGTGCAGGCGATCACCCTTGGTTTGCTGGCCATTTCGCATTCGTTCCTGGCGTTGGCGCTGCTGGCGGTGGTGCTCGGCTCGTTTCCACCGGGCATCGTTCCGCTGGCGTTGGCCCGGGTGCATGAGCTGGTGCCGGATCATCATCGCCAACAGGTGGCGTGGAGCCGCGCCACGGTGTCGTTCGCCACGTTTCAGGCGCTGGCTGGATTCGCCTATTCGGCGCTGTTCAACGCCATGGGCGGACAGCACGTGCTGCTCTTCGTGATTGCCGGCGGTGCCATTGTGATCGCTCTGATACTTGAGCACGCCATAAAACTGCTGCCCTCCTCCGTCGCGCAACGCTGCTGCGCCCAATGACAGGAATCATTGCGCCCTGAGTGCGCTCCCATCTACTGATCACTTGTATAAAGAGGAATCGACAATGACGTTGCCCACTGAAATGACCCGCATCGAAATCACTGAACCGGGCGGGCCCGAGGTTCTGCAATCCAGACGAGTCCCGCTGCCGGTCGTCGCGCAGGGCGAACTGCTGATCCGCGTGCACGCCGCCGGCATCAATCGGCCGGACGCCTTGCAACGTGCAGGCAAGTACCCGATGAGACCCGGGATGAACCCGATCCCCGGTCTGGAGGTGGCCGGTGAAGTCGTGGCGCTGGGTGCAGGTGTCAGCACTTTTGCCGTGGGCGACAGGGTTTGCGCGCTGACCAATGGCGGCGGTTATGCCGAATACTGCACGGTTCCGGCGGGCCAGGCCCTGCCGATCCCCGACGGGATGGACTGGATTCAGGCCGCGGCAATCCCCGAAACCTTTTTCACGGTATGGGCCAATCTGTTCGGTCTCGGTGGTGCGATTCGAGGGCAGCGTGTGTTGATTCACGGTGGCACCAGTGGCATCGGCACTACCGCGTTGATGCTGTGCCGCGAGTTTGGTATCGAAGCCTTCGCCACCGCCGGCAGTACCGATAAATGTGAGGCCATCCGTGAATTGGGCGGTGAGCCGATCAACTATCGTGAGCAGGATTTCGCTGCCGTCATCGCCGAGAAAACCAACGGCCAGGGCGTCAATGTGATTCTCGACATCATGGGCGGCTCGTATCTGAACGCCAACCTCAGCGCACTGGCAATGGATGGCCGCGTGGTGATGCTCGGTTTTCTCGGCGGCGCCCGCGCCAACGATGTCGATCTGCTGACCATTCTCGGCAAGCGTGCCGTGGTCACTGGTTCCTTGTTGCGCGCACGCACTTCTGCGGAAAAGGCTGCCATCGCCGATCAATTGCGCGAGCACGTCTGGCCGGTACTGGCCGCCGGGCGCTGCCTGCCGATCATCGACAAGGTCTATCCGCTCACCGACGCGGCCCAGGCCCATGCGCACATGGAAGCCGGTGATCACATCGGCAAGATCGTGCTGAACGTGGCGTGAGCCACAGCATCGTTTTGTAATGATTGCAGGCGGACGACGATCGAAAATGTCACGCGCGGACCAAGGCATCTGGTAAAAAGCCTTCTTTGTCCGCGCACTGGTGAAACGTTCAATGTTCCTTGCCTTCATGACCCGACTTCGCCGCCGGCGCCTGGCGTTTGCGTGCATGGCCGCCCTGATCATCGGTCTGCCGGCGAGTTGCGCCGTACTGGAACACACCGAACGCAAGCTGCTGTTTCGCATCGAACCGGGCACGGCCGGCTGGTATCACGGCTTGCCCGGCAGCGTTCAGGAACTTGACCTGCAACCCAAAAGCTTCAAGGCCGGGCAGAACATTCATGCGTGGTGGTGGCCGGCGGAACGGGCCAATGCCCCGGCCATTCTTTATCTGCATGGCGTGCGCTGGAATCTGACCGGGCAGTTGTTTCGCATCGAACAGCTGCGCGCGGCGGGGTATTCGGTATTGGCCATCGATTACCGAGGCTTTGGTCAGAGTCATGGTGACTTGCCGTCAGAAAGCACCGTTTATGAGGATGCACGGGTGGCCTGGGAACGCTTCCAGCAACTGCAACCGGACCCGAGCAAACGTCTGATCTACGGGCACTCTCTCGGTGGTGCGGTCGCCATCGACCTGGCTGCCGAACTGGGCCGGGACGCCGCCAGAAACCATACGCCGCTGCCGGTCCGGGGTCTGGTGATTGAGTCCACCTTTACCTCACTGGCCGACGTCGCCGCGGCGGTGGCCAACACGTCCCTGCCCGTTCGCTGGTTGTTGTCGCAGAAGTTCGACTCCATCGACAAGATTGCCGACATCCATATGCCGCTGCTGGTCGTGCACGGCCTGGCCGATGCGTTTGTGCCGTCACGCTTCAGCGAGCAACTGTTCGCGGCCGCCAGCCAACCCAAACGATTGCTGCTGGTACCCGGCGGGACGCACAACAACAGCATGGCACTTGGCGGACAAAACTATCGCAAGGCGATCGATGCATTGATGCAAACCAAGCCCGCCGCACGCGTCGCAGGCGCAACGTTGTTGCAAGGCGCGCGCGATTCCTGAAAACAGAGACCATCGGTCATCCCGGCGTAAATAATTGCAGCACTGACTGGCAATCCGTCGATCTAACGCTTTGCTGGATGGAGTCAATCCATGACGCAGCTTCGGCACACCCGGCCGCGCTGCGTTTCACTGCCTGTTCGGGAGCACCACCATGAAAATCAACCCGTACCTGATCTTCAACGGCGATTGCCGTGCGGCCTTCACGTTTTATGAGCAATGCCTGCAAGGCAAGCTTGAAGCGATGATGACTTTCGGCGAAACGCCCGCCGCAGAGCATGTTCCGAAAGAGCATCACAATCTGATCATTCATACCTGCCTGAAGGTTGGTGATCAGATGCTGATGGCATCGGACACCACGCCCGACCGTCCGACCCAGGGCATGAGCGGTTGCTCGGTGTCCTTGAACGTCGACACCGTCGCCGAGGCTGAAAGAGTCTTCAATGCCCTGGCCAGAGACGGTCGAGTAGACATGCCACTGGAAGCGACCTTCTGGGCCGCGCGTTTCGGCATGCTGGTGGATCGTTTTGGCGTGTCGTGGATGGTCAATTGCGAAAGCGACAAGTGATGCAGCCATCGCGCCGGACATGAAAAAGCCCGACCTCTTCAGGTCGGGCTTTGTGTTTATCGCTGAGCCAGTTCATGTCTCACGCATTGTTCGTAATAGGTCTGCTTGACGGCTGCAGGCTTGAGGCGCGAGGTACTGTTGTAGGTCTGCTCTGTGATGCCCATTGCGGTCATGCGCATCCACGGTTGCTGAAACCTGCGCACCTGCAAGCGCTTGCGGGCGCCATAAAGGGAAATCCCCGACAGCTTCGATTGCTGCGCGCCGGCTGCGATGTCCGAACCCCAGGTACAAGCAAAACGATGGCTCTTGCTCAGTTCCCTCGCCTGGGCGCCCAGCGCGAAGAGAGCCAGGGAAAGCGTTGCAACGGTGATGACAGTCGTCCGCATAGGGCCAGCCTAACCTTTTGAAAAAAGGCGAGTTTGCCGGTGCCGGAAACATTCGGGGGCCAGCAGTTTGCCGCCTATTGGTCTCGGGTGCTGACTTCGATCCTCAACCGATCGGTGCTTTCTTCACGGCACTCAATGGTGACTGGTAAAAAGCGCTCGATCACGGCGACGTTACTCTGCAGATGCTCGGTCATCCCGGGCGTCGTAAACGAGCCTGATCCGGCCAGCGCCATCGGCAACAACAGTTGATCGGCCAGGTGCTCAGCCACCGCTGCTCCACTGCGCAGCCAAGCGTCTGCCTGATTGACCGCAACGTCCGCAACGGCCTCTGCGCGCAGTGAAGCCTGGCCAAACGCAATGAATACTTCCGTGACGTGTTCAAACGCATATTCCAGCAACAGCACGTTACCCGGCCCGCACTCCGGATCAAGGCTGATCGCATTCATCGTCGCTGGCGGCATATTCAAACGCCGGGCCACACGGTCAAGCTCACGTCTGGCGATGTCCGAAGCGAGACCTGCCGACAGCGCAAACGCCTTTTGCGAAAGCGGCAAGCCGCGATCACACACGTGCAACGCCGACAGTTTCGACGGCTGCACCGTGGCCTCGATTTCGCCGCCACCCGCAGGAACGAATCCATGACGAAGCAGCTTCAGATCAACCTCGGCCCCCATGCGTCGCAACAACGGCAACCAGCTGCGGGTAAGGAAATCGGTCGGTGGCGCCAACGGATTATGGGTGCCACCGCTGATCCATATCCGACTGGCTTGCGGCGCCCGCAACAACGCGGGCAGCAAGGTCTGCAACACCAGTGTGCAACTGCCGGCGGTACCAATGGCAAAGCGGTACTCGCCGCCGCGAATCGGTCCGGGCTCGAAGCTCAACGCTTGCGACCCCAACTCTGCGCCTTGAGTCCGTGCACCGCAGACCTGTGCCGCCGCCATCACGGCGGTCAGGTGCTGGCGCAACAAACCCGGACGGCTACGTTTGGCACGAATCCGTTCGATGCGAAATGCCCGTCCCGTCACCATCGACAGGCTCAAGGCACTGCGCAACACCTGGCCGCCACCAATAGCGCCGTCCAGTTCAATCACGTCCTGTTTCATTTTCTTCCTTATGCGTACAACCCGACGGTTTCTCTGAGGTATCGATCGAGCTGACCGGAGTCTTCCCGGGTTCTGGCCAATGTCGGTACTTCGCGCTCCAGTTCAGCGGCGATGAATCGATGCAGCGCCGGGCGACGAGGACCATAGGCGCTCTCATCGGCATTGCGCTTGAGTGCGAGCAGCTCATCGACTTCGTCGAGCAACGCTTGGTCATCGACGGTGCTCAGTAGATCGGCAAATGTCATCGGCGGCCGGCCACGGCCCTGGTCGATCCAGCGCACGGCCAGCAGCGGCCGCAATACGTAGAAGTACTTTTTGAACCTCACGCTGTCGCCCTGCAAATAACCACGGAAGTTCTTCTTCGCCATCGACAGGTAGTGATTGCGCGCGGCCGGCGGGCTGTAAAACGCCTCGGCAAGCGCCCTCAGTTGAGAGACCGCCGCGGTTTCGCTGCGGTACACCAGTGGTGAGTCGAGCCACTCCAGCAAGGTCGGATTGGATTTTCGCAACAGCCCGAGGGTTTTGCGCAGCTCCCATCCACTCACGTCGAGTTCATCATCCAGCGGCCGCTCGATCACGTCCCGTGGCGCGTCGACCTGGACGAACCACTCGGGTTTCTCCACATAAACAAAGCGCACATCGTAATCGCTGTCGGTCGAGGCGAATCCCCAGGCCCGGCTACCCGACTCGCAGGCATACAGCACCGTGACATTACGCTCGCGCTCTATGCGCGCCAGCTCTTCCAGCACCCGGGCGCGCATGGCGCTGCACAGCGGGTGACGTTCTTCGAATTTCATGTCCTTCAATCCTTGTTCCAGCGTGCCGTGGCACGCGCTATCCCTTGACGCACACCACCTGACGCAAGGTGTGCAGCACTTCCACCAGCTCGCGCTGGGCGTGCATGACTTTGTCGATGTCCTTGTAGGCCATCGGAATTTCATCGATCACCGCAGCATCCTTGCGGCATTCAACGTGCGCGGTGGCACGAATCTGATCTTCAACGGTGAAGGTGTTTTTTGCCTTTGTACGGCTCATGGTCCGACCGGCACCGTGGCTGCAGGAGCAAAACGATTCTTCGTTGCCCAGACCGCGCACAATGAAGCTCTTGGCACCCATCGAACCGGGAATGATCCCCAACTCGCCCTTCTTCGCCGATACCGCGCCCTTGCGGGTGACCAGAATGTCTTCGCCGAAATGCCGTTCTTTCTGCACGTAGTTGTGATGGCAATTCACCGCCTCCAGCGCCACTTCGAACGGCTTGCGGATAATCTGCCGCGTGGCCTGAATCACGGCCTGCATCATCAACGCGCGATTCTGCTTGGCGAAGTCTTGCGCCCAGCCCACCGCCTCCACGTAATCATCAAAGTGCTGGCTGCCTTCTTCGAAGTACGCCAGGTCACGGTCCGGCAGGTTGGCGATGTGCTGACGCATATCCGCCTGTGCCATCTGGATAAACAGGTTGCCGATGGCGTTGCCGACACCCCGCGAGCCGCTGTGCAACATGAACCAGACCCGGTTGGCCTCATCCAGACACACTTCGATGAAGTGGTTGCCGCTGCCCAATGTTCCGAGATGCCCGCGGTTGTTGGTGTTGGCCAGTTTCGGATACTTGTCGGTGATTGCCTTGAACCGTGGATGCAGCACCGCCCACGCCTGATCGGCCTGCACCGGAATCTCGTCCCAGGCGCCCTTGTCCCGCCGTGATCGGGTCGAACTGCGGCCAAGGGGCACCGCCTGTTCGATCGCACTGCGCAGGCCATGCAGGTTGTCCGGCAAATCAGCAGCAGTCAGAGAAGTTCGCGCAGCAATCATGCCGCATCCGATATCGACTCCGACCGCCGCCGGGATGATCGCGCCTACGGTAGGAATCACGCTGCCGATGGTCGATCCCTTGCCCAGGTGGACATCCGGCATCACGGCGAGGTGCTTGAAAATGAATGGCATCTTCGCCGTATTCATCAGTTGCTCGCGGGCTTCGTTTTCCACCGGAACGCCTTCCGTCCAAAGCTTGATCGGCTTGCCGTTGGCAACTTCCAGCAGTTGGTAAGTGTGTTGTTTCATCATCTCGATTCTTTATTGTCTGGCCGATGATTCGGCGCGGTTACACAGCCTTCGGCGACAAGGCTGGGTGAAACATGCAGCGCGCTCTACCGCTGAGCTACGACCTTTCGGTCGACGGGATTCGAACCCGTGCCCACGCTGTCCTGTAGTTCCACCGGCATTCGCCGGGCAAATTCGAAAAAGGTGGCACGACAAAGGTTGATGACTGTTGCGCGTCGCCGCGCACCGGGGTTAGCCGGCCTCAGATGTACAGCCATCGGCATTCGTGCCGTCACGCGCACTGACAAGGGTTTGATGAGACGTCTTGGATGTAGTCCCACCGGCATTCAGTGCCCGTGACAAATCAATTATTCAGCTTCATTCCATACGTTCGATCGCTTCGACCCAGTGCTGCGGGCCGTACCGGCCGGCAGTGAATTGCTCGATCACATCAAACACCGCGTCACTGAAACCGCCGACATTCAGGATGTCGTCGCGATCTGCCGCCGGCGTCGCCCAACCCGGCTGAAGGTCGATACAGATCAGGCGTGCTTGCGGGTTGAGCCGCTTTATCCGCTCCCATTGCAGCATCGTTTCACTCGCCCCTCGACGTCGCGCATCGATCCAGGATTCGTTGTCCGACACCATGATCAGCGTATCGACTTTGGCCTTGCTGTCCGCCAGCTTCTTCAGCGGCGCCGAACAGCAGGTTCCACCACCGAAAATGCCCGCAAGCTTTTCGGCATTGCTGATCACACTGTCCCGCGGGTTGAGCGTGATATCCACCACGTCGACCTCGAACGGCATCACTCGTGCAGCCGGCTGCTTGCGCAACACCGCTGCCGCGATCAACGCCGCCACATCGATGCAGCGCACCGCCGTGGTCGCGCCCTGCCGGTATCCGGTCAGCGGGCTGCCCATCGAGCCGGAGACGTCCGGGCAGACCACCACCGCGCCTTCAAGCTTCGGCACATTGCTCAACGACAACTCAAGTGCATCTTGCAGCGCCTCGCGTATCGGCGCCGGGACGTCATCACCGATCATTCGATACGCCGTCAGCAACTGGTACGGATACACCCGCGTCCTGGCGACTGCTTCGGGATCCGCCAACCGCGCGGCCACGTATTCGGTGCAACCCGGCACTTCAAAAGCACCATGGCGCGCCAGGGTGTTGAGGTTGATTCGAAGCCCCTGCCAGCCCATGTTTCGCGCTTGAGCAGCCCACTGCTCTTTGCTCAGGGTTTCATTGCCGAGCAATTGAAAAGGCACCTCTGGCACCTGATCACTTGCACCACTGCGGAACGCCAGCAGATCGCGGGTCAGTTCCGGCAATGCCTGCACATCCACCGGTTTGCCGATCAGCCAGGCGAAGAATGCTTCGCGCCAGGCTTCGGACGGTTTGGGATGAACCATTTTCACCACGTCCGCCAACGAGGGCTGATTACCGATCGACGCTTGCAGCAGTTGCCGCTCGGTCGCGCTGTTCAGCCAGTTCTGCACCAGCCGCTTGGGCTGCGAGCCGAGGGATTTGCGCCCGGTGGCACCACTGCGCAGGATCTGTACGAAGTTGCGCAGCATCTTGCCACTGTCGACGATCCCTCCGAACACCTCCGGTACCAGCACCGAACGCTGGGCGGTCAGCGCCGCCAACAACAAGGCCGGCATGTCTTTCATATGGCCCTTTTGGCGGGCGTATATTGCGGCGTTGGCCACAAAACGGCTGTCCAGTTCAGCCACCAGCTTCAACACCTGATCCAGCTGGTTTTCAGCCGTTGCGTAAAAGGTCTGGTTCAGACAACCGGTCACTGCCAACTGGGCCAATTGATGCTTGGGCGTATAGGCATAGGCGGCCGCTCCAGAAGCATTCAAGGTGTCGCACGCCGGCAGGTTGTTCGATTGTGTGTTGAAGAGGTTGAAATTGGCCATCGTGGCGTCTCGCTGTGTTGTCCTGTTCGTTGCAAGAGCTATTGCAGCCGCCGTGCCAGTTTTAAAAAAATCACCAGAAAATAATTTAACTATTTGATTTATATAGATATTTATTATTATTGCGATGATCTCATAACGTTAAGCACGACAAACCGATTCGCCGAACACTATCATTGAATATCGTCTTTTATCTTTTGAGATAGCTATGCAAAACAAGCGCACTGTTGCCATCGGTTTTATCGGAGCAACCCTCGATCGCGTGGGTAAAGGTGCCAATCGCTGGAACCACTGGCGCCCGAGCGTGGGCCTGTGCCAGCAGCCGGATGTGTTGATTCATCGACTGGAACTGATTCACGGCACAGACGCCCGAGACGCCAGCCTGGCCGAGCGAGTTCGCGAAGACATTCGCCAGGTATCGCCCGAAACCGAGGTCCGCCTGCACCCGATGGCGCTGCGTAACCCGTGGGATTTCGAAGAGGTTTATGGCGCGCTGCATGACTTCACCACCGAATACACCTTCGATACCGAACGCGAGGACTATCTGGTCCACATCACCACCGGCACCCATGTGGCGCAGATCTGCTGGTTCCTGCTGACCGAGGCGCGCTACCTGCCGGCACGACTGATCCAGACCTCCCCCGCCCGCCGCAAGAGCGAAGATGAGCCGGCCACCGGCACTCACGCGCTGATCGATCTCGACCTGTCGCGCTACGATCGCATTGCCACTCGCTTTACCAACAAGCGCCTCGAAGGCCTGGAGTTTCTTAAATCCGGCATCGCCACACGCAACGCCGCGTTCAACCGCTCCATCGAACAGATCGAACGCGTCGCCGTGCGCTCGAAAGCGCCGATGTTGCTGATCGGCCCGACCGGGGCCGGCAAATCCTTCCTCGCTCGACGGATCTACGAACTCAAGCGCGGCCGCCATCAAATGCAAGGACGCTTCGTTGAAGTGAACTGCGCCACCCTGCGCGGCGACGGCGCGATGTCCGCGCTGTTCGGCCACGTCAAAGGCGCCTTCACCGGCGCGCAGAATGCCCGCGACGGCCTGTTGCGCGCCGCCGACGGCGGCATGCTGTTTCTCGATGAAATCGGCGAACTGGGCGCAGACGAACAAGCCATGCTGCTCAAGGCCATTGAAGAGAAGCGCTTCTTCCCGCTCGGCTCGGACAAGGAAGTCGACAGTGACTTCCTGATCATTGCCGGCACTCACCGCGACCTGCGCAGTCGTGTCGCCGAAGGCCTGTTCCGGGAAGACCTGTACGCACGAATCAATCTTTGGACATTTGATCTGCCCGGCCTGGCCGGCCGTCGAGAAGACATCGAACCCAACATCGATTTCGAGCTCGAGCGCCACGCACGCGAGCACGGTCAACTGGTACGTTTCAACCTTGAGGCCCGCAAGCGCTATCTGACCTTTGCCAGCTCACGCGAAGCTGCATGGCTGGGCAACTTTCGCGAACTTTCGGCCTCGATCACGCGCATGGCGACACTGGCCGACAGCGGGCGAATTGATGAAACGCAAGTGCAGGAAGAAATTGATCGACTTCGTTATGCCTGGGGGCTGAAGCAACCGGCAGGAGTGACGGACGATTTACCGGGAGATGCCGAAGGCATGGACCTGTTTGATCGGTTGCAATTGAAGGCCGTACTGGCAGTGTGTAGAGAGTCAGATAGCTTGTCGGATGCTGGCAGGCGCTTGTTCGGCGTGTCCCGACAGGCGAAGGCGCAGCCCAATGATGCCGACCGATTGAGAAAGTATCTGGGACGGCTTGGGATTGAATGGAGCCAGGTGACCGATGCCAAAGAATCAGCCGCAAAGTAAAACAGCAGCGACCGCTGCTGAAATAGAACGCTCGATCCAGACCCTAAACAAAATGGCGGAACGCCTCTGGGGTGACGGACGCGAGGCCGAGGCCAAGGCACTCCTTGATGCGCTGGATGCGTTGAATCGGGCACTCGACAGAATCAGGATTGGAGAAAGTCGCAGGGCTGCGACGCTCCATTAAGATGAACGCCAGGACAGACAACCGAACCAGGGACAATCTACAACAGCATGAATCACTTGCGCTCGGAAGACTGACCGATCTCCTCGCGAGTCGGCATAGTCCAGTCCGAAGCGCGCCGTTCATAAATAGAGTCTTCGTGCTTATGGCCGTCGTAGCCGAACATCAGCAAATACAATCCAAACGCTGTTGCCGCCAATATCGCCCTGCCAATCGGGCTGGCATCTTTAGCTAAACCACCCGGCCCAATGGCCACCCAACCGCCCCGCAGGTAATTGAAGACGGCTTGCATAAACCAAGCTTGCATCGCCAGGGAGAGCCAGAACAGGCTCCATTCTCCTGTGTAGCGCACAAAGGCATTTACCACAGCTCCTGCAACCATCAAGGCCAGTATCCAGTAGCGAAAACGCTTGAGGAAAATCAGGGTGCTGTTCTTGTGCTCCATCCCTCCCTCACGCTTGAACTCAACAGGCTTCTCAACCATGCACACTCCTTGTATCGCGACATAATTTACCAATTCGCAAAAACGTGTCACGACTTTGAAATTGGAAGCTACCACCCCATCCATTCAGCTACCATTCAGATCTTTCGAATGGAGTCGACCAAATGAACTTTAGATTCTTTCTGTTGATGCTCGCAGCCGTTTCAGCGTCGGGATGCGGAACGATCAACACAACCTTCCGGGATGATGCCGTAGCGAGTAATAAACTGGCTCGCTGGCATTCCCACTGCGACTCGGTATCCCGCGTCTACGGCGGCACCATTTTTGACTACTGCACCCTTGATGCGGAGCCACGCCGCAGCAATGGTTTCGATGGACACCCTGCTCCAGCATTAATTGTCCTGGATATGGGAGCGTCAGTGGTCGCAGATACTCTCGTATTGCCATACACCATTTATTTGCAAAACAAGCACGGCGATATCAAGAAGGCTCGTTTCGAATAACAGGGCAAACTGATCAGGTCAGGCCTGAACTTGAACCGATTTTAAACATTCAGAAAGGTGCCGCGACTGGCCTGGCTCGATGGCCGATCCCGTCACTGATCTGAAGAATCGAGGAGCCCCGCAAAAGTCACGCACATGAAAAAGCCCAACTCGCTAAAGTTGGGCTAAGTCATTGAATTATATGGTCGGGACGGAGTGATTCGAACACTCGACCCCTAGCACCCCATGCTAGTGCGCTACCGGACTGCGCTACGCCCCGACTAGGCGTGAAACTCGCTCCCCATCTCGAAGAACGCTCAAGAATATATCGCAAGCTTTTGAAAACTGGAAGTATTTAAAAGCAGGAAATTATTTCTTGAGAACCACCAGAACATCTTCGAGCTCGGCGATCATCTGGCGGATCATTTGCTTGTATTGGGTTGTGTCGTCTTTGGCCTCATCACCGGACAGCCGCAGGCGCGCGCCGCCGATGGTGAACCCTTGATCGTAAAGGAGCGCGCGGATCTGCCGGATCATCAGCACGTCCTGGCGCTGATAATACCGGCGGTTTCCGCGGCGTTTGACGGGGTTGAGCTGAGGAAACTCCTGCTCCCAGTAGCGCAGCACGTGTGGCTTTACCGCACACAACTCGCTGACTTCACCGATGGTGAAGTAGCGTTTGCCCGGGATGACGGGTAGTTCGTCGTTATGACTTGGTTCCAGCATAAGCCTCAACTCGGGCTTTCAACTTCTGCCCTGGACGAAAGGTGACCACACGGCGAGCCGTGATCGGGATTTCTTCCCCCGTTTTCGGGTTGCGGCCAGGCCGCTGGCGTTTGTCCCGAAGGTCGAAATTGCCGAAACCCGACAATTTGACCTGCTCGTTGTCTTCAAGAGCGTGCCTGATTTCCTCGAAAAACAGTTCTACCAATTCCTTGGCTTCCCGCTTGTTCAGGCCCAGCTCTTCATACAGACGTTCCGCCATCTCAGCTTTCGTCAAAGCCCCCATACGTCACTTCCTTAACGTGGCGTTCAACCTTTGTTCGAGCGAGGTGAGGATATTTTGCGTCGTCGAATTCACCTCATCGTCATTAAGAGTGCGCGATGGATGCTGCCAGGTCAAGCCGACTGCAAGGCTTTTTCTATCAGGATCAATACCTTTACCCTGATACACGTCAAATAGCCTGAGGTCTGTCAGCCATTCGCCTGCATTTTCACGGATTACGTCCAGTACAGCCGAGGCTGCAACGTCTTTGTGCGCAATCAGTGCAAGGTCACGACGCACTTCAGGAAAGCGCGACAACTCGTGGAATTTAGGCATTTTGCCGAGTGCCACTTCAGCCAGAACCAGCTCGAAAACGAAGACCGGACGGTCGAGACCGAGAGATTTCGACAGCTCAGGGTGAATCGCGCCGATAAAGCCGACTTCACGCCCTTCACGTTCAATGCGCGCGGTTTGACCCGGGTGCAGTGCCGGGTGCTTGCCCGGAGTGAAAGTGAACGAATCCAGCGCACCGGCAAAACCCAGCACCGCTTCCACGTCGGCCTTGACGTCGAAGAAGTCCACGGTATCGCGACCTTGCGCCCAGCCTTCCGGCAAACGGCTACCGCAGACAACACCAGCCAGCATCGGCTCTTGCTTCAGGCCTTCCAGCTGACCGACGAAGCGCAGACCGCTCTCGAACAGACGGACGCGATCCTGCTGACGATTCAGGTTGTGCTGCAGCGATTTAACCAGACCCGGCCACAGCGACGAACGCATCGCAGCCATGTCATTGGAGATCGGGTTCGCCAACAGCAGTGGTTCAACACCTGGGCTGAACAGCTCAAACTGTTTTGGATCGATGAAGCTGTAAGTGATCGCTTCCTGATAGCCACGAGCGACCAGCAGACGGCGCAGCTCCGGCAGATCGCTACGCGCTTCGGCCTTGGCCTGCGGCGCCAAACGAGCTTGCGGGTAACGAACCGGCAGACGGTTGTAACCGTACAGACGCGCCAGCTCTTCGATCAGATCGACTTCCAGGCTGATATCGAAGCGATGGCTTGGCACTTCTACGCGCCACTGCCCTGCTCCCTCGGCGGAAACTTTCAGACCCAAAGCGTTGAGCAGACGCTCGACTTCGGCCGAATCCATTTCCATGCCCAGCATCTGGGTGATGCGCTGAGCGCGCAGAGTGATCGGCGCGATCGACGGCAAGTGCTGCTCGCTGACGGTCTCGATGATCGGACCCGCTTCGCCACCGGTGATTTCCAGCAGCAGGCCAGTGGCGCGCTCCATGGCTTCACGGGCCAGTTGCCAGTCCACGCCACGCTCGTAGCGGTGCGAAGCATCAGTGTGCAGACCGTAAGAGCGAGCCTTGCCCGCCACAGCGATCTGATCGAAGAATGCACTTTCGAGGAACACGTCACGAGTGGTCGCGGACACGCCGCTGTGCTCGCCACCCATCACGCCGGCAATCGCCAGAGCGCGAGTGTGGTCGGCGATTACCAGCGTATCGCTACGCAGGCTGACTTCCTGACCGTCGAGCAATACCAGCTTCTCGCCTTCCTCAGCCATGCGCACACGAATGCCGCCGTTGATTTCAGCGAGGTCGAATGCGTGCAGCGGTTGACCCAGCTCAAGCATCACGTAGTTGGTGATGTCGACCGCAGCGTCAATGCTACGCACTTCGGCGCGACGCAGACGCTCAACCATCCACAGCGGCGTAGGCTTGGACAGGTCAACGTTGCGGATGACACGACCCAGGTAACGCGGGCACGCGGCAGGCGCCAGCACTTCGACCGAGCGCACTTCGTCGTGCACGGCAGGAACCGTGAGAACCACTGGGCGAGTGACCGGAGCGTCGTACAACGCGCCGACTTCACGAGCCAGACCGGCCAGGGACAGGCAGTCGCCGCGGTTCGGAGTCAGGTCGACCTCGATGCTGGCGTCTTCCAGATCCAGATAAACACGGAAATCTTCGCCCACCGGCGCATCGGCCGGCAGCTCCATCAGACCGTCATTGCCTTCACCGACCTGCAGCTCGGTTTGCGAGCACAGCATGCCGTTGGACTCGACGCCACGCAGCTTGGCTTTCTTGATCTTGAAATCGCCCGGCAGCTCGGCGCCGATCATTGCGAACGGAATCTTCAGGCCCGGACGCACGTTTGGCGCACCGCACACGACCTGGAAAGTTTCCGTGCCATTGCTGACCTGGCAAACACGCAGCTTGTCGGCGTCAGGGTGCTGCTCGGTACTCAGTACCTCGCCCACCACTACACCACTGAATGCACCGGCGGCCGGCGTAACGCTATCGACCTCAAGACCGGCCATCGACAGACGAGCAACCAGCTCGTCGCGACTTACCTGCGGGCTAACCCAGCCACGCAGCCATTGTTCACTGAATTTCATCCTGCTCTCCTAAGAATTCGTTACGACTAGCGAAATTGCGCGAGGAACCGCAAGTCGTTGTCGAAGAACAGACGCAAGTCGTTCACGCCGTAACGCAGCATGGCCAGACGCTCGACGCCCATGCCGAAGGCAAAGCCCGAGAACTCTTCCGGATCAATCCCGGACATGCGCAGCACGTTCGGGTGAACCATGCCGCAGCCCATCACTTCCAGCCAGCCGGTCTGTTTGCAGACGCGGCAACCTTTACCGCTGCACATCACGCATTCCATGTCGACTTCAGCGGATGGCTCGGTGAACGGGAAGTAGGAAGGACGGAAACGCACCGCCAGTTCTTTTTCGAAGAACACCCGCAGGAACTCTTCGATAGTCCCTTTCAGGTCGGCGAAATTGATGTCGCGATCGACCAGCAGGCCTTCGACCTGGTGGAACATAGGCGAGTGGGTGATATCGGAGTCGCTGCGATACACACGGCCTGGGCAGACGATGCGGATCGGCGGCTGTTGCGATTCCATGGTGCGGACCTGTACCGGCGAGGTATGGGTGCGCAACAGCATGTTCGCATTGAAATAGAAGGTGTCGTGCATCGACCGGGCCGGGTGATGGCCTGGGATGTTGAGCGCCTCGAAGTTGTGATAATCGTCTTCGACCTCAGGACCTTCGGCAATGCCGTAGCCGATACGGGTGAAGAACTGTTCGATACGTTCCAGAGTCCGGGTTACTGGATGCAGACCACCGGAGGTCTGGCCACGGCCCGGCAGGGTTACGTCAATGGACTCGGCGGACAGTTTGGCAGCCAGTTCGGCTTCCTCAAACAGAGCCATGCGCGCATTGAGAACGCCTGTGACACGTTCCTTGGCAACGTTGATCAGGGCGCCGACTTGCGGACGCTCCTCTGCCGGCAAATTCCCCAGGGTCTTCATCACCTGAGTCAATTCACCCTTTTTGCCAAGGTATTGAACCCGGATTTGCTCCAGGGCATTGATATCTTCAGCGCTTTGCACAGCCTCTAGTGCTTGAGAGACCAGCGCATCCAGGTTTTCCATGTACAGACTCCAGATACAAAATAGGGGAAGAGCTTGAAGGCTCTTCCCCTATTTATGACGTTTACCACCTGACCCCACAGAGGTGAGGCCGGGTGACTGTCGGGGGTACTTAAGCCAAGGTGGCTTTAGCTTTCTCGACAATCGCGGCAAACACCGCTTTTTCGTTCACTGCCAGATCAGCCAGAACCTTACGGTCGATCTCGATGGACGCTTTTTTCAGGCCAGCGATGAAACGGCTGTAGGACAGACCGTTAACACGAGCACCAGCGTTGATACGAGCGATCCACAGAGCGCGGAACTGACGTTTTTTCTGACGACGGTCACGGTAGGCGTATTGGCCTGCCTTGATTACCGCTTGCTTGGCAACACGGAATACGCGCGAACGTGCACCGTAGTAGCCTTTAGCAAGTTTCAGAATTTTTTTGTGACGCTTACGGGCAATGACGCCACGCTTTACACGAGCCATGAGTTACTTCCTCTATTCTTGACTAAAATTAACGAAGGCGCAGCATGCGCTCGACTTTTGCCACGTCAGACGGATGCAGCAAGCTGCTACCGCGCAGTTGACGCTTACGCTTGGTCGACATTTTAGTCAGGATGTGGCTCTTGAAAGCGTGCTTGTGCTTGATACCGTTAGCAGTTTTCAGAAACCGCTTAGCAGCACCACTTTTCGTTTTCATCTTTGGCATGTTCGGATACTCCGCATTCAGTTGATAAACATAATCAGAAGGCCTGCCGTGCCCTGTTGATTACTTCTTCTTTTTCGGGGCGATGACCATGATCAGCTGGCGTCCTTCCATCTTAGGATGCTGTTCGACCGAACCGTACTCGAGCAGGTCAGCTTCAACCCGCTTGAGGAGTTCCATCCCCAGCTCCTGGTGGGCCATCTCACGGCCGCGGAATCGCAAGGATACCTTGGCCCTGTCCCCGTCACTCAGGAAACGTACCAGGTTGCGCAGTTTTACCTGGTAATCCCCTTCCTCCGTCCCTGGACGAAACTTGATTTCTTTTACCTGAATCTGCTTCTGGTTCTTCTTCGCCGCAGCAATCTGCTTCTTCTTTTCGAAGATCGATTTGCCGTAGTCCATCACACGGCAAACCGGTGGGACTGCGTCTGCAGAGATTTCTACCAGATCAAGCTTTGCTTCTTCAGCAATACGAAGCGCTTCATCAATCGAGACGATGCCAATCTGCTCGCCATCAGCGCCAATTAACCGAACCTCGCGTGCCGAGATATTCTCGTTGATCGGGGCTTTCGGTGCAGCTCGTTTATCTTGTCTCATTTCACGCTTAATAATAATTACTCCGAATCTGGGCGACCACGCCGGGAAACCGCTTGCGCGAGAAACTCAGCGAACTGGGCGACGGGCATCGAGCCCAGGTCAGCACCTTCACGAGTACGCACAGCGACAGTCTGCATCTCGACTTCCTTATCCCCAATAACCAAGAGATATGGAACCTTGAGCAAAGTATGCTCGCGGATTTTAAAGCCGATCTTTTCATTTCTCAAGTCAGACTTGGCACGAAACCCGCTTTCGTTGAGAGTTTTTTCGACCTGAGCAACAAAATCTGCCTGTTTATCAGTGATATTCATGATCACTGCCTGGGTTGGCGCCAGCCACGCAGGGAATGCACCTTCGTAGTGCTCGATCAGAATCCCGACGAAACGCTCGAACGAACCGAGGATCGCACGGTGCAACATGACCGGATGCTTGCGGCTGTTGTCTTCGGAGACGTATTCGGCACCAAGACGCACTGGCAGGTTGAAATCGAGCTGCAAAGTACCACATTGCCACACGCGACCGAGGCAATCTTTCAGCGAGAATTCGATCTTCGGACCATAGAATGCGCCCTCGCCCGGCTGCAGATCGTACGGAAGGCCCGCGCTATCAAGGGCCGCGGCCAAAGCAGCTTCGGCGCGATCCCACAGCTCGTCGGAACCAACGCGTTTTTCCGGACGAGTGGACAGTTTCATCTCGACGTCGGTGAAGCCGAAGTCGCGGTAAACATCCATGGTCAGCTTGATGAACGCGGCGGATTCGGCCTGCATCTGCTCTTCGGTGCAGAAAATGTGGGCGTCGTCCTGGGTGAACGCACGCACACGCATGATGCCGTGCAGCGCACCCGACGGTTCGTTACGGTGGCAGGCACCGAACTCGGCCAGACGCATCGGCAGTTCGCGGTAGCTCTTCAGCCCCTGATTGAACACTTGCACGTGGCAAGGGCAGTTCATCGGCTTGATCGCGTAGTCGCGGCTTTCCGACTCAGTGGTGAACATGTTGTCGGCGTAGTTGGCCCAGTGCCCGGACTTTTCCCACAGGCTACGGTCAACGACTTGCGGCGTCTTGATCTCGAGATAGCCATTGTCGCGCTGCACCTTGCGCATGTACTGCTCGAGTACCTGGTACAGAGTCCAGCCATTCGGGTGCCAGAACACCATGCCCGGCGCTTCTTCCTGGGTGTGGAACAGGCCCAGGCGTTTGCCGATCTTGCGGTGATCGCGCTTTTCAGCTTCTTCGATTCGCTGGATGTAGGCAGCCAGCTGCTTCTTGTCAGCCCAAGCGGTGCCGTAAACGCGCTGCAATTGCTCGTTCTTGGCATCACCGCGCCAGTAAGCGCCGGACAGCTTGGTCAACTTGAAGGATTTCAGGAAGCGGGTGTTCGGCACGTGCGGACCGCGGCACATGTCGACGTATTCTTCGTGATAGTACAGGCCCATGGCCTGCTCATTCGGCATGTCCTCGACCAGGCGCAGCTTGTAGTCTTCGCCGCGAGCCTTGAACACTTCGATCACTTCGGCACGCGGAGTGACTTTCTTGATAACGTCGTAATCGGTATCGATCAGCTGTTGCATGCGCTGTTCGATGGCCGCCATGTCGTCCGGCGTAAAAGGACGCTCGAAGGCGATGTCGTAATAGAAGCCTTCGTCAATGACCGGACCGATGACCATTTTGGCCGTCGGGTACAACTGCTTGACCGCATGGCCAACCAGGTGGGCGCAAGAGTGGCGAATGATCTCCAGCCCCTCTTCATCCTTTGGCGTGATGATTTGCAGCGTTGCGTCGCTGTCGATGATGTCGCAGGCGTCGACCAGCTTGCCGTTGACCTTGCCGGCCAGGGTGGCCTTGGCCAGGCCTGCACCGATAGAGGCGGCGACCTCGGCTACGGAAACCGGGTGATCGAATGAACGTTGACTGCCGTCGGGAAGAGTAATAGTTGGCATGGCGCCTCCTCTCCTAGTGGTGACCCCTACCAAAGGTCACGTGGGTTGGGATGAGCCAGTACAAGATCCGATCCAGGCCATTCAATGACGAACGCCTGCCTTACAGCGGCAGGAGCCTTGCGGCCAACCGGAAAACCGAACCAGAGTGACTGGGATTCAAATCAGAGTATTCGTACGCCGCCGCTTCCGGGACTGAAGGTCATCCGGAGCCTGCGAACGCCCGAGTCGGGCATCCTAGCACAGATGAACGGTCACAGCGGCGAACGAATTGAGCCAGCCCCTGATTGCTCATTTTAACGGTGCGCAGTGAACTTGAGATGTACGGCTAACCTCAAATGGGCTGAGAATTACCCCGAATTACTCAAACCAAGGAGTTTCAGACATGCGCCTTATCCGACTTTTCGCCTTCGCGGCTCCCCTGGCAATGCTGCTGCCACTGAGCGCTCAGGCTGCCTGGCCTGCGGGCGTGAAAGAGCAATACATGAATGACTGCACCAAAGCCGCCAGCCAAAGCGTCAACCCGACCGTGGCCAAGCAGCACTGCACCTGCGGTGCCGACGTCCTGGAGAAGAAATTCACCTCCCAGGAAATCGCTCAACTGATGGACAAGAACACTCCGCCAAGCGGCGAGCTGGGCCAGCGCGCACTGAAAGAAATCTCGGTTTGCCGAGTGCAGAAATAATCTGTGGCGAAGGGATTTGCGGGCGCTCTGCAGGCCGGAACCGGTCAAAATGACCCTGAATCCGATATTTTACGCAGGTTTTATAGGTTTTTTTACACCCCTTCGTTTCGGCTGAAAGCCGCTGAAACCGGGGGTTGTAGCCATTCAGAATGTCGAAACATCCGCAATATGAAAGCAAACAGCACGTCCGGGGGGCTACCAAAGCGAACATTTCGACTATGATACTCCGGTGTGCCCAGTTGGCCTGAGCAGCACAGTACTACTGAAAATATATGTTTCTTGGAGATACACCATGTCTAATCGCCAAACCGGCACCGTTAAATGGTTCAACGATGAAAAAGGCTTCGGCTTCATCACTCCTCAAGGTGGCGGTGACGACCTGTTCGTACACTTCAAAGCTATCGAATCCGACGGTTTCAAAAGCCTGAAAGAAGGCCAGACCGTTTCCTTCGTGGCTGAGAAAGGCCAAAAGGGTATGCAAGCTGCACAAGTTCGCCCAGAGTAATTTCTCGGCGCACTAAAAAAACCCCGTCCATGTGACGGGGTTTTTTATGGGCGCTACAAAATCCTGTGCGACTCAGCCGCAGCTGGCCCGGGTAACCACCAGATTGCTGTCGGTATTGAGGTTCAGCCGATCAGAACGGTATTCCAGGGTGATCATGTCGTCAGGCTTGAGGAACCGGGCATTCTGCGCGCCGGCTTTTTTGCGCGCCTGCTCCAGCAATTCCGGCGAAGCCTTTTTGCCGACGGTGAACTCCGCAGCTGTTGCCTCGCAACGACTGTGACCGGTTTCGGCCGCCACGGGATCCTTCTGCGACTCACTGGAGGTTGTGTTGCAGCCAGCCAGCATGGCAACCGCCATCAGAGTACCCAGTGACGCGAGCTTCCAAGGCATGAAGCCTCCTTTTTCAATAGTTGAGCGAACATCGTGCGACCGCCGATACAGCGTTTGGTTTCATGACTTGCGCCACTCCCCTGCCCCACGATCAGAAAAACGGCGAGTTTGCCTGAGCTACGCCTGATACTTCATCACACAATCGTCACTGAATATGAACAGCGCTCAGTAGACGTCAATGTAGTCATAGGGCGGGTTCGGCCAGTTGTCCTTGAGCGCGTTGAATATCTGCATCACCCAGACCTCATCGCTCGCTGCAACGTTGCCCACATAGCCCGAACCCTTGGCCCAGGTTTCCAGACGAAACGACAAGCCATCGATATCCTGACCACCCGTGACGCCCGAAGAGATATACGCAATGCCGCCTTTGGTCACACGCAATTGGGTGTGCTCATCATCACTGGCAGAGGCCAGCATCAGACGCACAGCATCCAGCGTCAGGCCGCCGGGGGAATTCAAATCGATCTGCACAGCTCAGTCCTTGGTTTTTCGGAGACGACCAAGTGTCGCATAGCCCTGCGCTCATGCCTAAGTCGCAGTGCCAAACGCCGGACAAAGTGGTTAACTCAAAACTCCAATCCCGTGACCTTCCGAGCCCCATCATGACGACCGTAAGCATCTCAGCCGACATCAAGGCCCACTGGCCACAAGGCCATAGCTCTTACAGTCCGGGCAGCCCGGAGGAATTGGCACTGATCAGCATCGACCTGCTGGTCAAGACACTGGGAACGCAAGCCGCGCAATCATTTATCGCCCAGCTGTTCGAGAAGTATCCGGATGACTTCAAAGGCACATCGGACATCGAGAAAGAATAAAGGCCCGCAGGCTGGCACCTGCGGGCCTGTCGCTTACTTCAGACGTTTCAGGCGTTCGGTCAACAGATCGAAGAAGCCCTGAGCATCACCATTTTCCACCCAGAAGGCATTTTTCGGGGCTTTCAGGCCGTCATACCAGTCGACGATGGTCTGCCCGAAGGTCGGACCTTCACGGCTGTCGACCACCACGTTCACCGAACGGCCGGTGAACAGCTCTGGTTTGAGCAGGTAAGCCACGACCGTAGCGTCGTGCACCGGGCCACCCGGAATACCGTAGTGTTCCATATCGCCCTTGATGTACTCGTTGAGGATGTCGCCAACAATCTTGCTCGCATTGTTGTTCAGCGCCGCGATCTGCTTCAGGCGCGCATCGCTGGTGAGGATCTTGTGGGTCACATCCAGCGGCAGGTAAGTCAGTTTCACGCCGCTTTTGAGCACGACTTCAGCCGCTTGCGGATCGGCATACAGGTTGAACTCGGCCACTGGCGTGATGTTACCGCCGTTGAAATGGGCGCCGCCCATGATGACCACTTCCTTGATGCCCTGAACGATTTCCGGCTCCTGGATCAGCGCCAGTGCCAGGTTGGTTTGTGGCCCAAGCATGGCAATGGTGATGCTGTGCGGCTTGGCTTTTTTCAGGGTGTCGATCAGGTAGTTGACCGCATTGCCTTCAGCCAGGCCTTTTTTCGGTTCGTGCACGGTGACACCCGACAGGCCTTCCTTGCCATGGATGTTCTCGGCGTAGATCGGCGTGCGCATCAACGGTTTCGGTGCGCCGGCGTAGACCGGCACCTCTTCGCGCCCTGCCCACTCACGAGCCAGTCGCGCATTGCGAGAGGTCTTGTCGAGACGCACGTTGCCAGCCACGGTGGTCAGCGCGCGAATATTCAGTTCCTCTGGCGATGCCAGAGCAAACAACAGGGCCACCACATCATCGGCACCCGGATCGGTGTCGATGATCAGATCGATCTTTTCCGCCGCCTGGGCGCCGGTCGCGGTTATCACGGACAAAAGCAGAAGACTCCGGATCAGTTGGTGCATTTTTTGAGCATAGCGGTGCATGGCGCATTCCTTGTGCATATGAAATCGAAAGGGTCTGAACCCGATTAAAATGTTACCCCGGCCACCAACACGATGTTGCAGTACGGCTGACATTCGCCTGTACGAACAATCGCTCGCGCCTGTCGGCTGAGAACCTTGAATTGCTCGTGACTGAGCAGATCGCGTCGCCCGATTGCACCTTCTTCATTCAATGCGTCCAGCGAAGCCAGCGCAGTAGGTTGTTTGTCGAAGATTTCCTGGGCGAGCACATGACTCTCCACCTGCATTTCGCTGAGCACGACCTTCAAGGTGCTGACGAAATCCGGAACACCGTGGGTCAGCGCGAGGTCGATCAACTCGACGCCCGGCGGCACGGGCAAGCCGGCGTCACCGATCACGACCATGTCGCCATGACCAAGGGAGGCGACAAGCCGGGACAGCGCGATATTGAGCAAAGGAGTCTTTTTCATGCGGGTTTGAACGCCTGTACGTCAGATGAAGTAGGAATGGACGGCTGGGCACCCGCTCGAGTGACCGACAGCGCCGCAGCTATCTGACCAAAACGAATGGCCTCGGCTTCGGCTTTGCCAGCGGCCAGCGCTGCCGCGAAACCGCCGACGAAGGTATCCCCGGCAGCCGTGGTATCGACCGCCTTCACTTTGGGTGCAGGAAAATGCTGGTAACCCGCAGCATTGGCGAACAATGCCCCCTGAGCACCCAACGTGACGATCACGTTGCCGGCGCCCATGGAAATCAGCCGAGCAGCCGCTTTTTCAGCGCTTTGCAGCGAGTCCACCGGCAAACCGCTGAGGGCGGCAGCCTCGCTTTCATTGGGAATCAGGTAGTCGATGGAGGCAAACCAGTCTGCCGGTAGCGGACGGCTGGCCGGGGCCGGGTTCAGGATCACTGTCTTGCCCAGTTCGCGACCGCGCTTGAGCGCATGACCGACGGTAGCATCGGGAATTTCCAGCTGACAGATGATGACATCCGCCGCCTGCAGCACCGCGTCGAACCGGTCGATCACCGCTGGCGTCATCGAGCCGTTAGCCCCGGCGACGATGACGATCGCATTCTGACTGTTGTCATCGACCACAATCAGCGCCACGCCACTGGAGTCCTCGACGACGCTGACCGCTTGGCAATCGATCTGCTCGGCCAGCAATGCCTCGCGCAATTGCACGCCATAGTCGTCATTGCCGACACAACCGATCATCGACACCTGCGCGCCCAACCGGGCAGCGGCCACCGCCTGGTTGGCACCCTTGCCACCCGACACCGTGGCGAACGAATGACCGATCAGTGTCTCACCACCCCGGGGCAAACGAGGCGCCCGGGTGACCAGGTCCATGTTCAGGCTGCCTATTACCACTACATTTGCGGGCATACATCACTACTCATCAATTCGGTTTCAGCGATATTCGGTAAACACGCCAGCCAGCGGCGCAGTCGACTCTCGCAAGACAATACTCGGGGTCACGATCCGCTGATCAGTGGCCAGATCCGGGGTAGTAATTCTTCGCAGCAACACTTCTGCCGCCATCTCTCCCAGTTGCAGGATCGACTGACCAACAGTGGTCAGCGCCGGATACACGTAACGGCTCATCTGGATATCGTCGAAGCCGATTACCGACAGTTCGGCGGGTACGCGCACATTGCGCTCGGCGGCAGCTCGCAATACACCGATGCCAATCATGTCGTTGCCGGCAAAGATTGCGCTCGGAGGATTGCGCTCAAGCAGAGCCGCAGCTGCGTTATAGCCGCCCGTGCTGGTGAAATCGCTTTCCAGCATCCGCGATGGCGGCACTTCAATACCCGCCTCTTTCAAGGCGCGGCAAAATCCGGCCTGACGCATTTGCGCAACACTGGTGCTCGCCGGGCCGCCAATGGTGGCGATATCACGATGTCCAAGCTCGATCAGGTGCCTCGTTGCCAGATAGGCGCCATATTCATGGTCGATGCGCACGAGATCGGCGTCCACCCCTTCCAGGCCCCGATCAACGATCACCATCGGCGTCTTGACCCCGGCCAGCCCCTGCACCAGGCCACTGTCACCGCCAGCGGAGGCGACGATCAAGCCATCGATACGCTTCTCCAGCAACACCCGCAGATAGCTGCGCTGTTTTTCCGGGTTGTCGTCGGAGTTGCAGAGAATCACGCAGTAGCCATTACGCTCACAGTAATCCTCGATCCCGCGCGCCAGTTCGGCAAAGTACGGGTTGAGGCTGTTGGGCACGAGCAAGCCAATGGTCGCAGTCGTCTTGGCCTTCAGCGATCGGGCGACGGCGCTCGGTACATAGTCGAGGCTCTTGATCGCCGCCTCGACTTTCAGCCGCACCTCCTGACTCACCGGCCGGGTGTTGTTCACAACATGGGAGACGGTCGTGTAGGAAATTCCCGCAAGCGCCGCCACATCCTTGATCGTCGCCATGTCTCAGCCCCGCCGGCTTGCGCGCTGGCTACGATACGTATCGAGCACTACCGCGATGACGATCACTGCACCGGTGATGATGCGCTTGGTCGGCTCGGTTGCGCCGATCTGCGCCAGACCGGCCGCCAGCACGGAAATGATCAATACGCCGAAGAACGTACTGATCACCGAACCACGGCCGCCCATCAGACTGGTACCGCCAATCACCACAGCAGCGATGACTTGCAGCTCAAGGCCTGAACCGGCGTTCGGGTCGGCAGCTTCCAGACGGGAAATCTGGAACAGCGCCGCGATCCCCGCCAGCAGCCCCATCAGGCTGAACACCAGAATCTTGTACGGTTTTGGGTTGATGCCCGCCAGCCGCACCGCTTCCTCATTGGTACCGATACCGATCAGGTAGCGACCGAACACGGTCCGGGTCAACACCGCTTGAGCAATGAAGATCACCAGCAAGGCAATGATGAACGACGGCGAAATGCCGAAAGCGATCGGGTTCGACAGCCAGGCGAATGAATCACCGATGTAGGCGGTACGCGAACCGGTCATCTGATACGCCAGACCCCGGGCCATCTCCAGTACACCGAGCGAAACGATAAACGACGGAATTCGCCAGGCGACCGTGATCGAGCCAGTCACCGTGCCGGCCAGTGCCGCCACTGCCATGCCAAGCAGCGCAGCCGGCAAGACACTCCAGCCCCAGCCCAGAATCGCCACGCTGACGGTCGATGCCGCAAGCGCCAGCACCGAACCCACCGACAGGTCGATCCCGCCGATGATCAGCACGAAGGTCATGCCCACCGCCAACACCATCAGGTCGGGGATCTGGTTGGCCAGGGTGCTGAAGGTGTTGTACGACAGGAAGTGGCTGCTCATGACCGAGAACAGCGCAACCATCGCCAGCAAGGCACCGGCCAGGCCCAGGTAAGTACCCAGGCCGTAGAAGTTGCCACTACGTTTACCGGCAGAAGATGCAGTTTTCATGGGAGATCCCTAGGCGCTGCTTCGTTGAGCAACGCATCACGTTTTTGGTAGCCGGCGAACGCGGCGGCAAGCAAGTCATCCTGGGTCCAGCTGTCACGCTCGAACGTGTCGATCAGACGCCCCGCCGACAGCACCCCGATGCGGTCGCAGATCAGCATCAACTCGCGCAGGTCGCTGGAGACCACCACCAGCGCCTTGCCCTGCCGGGTCAGTTCGCCGAGCAGGTTATAAATGTCGAACTTGGCGCCGACGTCGATACCGCGAGTCGGCTCATCGAACAACAACACCGAACAGTCTCGCTCCAGCCAGCGGCCGATCACGACTTTTTGCTGGTTGCCGCCGGACAATTCGGATACGAGTTGAGTCGGGCTCGAACTGCGGATGCGCATGGCGTCGATCTGCCGTTTGGCCAGAGAGATTTCGTCACCGTTGTTGACGAAACCACCGCTGGAAATTTCCGGCATATTGCCCAGAGCAATGTTGGCGCTGATCGACTGGCTCAGCAGCAGGCCTTCACCCTTTCGGTCTTCAGTGATCAGGGCAATGCCGTTACGCACCGCGTCGACCGGCGAGCGGATACTCACTACCTGCGCCGGCGAACCGAGAGCAACGCTTCCACTGTCGGCGAGATCGGCGCCGAAGATCAGGCGCAACAGCTCCGTGCGCCCCGCCCCGATCAATCCGGAAATGCCAAAAATCTCACCGGCGCGCACTTCAAAGGACACATCGCGCACCTTGTCGGAGCGAGTGAGGCCTTTGACCGTCAGCGCTGGGGCACCGATATTGCGCGGGCCCATGTCCATGTGTTCGCCCAGTTCGCGACCGACCATCAGGGTGACCAGTTGCTCGCTGTTGTAGTTGGCCATCGGTTCGACGCAAACAAGGTTGCCGTCACGCAACACGGCGATACGCTGCGCAACGCGAGCCAGCTCTTCAAGGCGGTGGGAGATGTAGATGATCGCAACGCCGCGCGCCTGCAGCCGGGTGATCTGCTCGAAGAGCATTTCGACTTCGCGAGCGGTGAGCATCGCGGTCGGCTCGTCGAGGATCAGCACATGGCAATCACCGATCAGGTTGCGCGCAATCTCGACCATTTGCTGGTGACCGATGCCCAGCTCACCGACCAGCGTGTCCGGGTCGATGGCATCCAGGCCGACCTGAGCCATTGCCTCGATTGCAGCTTTGCGCAGTTGTTTGCGACTGATCCAGCCGCCGTTGCTCGGCAGGTTGTCGAGAAACAGGTTTTCCGCCACCGAAAGGGTCGGCAGCAGATTGAGTTCTTGCATGACCATGCGCACGCCAAGCTCTTCGGCCTGGGTACGGCTACCGGGGCGATACTCCTTGCCCTGGAACTGCATCTGCCCGGTGGTCGGGGTTACCAGGCCACCAATGATCTTCGACAGGGTACTTTTACCGGCACCGTTCTCGCCGGTCAGCGCCAGCACTTCACCGCGCATCAGCGTCAAGTCGATGCCGGTGAGCACCGGCTGCGCATAGGTCTTACCGATACCGCTGACCGAGAGGACAGCGTTCGGGGCGGAAACTGACATAAAAACTCTCCATGCGCTCGCCCGGACGGACGAGCGCCATTGTGTCGCCGAAGGACTACTTCTTGGTGACCAGCTCGACCGGGGTTTCGATGACGCCGTTGGCGCCACTGTCGACTTTCTCGCCCTTGATGATTTTCAGCGCGGTCTCGATGCCGAAGACGGCCTGTTTGGCGGCGAACTGATCGGCGGTTGCCAAGACACGACCATCCTGCAGCATCGGCTTGATGGCGTTGATGTTGTCGTAACCGACCACTTGTACCTGCCCGGCCTTGCCGGCAGCACGCACAGCGGAAACAGCGCCGACGGCCATGCTGTCGTTACCGGCCAGCAGTGCCTTGACGTCCGGGTACTCACTGAGAATCGACGCAGCTACCTTGTTGCCCTTGTCGATTTCCCAATCGCCGGACTGCAGGGAAACAATCTTGATCTGCGCGGCTTCCATCGCATCCTTGAAACCAGCGGTACGCTGCTGGGCGTTGGTCGTTGTGGAAACGCCCTCGATGATGCCGACTTCGTCACCGGCCTTCAGCTGCTTGGCCAGGTACTCGCCCACCAGACGTGCACCCTTGCGGTTATCCGGGCCTACGAACGGTACGGAGATATTTTTGCTTTTGATGACAGCCGGATCGAGTTGGTTGTCGATGTTGATCACGGTGATACCGGCATCGACGGCTTTCTTGATCACCGGCACCATGGCCTTGGAGTCAGAAGGCGCGATGACCAGTGCATTGACCTTCGCCAGAATCATCTGCTCGACGATGCGGGTCTGGCCTGCTGTGTCAGTTTCGTCCTTGATGCCGTTGGAGATCAGGTCGAAATCGGCGGAGTGTTCTTTCTGGTAAGCCTTGGCGCCGTCTTCCATGGTGAGGAAGAATTCGTTGGCCAGGGACTTCATGACCAGTGCGACTTTTGGTTTTTCCGGGGACTCGGCGAAAGCCGAAGAGACGGGCAGTGCGGCGGATGCGGCAGCCAACATGGCGACAGCGAGAAGACGTCCAGCGAATGGCAGCTTCATGAGTTCACTCCGATCTTATGATTATTGTGAGCAACGCTTGCGCTGGCGTAAGCTTCGCTGCGTTCCACGACGAGTTCAACTCATCGCGAAGGCCGCGCAAACGTTTGCGTAGACCGAACTATGCGAACCCTGCCCCTATTTGTCAACAATCAGAAATCGGTTTTGATTGTAGGGCGAATCTGCATATTCGCCCCTTGAATGCTCAAGCCGTGGTGTTGACCAGGTTGCCGCCAGACGAACCCTTGGACATTTCCTTGACCAGAGCAGCCGAGACTTCCAACAGCGCACCGCTTGTTTGAGCGATCTCCCCCTGAACGGCCATGACCGCCTGCGACTTCGCTTCCGGAGTCGGATAGCTCGCGGCTTGTGCCGCGGCCAGTCGCTGTTGCTGCTCTTGCAATTGCTTCTGTAATTCCTGCATCCGCTTCAGCAACATCTTGACGGTGAGGCTCAGGTTATCGCCTTCCCCTTCAGCCTTGCTGCCTTCTTGTGCGGGACCGCCGGTCTTGACCTGATTGCTCTCTGGTTTTTCTGTGCCCAGCGCTTCGGTTGAAGCATCCGCTTGCGCTTCACTCATCGCATTGATCGTTGCTGCGGTTTTGCCGCCGATGGTGACGGCACCGGGGTTTGAAAAACCGATCGTCAGTGACATGTGAACTCCCTCAATTCCAGTTTCCTTTACCACCCATCGGCCTGTGGGAAGCTTTCTTTAGCAGAGAATCCAAATCCGGCAACCTCACTTGTCCTGCAAAAGACGTAGTCCTTTTCGGAGAGCCGAACACGAAAACCTTCCTTGTTCGGAATACCGGATAAACGATTCAGCCAGAAACTCGTCAACTCATAAAATATTGATATAAATCATCAAGTTAAACATTTCTCTAAAGCAAAGTACGGCTGGTACAGATCCTGCTCCCTCCCTGCACCCCTGGCATTCAGATCGGCCCGGGGCGCATCTAGATGAACCTGCACCAGCACCGTCTCACTACTAGAGAGAAAAATAATGAAATCTGCTTTCAACACATTGGTCCCGGGCGCTTTGGCCCTGTTGCTGCTCCTGCCCTCCGCCCTTCAGGCAAAAGAAGTCGAAACCCAGACCAAACTGGCCAACGTGGTGGTCCTTGCCACAGGCGGCACCATTGCCGGCGCTGGCGCCAGTGCGGCCAACAGCGCTACCTATCAGGCCGCCAAGGTTGGTATCGAACAATTGATCGCCGGCATCCCTGAGCTGAGCAAACTGGCGAATGTGCGTGGCGAGCAAGTCATGCAGATCGCGTCGGAAAGCATCACCAATGAAAACCTGCTGCAACTGGGTCGCCGCGTATCCGAACTGGCCGACAGCAAAGACGTCGATGGCATCGTCATCACCCACGGCACCGACACCCTGGAGGAAACCGCCTACTTCCTGAACCTGGTGGAGAAAACCGACAAGCCGATCATCGTTGTCGGCTCGATGCGCCCAGGCACCGCCATGTCGGCGGACGGCATGCTCAACCTGTACAACGCAGTCGCCGTCGCCAGCAGCAAAGAAGCCCACGGCAAGGGCGTGCTGGTAACCATGAACGATGAAATCCAGTCCGGCCGCGACGTCAGCAAGATGATCAACATCAAGACCGAAGCGTTCAAGAGCGCATGGGGCCCGCTGGGCATGGTGGTCGAAGGCAAGTCCTACTGGTTCCGCTTGCCAGCCAAGCGCCACACCATGGATTCGGAATTTGACATCAAGAACATCAAGAGCCTTCCCGACGTAGAAATCGCCTATTCCTACGGCAATGTCGGCGACACCGCCTACAAAGCCCTGGCTCAATCCGGCGCCAAAGCCATCATCCACGCCGGCACCGGCAACGGCTCGGTGTCTTCTCGCGTCGTCCCGGCCCTGCAGGCCCTGCGCAAGGATGGCGTTCAGATCATTCGTTCTTCCCACGTCAATGCCGGCGGCTTCATTCTGCGTAACGCCGAACAGCCTGACGACAAGTACGACTGGGTCGTGGCTCACGACCTGAACCCGCAGAAGGCCCGCATCCTGGCGATGGTCGCCCTGACCAAAACCAACGACAGCAAAGAGCTGCAACGGATGTTCTGGGAGTACTGATTCACCCTCGCCCGGTCTCATCCTGACCGGGCACTTCTCTCACCACTCGCCGCTCTGGCGGGTGGTGCAATTGCCTACACCGCCTTCGCACCTTTCCTGCACAAATATTTCGGATGAGCCACATCAAAACCGGAAAACCGCTGTCAGAGGATTTTCTTGATTTTTAAGCAGTTGCGAAAATGCTTACAGTTAAATACTGTATGCACGTACAGCTTAATAAGGATAACCTCGTGGCCACTTCCTCTGATGCTCCCGATGCTTACGAACGCATGGGCATGCGTGTTCAAAAGATCATCAACTCCCCCACCGCACAAAAAGCCAAAGCCGCTCTGATCTTCCGTCTCCCGGATGAACCGATGGATGAGTGGGAGCGCCTGCTGGAAGAGATCGACGAGAACGACAACGTCACCCTCGCCTATCGAGACGATGGTGGCGTGCAGATTTTCTGGGTTGTACCGAAGGAAGATTGACTCAATGATTGTCCGTTTTTTTGCTTTGCTTTTACTGTTCATTTCTCTAGGCGCCCACGCTGGCGCGCCCCGCACATTCAACGAGGCCAAGAAGATCGCCTGGAAGCTGTACGCCCCACAATCCACCGAGTTTTATTGCGGGTGCAAATACACGGGCAACAAGGTCGACCTGGCCGCTTGCGGTTATGTACCGCGTAAAAATGCCAAGCGCGCCTCCCGCATTGAGTGGGAACACATTGTCCCGGCCTGGGAATTCGGCCATCAGCGCCAGTGCTGGCAGGACGGCGGACGCAAGAATTGCACACGCTATGACCCGAGCTACCAGAAAGCCGAAGCCGACCTGCACAACCTGGTACCCAGCATCGGCGAGGTCAATGGTGATCGCAGCAACTTCAGTTACGGTTGGCTACCGGTCGAAAAGGGTCAGTATGGCTCCTGCCTGACCCAGGTCGACTTCAAGGCGAAGAAGGTCATGCCCCGCCCTTCGATTCGCGGCATGATCGCCCGCACCTATTTCTACATGAGCAAGCAATACGGCTTGCGCCTGTCGAAGCAGGATCGCCAATTGTATGAAGCGTGGGACAAGACGTACCCGGTGCAAGACTGGGAGCGCCAGCGCAATCAGAGCGTGGCGTGTGTGATGGGTCGCGGCAACGAGTTTGTCGGGCCGGTGAACATGAAAGCCTGCGGCTGATCGTTCGCGCAAAAGAAAAGGCCTCGCGCTGCAAGCTCGAGGCCTTTTTTGTGGTTAGCTGCCGGGCTTGTTGTAACGCCAGTAGCCCATCAGATTGAGTGATTCGCGAGGAATACCGCGCTTCTTGATCAGGTATCTGCGCAAATTCATGACCGCAGCGGACTCACCGGCGACCCAGCCATAGAAACCGTCAGTGGCGGTTTCAGCGATTTCCCAGAGAATCTCCTGATCGATATCGACGTCGGCCAGCTCTACAGCCTGATTGACCGTCGATGCGTCGACAGGTAGCACAGCCTTTCGCACCGCCTCCACCATCAGCGTCCCGGCAACCGTCGCTCCCGCCTGCTCTCGGATCAACCACTGCACCGAAAGGCCAGGCCAGTCCGGGACTGCAAGCATGTCCTGGGCACTGTCGACCTCGAAGAACACTTGAGTCTGGGGTGGCTGTGCAAGCGCTGCCAGCTCCTCGAGAATCCCCATCGCGGCGGGCAATGCCGTTGAGTCGGCGACCAGCAAAAGCTGCTGGAGGGTTTGCGGAGGCTTCCATTCAAAGCCACCCGCCTCTTCGGCCGAGAACCGGCAATCGGGCGCAAGAATCTGCATCGACTCGCCCGGCTGCGCCCGAAGAGCCCAGCGCGAAGCCGGCCCGGTTTCGCCATGCAGTACAAAGTCGATGTCGACTTCGCCCTGATCGGCACGCAAATGACGAATGGTATAGGTGCGCATCGCCGGGCGCCGATCCGCCAGCATTGAGCGGAAACGAGCGTACCAACCCTCACCCTGAGAGAGCCGGGCTGGCGAACCGTCCGCAGCCGGAAAAAACAGTTTGACGCGCTGATCAGGCGCCCAGGTTGCCATCTCGGCAACAGCCGGGCTGGCGAGCGTAATCCGCATGAGATGCGGGCTCAGCTGACGCTTGTGACGCAAAACGACGTCGAACAACTTGTAGGGGTTGGCGGAGGCCATGCGGAGCTCCTTCTGAGAATCTTCGGTGACTCCTGTAAAAACGAATCACACCGGACTCCCTTTAGTCAGCTCCGCTGAAAGGAATGCTTACTGCGCTGCGGTACGTTCGATCACCAGCGTCTCGATGTTCTGCTTTTTCGCCTTGATCAGCGCCGCATTCACGTCAGCCTGTTTCGATTCGGCTTCGGCTTGGGAATTGAATGGCCCCAGCAGGATCCGGGTTTTTCCGCTGACATCCTTGATGACATTGGCGATAAACGCATGCTCGATCAACCAGCCGCTGAGGTCACTGACAGCCTGAGGCGTTTCACCGCGCACCTCCAGATCCCACTGCGGCCCGGACACGGCTGCCGGCGCTGCCACCGCTACCGATTTTGGCTTTTGCGCATCCACGCTCTTGCCTTCACCACATCCCGCCAATGCCAGTGCTGCGACTACCCAGACCAATTTGCGCACAACGCTTCCCTCTGAATTCTCGAAAGGGAGATCTTAACATTCGCGAATACTTTCAGAGCCCCGCAAAATGGGCACAAAACAACGAGATTGATGAATGCAGCACCTGTATAGTTACGCGCTGGGAATTAATGCCGCATCTGCGCGTCAGAAAGAGGCACCCAAACCGTGAGACTTCGCACTAATCTATACGTACCACCGACCTCTGCACTGTCTGAATCAGGTGCCCTACAAAGCAATCAAGGAGAAGACCATGCTGATACTCACCCGCAAAGTCGGTGAAAGCATAAACATTGGTGATGACATTACGATCACCATCCTCGGCGTAAGCGGCCAACAGGTTCGCATCGGCATCAACGCGCCAAAGAACGTTGCCGTACACCGCGAAGAGATCTACCAGCGCATTCAGGCTGGCCTGACCGCACCGGACAAGCCACAAACCCCCTGAGCCCTGCCGCAGTCAGTAGCCAGTCCGTTCACCTTCGCGTAATGACTGGCTAAAGATCCGAGCGCCGTATTGCCATCCCCCCACCTCATTGGTGACGGCGCAGGCTATTTCCCCTCCTGCTGCAACTCCCTCCCCCCCTTCTTCGCAACCGATACTAACCATCATTTCAATGGCTGGCTGTCGGACGTTTCCGAATAAAAGCAGGGAATCGCGCCCGCCTAGCCGAACGTCACCCCACGCGCCATCCCGGTGGCCGCTATCACCATCAGAACCAGCAACAGCGCTTCGGCATGACTGATTCGTGCAAACACCTTGGCCCGCCCAGTGTCGAGGGGCGTTCCGCGCGCCTGACCGACGCGCCATTTGATCAACGTAATCATCGGTGCGAGCTCCAGAAGCAGAATCAGCACAAACAGCGTCATCTTCAAATGGAACAAAGGCTGATGCAGATAGTAATCGGCGCCCTTTTCATAACCGCCAAAAGCTCGCATGCCACCCGTGATCAGCAGCACCAGCGCAGATATCCCCCATAGATTGTCAGCGAGCAGAACCCGCCGAACTTCACCAGCCCCGGCAGCCAGTCGGCTGAAGGCCGTTCCGCGTGTCAGGACGGCCCAGAACCCCAAGGCAAATGCCAGCAGATGAACCGCAGCAAGAAACCAATGAAACAGCATCGATGAACCCCCGTCAGACTGAGATGAAAAATCGGCCAGACAGTAGTAGTCGAAAAAGTGTGGACTTGCCCGATGCCGCGCCAGAAAGGCACTCGGGTTGAGGGAGTCGGCAGGACGAAAGCCTGGGGAGAGGTAAATCGCAGGCAAAAAAAATCCCAAGCAGCTGATGGAAGCTTGGGATTTAAAAATGCATAAACCGTGGTGGTGAACGCGGGGCGGATATTACTGATATTTTCATTATGTAACAACGTATTTTTGATAACCGGTTGGTTCAATAAAATCGTAAGCCATTCAATATCCACATTATTTTTATGGTCTGCCAGGATCTGGCTCACCGTATGGCTTTGTGGAAAAACCATCGCCAGCAAGCAAACCCTTTTAGCCGCCCGTCACCCAAGCCGCACGCTCATCTCGTCCCCCCCCTCCAACAAGCAGATACCCTGAACTGAGGATTGGTCGATGAACAGAAAAATCGCAGCACTAGCCTTTGCTGGTCTTTTGTCGGCGAGCCCTATCGTCTCCATTGCCGGATCTGCCGTACCACCTGCCGCCATTCCCGGAGTGAACCAAGGTGGATCCGATTCCAAAGAAGACAAGGCTGACAAAAAAGGTGAAGAAGCATCCGGGTCAAACTCCGGAGCCGAGTCGCATGAAACCGACAAGGATTCAGCCAGCTCAAGCGGCTCGAAAGAAACCACCAAAGAGCCAAAGCAGTGAAGATGGCGCTGCCTGCATGGAAGACGTAGGGTATTGAAGCAATGGGGTTAGCTGGCTTTATACGCCATACTCAGGATTTGACCGCTACTGAAATACTTCGAGTTGTCCATGCAATTGATCCAATCGTCGAAGGTGATCTCGAAACCACGACACACAAGACAGTCGAGCGCAGGGAAGCATTTCCACTTACCCTCGACCAAGCCAGCGGCATATGCCATATGATGAGGCGTCAACCTTCTATAGAAAGTTTTGCGGTGTCACGAAATGAAGCCACATCGTATTTCCTGCATGATCCTTTGCTGCGTAAGCTCATTTGCAAACGCAACGGATGTACCCATCACAAAGGGAATGTCTTTTTTAAGTGCTCGAAAAGAGCTGATCAATCATGGCTGGAAACCATATATCACAAACGAGACAGAGCTAATTGGCACTGAGATCCTGCTCAATAGAAGAGGCGTGGTAGAGGTAGAGCGATGCACACAAGGGGTGCAGTACTGCGAATTCAATTACAAAAAAAACAATAAGTGCCTGGTCATCTCGACGACCGGCGAAGAAATAAAGGACTTGGTCATAAATGGCTGGGGCTTCACATGCCCAGAAAAATACTAGCCATGCGCTAATCGTCGGCCTCGCCTACCGCGGCCGACAACCAAAATGATGAAAACGAATAAGGCGGTGGAGCACATAAAGATGTGCTCCGAGCTGACGCTCGAGGCGGCGCTTTGCAAATCGCAGTGTCTAGTCCTGAAATAGGTTTACACCTGCTTCACCCCAACGCCCGATGCGTTGCATCGGGCGTTTTGTATTTCAAAGACAGGTGCGGACGCTCGTGGTTGTAGATCGAGACCGACTCTCTCACCATCTTTTTCGCCTGCATCAAGTCCTGTGTTTGGCGGGGGCCAGGAACTGGCTGGAGCGATTACGGCAGACTCACTTCGCTCGCTCACACCTTCAGTTTAACCGCCGAGCAGGATGACAGTCCTTTGGTGTGGGCGGACCACCAAATGATTTTTAGATTGGCACGCAGACCGCTTCCACACTGTGCAACATCCCGAAACGGCGGGGTTAGGTTCTGGAAATATCAGCTTATGGTTTCGCCTTGTCCGTAATGCACTGCTTCAAGCGATCAGTATTCGTGCCGCTGTCTTCGCCTCTATCAATGTCGCCGTTCGCATCAAGGTAGATATGCGTCGTCGGCCATTTTTGGGTGATGTTGACGCAATGGTTGCGAGTCTTTTTCCCCCACCAGTAGAACTCCATAAAAAAGCCTTCGTCTGGAAATATGTGGCCGAAGTCCATTGAGGTTTCGCCGGGGTACAGGCCTCCACGACCACTTCTGTAGATCCTGTTCTCTGTATTCCAAACGACTCCAAGACTCTCTGTGGCTTCCTTTGAATAGTGAACTGTTACAGTGGGCGTTGCGACATACCAAAATGCAAACGGTGAGAGCATCAGGAAGAGGACAACAGAGATTCGCCGGTATCTAGTTGGTTTCACATTTATGCTCACGTATACCGTCTCCCCATTCCGTTGGTGCCACTGCCAAAACTTTTTCCATCACCATTTTGGCTGTGATGCCTCCATTTGGGTGCTCCTTGAAAATCTGCACACCTATCTGAATCGATATTCGGTCAGGAGCATCATCTAAGGCGCGTAGCCCCTCAACATTCCCTGAGCGGTGTGGGCCGGGAAGTGGTTTTTCAGGCGTCTGTTGCGTCAGCACTTCTACAAACTTCTCTTTCGCCTTCCGTATGGAGTCCGAGGCAAATTGCTCAACGCCCGCACCGTCTGAAAGAGCGCTTTCAGACAGACCGCCAGCCATACCGACATATCCGTAGTGGACGTTCGACCAGATGTCGTAAAAGTAGTCGTGGGCTCCTTGCTTGTACCAAACCCCACCAAAGAGTTTGAGCAGGATAGGTTTGTGATCCCAAGGGCGATTCTGTCCAACTCGCTCCGTCCAAATGGCCATAGCAGCCGCACCATTTGCAGCCCCTATCGCTTGAGGGCTTGTAGTTCCAATCTGTGCATACCAAGGCAAGTCCATTTGTTTGCGGGTCTCTGCTGCAACGTCGTAGCTCAGCAGCTGTTTCATCTTGAGGACTGCCGGATCGTGAATGTTGCGATTCATCTCGCCAGCAATGTAGCTCGCCGGTTCTTCCATCCTGTCTGGATCATTACAAGCGGCGGGCTTAGTCTCTGGCTGCGTCTTTGCTTTCGGTTCCGCCGAGGCTGCTTTAGAGCCTACCAAGGCGTTCGCCGCTAAGGCTTTCTCCTTGAGCTTAGGGTCAGATAATAAGGTCGCCATCTTCTCATCGTCCACTGAGCCATCTGGCCGGAAAGGTCCCAGCGCCATGAAGTTGATGATTGTTGCCCCCCAGCGTCCCCCATTACAAATCCACCACCGACATCACCTGATCCGGTGATGATTGTTCCGCCATGGCTTGTGGGACTGCCCAAATGGGCCATAGGCCGCCCGTTCACTTGAATCGAGGGAACCCGGTAGTGATAACAGCGCCACACCCACAGGTATCGCCAACACGTGCAGAACCCATGAAGTTGATATTCACGTCGCCACTAGCTGAGGCAATCGGGGTGGTGCCATGACCTGGCATTGGGCAGACATGCTTGTCACCCAATCGTGCAGAGGAAATCATTGATCATCCTTGAGTCGTTGTGAAAAGTCTCAGCCAGTAGCTTGGCAGCGTCGACGCTAGCGGGAAGCTCGAGCAATGGCTGTAGGACAAATCCCAAAAGCCCTACTGAATGTTCCCGCGTTCCGTGTCATTCACCTAGATGCGGAGGATACCGGCTCAAGCTAGGCATGCTGAGTGGAGGCAATGTGCTTATATCGGATATGACATCGCACATTCAGTTATCAAGTATAACCGCCACAAAATCATCCGCTTTAGGCGTTCACATTGCCCAGTGTGAACGAACCCGATCTTTTGTGAACGTTCTGAAGAAACGACAGACAACAAAAAAGGCCCACCTTTCGGTGAGCCCTTCTAGACCGCCCAGCAGAGCGGATTTTGTTTGGTAGGCGCGATTGGACTCGAACCAACGACCCCCACCATGTCAAGGTGGTGCTCTAACCAACTGAGCTACGTGCCTGCTGTGAGGCGGCATTCTACGGAATTCCGGAGGGGTGTCAACACCTTTTTTTCACCTAACCCTATGAATATGCAAAATATTTAATTTCGCCCCGCCGCAAGAAGATTTCCCGGTGGCTGGCGGAGGTTTTTCAACTCGGGTAGGATCGTCGCACTCGTAAAATATATTAAACAGAGGCTGCAGGATGGCGAACACCCCTTACCCAGAGTCTTATTACGCGGCGTCGGCCAACGCCGTACCACCACGCCCTGCCCTGCAGGATGACGTGGAGACGGATGTCTGTGTGATCGGCGCTGGTTATACGGGACTTTCCTCGGCCCTGTTCCTGCTGGAGAACGGTTTTCGCGTGACCGTGCTGGAAGCCGCCAAGGTCGGTTTCGGCGCGTCGGGGCGCAATGGCGGGCAAATCGTCAACAGCTACAGTCGTGACATTGACGTGATCGAGCGCAGCGTTGGCCCAAAGCAGGCTCAATTGCTCGGGCAAATGGCATTCGAGGGCGGCCGGATCATTCGTGATCGCGTCAGCAAGTACAACATCCAGTGCGACCTGAAGGACGGCGGTGTATTCGCGGCAATCACAGCCAAGCAGATGGGCCACCTGGAAGCGCAGAAACGCTTGTGGGAACGCTTCGGGCACACCCAGCTTGAACTGCTCGATCAGCGCCGCATCCGCGAAGTGGTGGCCTGCGATCAATACGTCGGCGGCATGCTCGACATGAGCGGCGGCCACATCCACCCGCTCAACTTGGCGCTGGGCGAAGCCGCCGCCGTGGAGTCCCTCGGCGGCACCATTTATGAGCAGTCGCCTGCGGTGCGTATCGAACGCGGCGCCAACCCGGTCGTGCATACGCCACAGGGCAAGGTCAGGGCCAAATTCATCATCGTGGCCGGCAACGCCTATCTCGGCAATCTGGTGCCGGAACTGGCAGCCAAATCGATGCCGTGCGGCACTCAAGTCATCACCACCGAACCGCTCGGTGATGAACTGGCCAAAACCCTGTTACCGCAGGATTACTGCGTCGAAGACTGCAACTACTTGCTCGATTACTACCGTCTTACTGGCGACAAGCGCCTGATCTTCGGCGGTGGCGTGGTGTATGGCGCCCGGGATCCGGCGAACATCGAAGCGATTATCCGCCCGAAAATGCTCAAGGCGTTCCCGCAACTCAAGGACGTGAAAATCGACTACGCCTGGACCGGCAATTTCCTGCTGACCCTGTCGCGCCTGCCTCAGGTCGGGCGCCTGGGCGACAACATCTATTACTCCCAAGGCTGCAGCGGCCACGGCGTGACCTACACACACCTGGCCGGCAAGGTATTGGCCGAAGCGCTGCGAGGCCAGGCCGAGCGCTTCGATGCGTTTGCCGACCTGCCGCACTATCCGTTCCCTGGCGGGCAATTGCTGCGCACGCCGTTTGCCGCACTGGGCGCGTGGTACTACGGACTGCGCGACAAGCTCGGTTTCTGACGCGCAAAAAAAGGGGCCGCTGAAAAGCGGCCCCTTTTACATCCAGCACGGATTACAGCTGATCTCGCGCAATCCCGCTACGAATCCGCAGGATATCCGCCAGCACCGCCAAGGCAATTTCCGACGGGGTCTTGCTACCAAGGTTAAGACCGATCGGCGCATGAATCCGCGCCAGCTCGCCCTCTCCCAATCCGCCAATCCGACGCAATCGCTCGAAGCGCTTCTGCGACGTCTGCTGCGAGCCCATTACGCCGATGTAGAACGCTTCTGTGCGCACCGCTTCCATCATCGCCAGATCGTCGATACGCGGATCATGGGTCAACGCCACCACCGCCGTATCACGGTGGCAACCACCATCGGCGATGAACACCGACGGCAATTGCCGGCGAATCTCCACGCCATTGAGCACCACACCTTCCAGCACCTCTTCACGCGGGTCGCAGAGAATCACCTCGAAACCGAGACCCACTGCGAATTCCGCACACGCCTGCGCCACGCTGGAATAGCCGGCCAGCAACAAACGCTGAGCAGCACCGATGCGGATCCGTACCCGGTCGATTTCACGCTCGATCCGCGCACCCTGCTCGCGATCCGCAAAAAGGCTACGCGCGCCCGTGGCCAGATCGACCTCGCGAATCAACCGGCGCTGACCCAGCAACGCCGATTCAAGCTCACGCAGATGCGCCTGCACTTCGCAGTCAGCGTCAAATTTCTCTACCAGCACATCGAGAATGCCGCCACAGGGCAGGCTGACCCGCGAACGCGGATCGTCCCCTTCGCCATAACGCACCACGTTGATCGCATCGAGAAATGCACCTTCGGCGACACGCTCGAGAAAATCTTCCTCGACGCAGCCACCGGACAGCGACCCGATCCACTGTCCGTCGTCGTTCACCGCCAGCAGCGAACCCGGCGCGCGAGGCGCCGAGCCGTAGGTGGTCAGCACGGTGCAGAGCCAGATGCGCTGCCCCGCTGTCGACCACTCCAGCGCCCGCCGCACAACCTGCAGATCGAGATGCTGCATGATCAGTGCGCCTTGTGCTCGATGGACGGAGCGTCAGCCTTGAGCTTCTGCACATCGCCCACCGCCAATTCAGCAGACTGACCACCCCAACCCTGACGCAGGTAGTTCAGCAGATCGGTCAGTTGTTCGGTACTGAGCTTGTCGGCAAAACCGGGCATCGGCTGCATGTGTTCGAACCCGGCGAATTTCTGTTCGCCGATACCATCCTCGATCACTCGCAACAGGTTGCGTGGGTCTTCCAGACGCAGCGTGGTGTTGCCGCGCATAGCCACCGCGATGTGCGGTTTGCCTTCGCCACCAGCCGCGTGACAGCCGGCGCAGACGTTCAAGTATTCCTGACGACCGCGTTGAGCGCTGGCACTGAGTTTTTCCACCGGCACTTCGGCCAGCTCTTTCGCTGCTGGCGGCTTGTCGCCGAGCAGGAATGTTGCCATCGCCGCCAGATCCGGATCATTCAGGCCCTGGGTGCTGTTGTGGAACACCGGGAACATTTCGTTGAACATCGTGCCCTGAGCGCTCATGCCGTGCTTGAGGAACGTGCTCAGGTCCTGATGGTTCCAGCCGCGCGCCGCCAGATCCGTCGCCAACAGGCTAGGTGCCAGATAGCCGTTGAGGATGCCGCCGGTCAGGCGCTTGTCCAGTTGCATCGCGCCAGGCAAGCCGCGCGGTGTATGGCATTCGCCGCAATGACCAAGCACTTCGACCATGTACTGGCCGCGCTTCCAGGCGTCGCTTTTGCCTTCGGCAGACTCAAGCTTCAAAGCCTTGCCGTACATCATGTTCCAGCCCATCAGGCCCGGGCGCACGTTGAACGGGAAGCTCAGGCTCGTCACCGGCGCAGCACGCTCGATCGGCTCGACAGTTTTCAGGTACGCATGGATCGCATCCGAATCCGCACGCGGCATCAAGTGATACGACGTGTACGGCATCGCCGGGTACAGGTTGGCGCCATCACGACGCTTGCCTTCAGTCAGCGCAGCGAAAAATTCGTCATCGTTGTACAAACCGATGCCGTGTTCTTTGCTCGGCGTGATGTTGGTGCCGTAGATCGTGCCGAACGGCGAGACGATCGGCAGGCCGCCGGCAAACGGCGCGCCGCCTGGTGCCGTGTGGCAAGCCATGCAGTCGGCCGCGCGGGCGAGGTATTCGCCGCGCTTGGCCTGATCATCCGCGTGCGCCGCCAACACAGGCGCAGCCAGCCCGACCGCCAGGGCCAGGCGGGTCAGTAATTGCTTCATGCTCAACCCTCCTTGACCAGGCCGAGATCGGTCAGCACGTTGCGGGTGGCGTTGTAGTAACGCACGTACCCGGTGCAACGGCAGACGTGATGGCCGAGGCTGTCCTCGATAACTTGTTCCAGCTTGCTTTTGACGATCGGCTGGCGCTGCAGCTTTTCCACCAGCACGGTCGCGGCGTTGACGAAGCCCGGCGCGCAGTAGCTGCACTGGAAGGCGAATTCATCGACGAAACGTTGCTGGATCGGGTTCAGCTCGGTGACCTGGCCTTGCTCGTCACGCTTGGCATGACCTTCGATGGTGCGGACTTTCTTGCCTTCGAAGTAATGCGCGCCGGTGATACAGGTGCGCACTTCTTCGCTGGTGCCGTCCGGGTTGTCGACGATCACCACGCAGGCATGGCAAATGCCCTGGCCACAGCCCAGGCGCGAACCGGTGAGATTCTTGTATTCGTGCAGGTAGTCGATCATCGGCAGGTCATCAGGGATGTCCACCGGGCCGACGGTTTGACCGTTGAGGGTCAGTTGAAGCGGACGGTTAGCCATTGAGGGCCTCCTTGATGCGCGCAGCAGTGATTGGAAGATCGCGGACACGTTTGCCGATGGCGTGCGCCACGGCGTTCCCGATGGCGCCAACCACCGGGATCATCACCACTTCGGCGATGCCTTTGGACGGGTCGCTTGGCGAGAGCGGCGGCAGGATCTCCGCGGTCTGCTTCCACACCGCCACGTGGCGCGCCATCGGCAGGCGATAACGGTTGAAGTTCCAGTCACCCTCCCCCGGCCCGCCTTCGTACAGCGGCATCTCTTCCATCAAGGCGTGGCCGATACCCATGGCGATCCCGCCTTCGAGCTGGCCACGGACCAATTCTTCGACCAGCACCCGACCGCACTCCAGCCACGAGTGATGGTTGAGCACTTCGACTTCTGCCGAACCTTTATTGACCTTCAACTCGACCAGCGTCGCCACCGGGCTGTAGTAGGTCACGGCGGCGTTGTTCAGCTGAACCACCGGATAGGCGATGTTCTGCCGATCCAGCAGATGGAAACCGTCGCTGGTCATCTGCGCTTTCTTGGCTTTCGGGGCGCCGTCGCCGTACTTCACCGCCAGACCGTCCAGCGGCAGACGCTCGCGTACGCCGTCGATGCTGTATTCGGCTTCTGCCCAGCTCCAGCGGTTGAAACCGTGGACCGTGGCGGCGGTGACCAGACCGCGCTCGTGAGCATGTTTGGCCAGTTCTTCGAAAGTCAGTGGCTGCATACCGTTGGCAGTCAGTTTGCCGTCGACCCAATGCGCATCTTCGCGACGCACCACGTAGGGGTTGGCCTGGCCGCCGTACGGGCCCTGACGCCAGATCTCCAGCGCCGCCGGCCACAAACCGTGGTTAAACAGCACGCGCGCCGCTTCACGGGTGGCGTGGCTGAAGTAGTAGGCGGAGTTGGTCGCGGACGAGGCTGAAGCCAGTTTGCCGACCCAGCGCGGGTTGCGCAGGAAGTTGTCCTGCTCAGCCTGGCTCATGATGTAAGGGTTGCCGGCGGTGACCAGCTGCATTTCCTTCCATTCGGTCTCGCCGGTCTTCACGTCGTGCGCCGGGCTGCCGAGGAAATCAGCGACCACCAGGGCTTGCGAAGTGGACATGCCGGTACCGATCTCGATACCGATGTGACGCAGGGAAATGCGCCCTTCAGCGGTGAATTCGATGCTGGCCATCGGCGCTTCGGAACCGGTGCCGAAGTCTTTCTGGCAAATGGCGAAACCCACGCCATACCAGTTGTCCGGATCCGCCGCTTCACGCTGTTTCTTGATCGCGTCGCGGTTCTTCCAGACTTCGTGCAGTGAAGCCTTGTCGAGAATCTCGTGCAGGCGCAGCGCACCGGCCGGGATCGCGCCCTGGGTGTTTTTCATCCCCGAACGCAGCGCGTTCTTGCGACGCAGATCGATCGCATCGACACCGAGGCGGTCGGCGATTTCGTCGACCATCATTTCGGTGGAAGCCATGCTCTGTAGCGTGCCGTAGCCGCGCATCGAACCCGCTTCAACCCCGCGGGAGTGGTAAGCGGTAACTTGCAGATCGTTCTGCGGCATGTAGTAGATCGACTGAGCCGCCGTTGCGCCAACCGCAGCCACCGACGGGCTGTAGTTGATCCGACCGCCACCATCGACGCTCATTTCGGCGCGGAAAATCTTGAAGCTGTGGTCGGTCTTGTCCACCGCCAACTGGTAACGAATGTCGAACGGGTGACGCTTGATGCCGCTCTGGAACTGCTCGTAGCGGTCGTTGGCCAGGCGAATCGGCACACCCGCGCCATACAACGCCGCCAGGGCCGCGTAGTAGACGAAAATGTTGTGGTCCTTGGAACCGTAACCGACGGTGTAGCCCGGGTGCATGTTCAGGCTGGCCAGGCCGAAGCGCGACGGCGAGATCATCTTCGCGGTCTCGGTTGCAGCCTCCAGCGGGCACTGGGTGGCGACGACGAAATGCAGGGTCTTGGTCGCAGGGTCGTACCAGCCGTTGCCGTTGTCCGGCTCCATCGCAGCAGGCTCGATAGACGGGGTCTTGTAACGCTCGTCGAACACCAGCCAGTTGTCCGGCGGGGTGTCGATCTCTTTCTTCATGCGGTCGGCGTAGAACAGGCCGCGCTCGGTCAGGTTGCCGTGCAGGTTCGGCTGGGAATTCCATACCGGGCGACGGTTTTTCAGCATCGGAAACAGGATCGAATCCTTGAGGCTGGCGAACTCGTCTTCGTCCGCCGACGTCGGGCCACCGACGCGCACGTAGCGGAAACTGCCATAGGGATCGCCTTCGTAGAACGGCACTTGCGCACCGTAACGAATCGCTTTGTCATTGAATTTGAGTTTGTTCTTGGCCTGACGGAAACGCTCGAAATCGTTCCAGATCAGGATGGCCACCGGGTGACCGATGAACATCGGCACCTTGCCCTCAGGCAGCAACGGATCCGGAGCGTGCTCTTCCGGGAATACGATGCCGTCCTTGTCCAGGTCGGCAGCGGTGACGATGCGATCAGGCTGCAAATCGGCGCCGAGCCACGACAGGTCATAGCCATCGTAGATTCGGTCGGCCTTGATGGTTTTCAGCAACATGGCGTGGCCTTGCTGCTGGGGCCAGCCCGGCATGTCCTTGGAGCGGATGTCGCGGGCAAACACCTTGCTGCCGCAGACCTTGGACAAGGCATCGTTACGCTGGCGCGCCTTGCCGTTGTTGCCGAGCCACTGCTCGGACGGCACGGTCACGCTGTTTTCCATCAAGGCAGCCAGCGCCTGACTGCTGAGCGGCGTGAGCGTAACGCTCACACCCGCCACCAGCCCGCCCTGAAGGAACGAGCGCCGGGATATTTCACGGTTGGACATGGATCATCCTCTGGGCGGTTATGGATCCGCCCTTCTGGTTATCTACTGGGAATCTCGAGTCTTGCAGAAGCCCTTTTTGGCTAAACAAAGGACGTGATGACAGTGCAAAGCTGACCGAAAGGTTAACTTTAAAGGTTTCTGCGCTCGCAGCAAACAACCAGTTACAAAAATCTGACTAAAGAATCAAAAATCAATGCGACATCGCATCGCAGCGACCCATGGACGCAGGGGAGACTGTCCGGCGGCATCGAACGAGCCACAGCTGCGTTCGTTGCAGGACAACAAAAAGAGGAGTTTTGGAGAGGTCAAATTTCAGACACAAAAAACCCCGGTCTTTCGACCAGGGTCTTTGCTATCGATTCCGAATCAACCAAAGGTTGCTTTCGGTGTTTCAAGGCGTTCAGTGGTCCTTGAAACAGATATGGCGCAGCGGACGGGACTCGAACCCGCGACCCCCGGCGTGACAGGCCGGTATTCTAACCGACTGAACTACCGCTGCGTATCGCTTTGAGCTGACGCTCAAGTAACTCGTTTGACTGAAAGCTTCGGTGCTTTTCAATCGCGAACCAGACAGTGTCTGACTCGTTAAATATGGCGCAGCGGACGGGACTCGAACCCGCGACCCCCGGCGTGACAGGCCGGTATTCTAACCGACTGAACTACCGCTGCGCGTCGGTGGAGGCACTTTCAGCCTACCTCTTGCTTTCGCAAGTTTCTCGGGGAGTGGTGGGTGATGACGGGATCGAACCGCCGACATTCTGCTTGTAAGGCAGACGCTCTCCCAGCTGAGCTAATCACCCGTTTGCATCTCCGAGGCCGCGAAATTTACGCAGGTAGCGAACCTAAGTCAATAGCAGGATTGAAGTTTTTCTCAAAAAGACAAAAACATGTCATTCCGAGTAGATCATCTTCTTGGTCATGCCGCCGTCGACCACGAATTCCTGCCCCGTCACAAACCCGGCATTCTTCGACAGCAGCCAGGCCACCATCGCCGCCACGTCCTCGACCGTCCCTACCCTGCCCGCCGGATGCTGGGCATGATCGATATCGGTCAGAGGCTCGGCGCGGCGCGCAGAGGGATCCCGCGCATCGATCCAGCCCGGACTGACCGCATTGACGCGAATCTCCGGCCCGAGGCTGATCGCCAGTGCGTGAGTCAACGCCAGCAAGCCGCCCTTGCTCGCCGCATAGGCTTCGGTATCAGGTTCCGATTGCGCCGCACGGGTCGAGGCCAGATTGACGATCGCCCCGTTGTGCGCCCGCAGATACGGCGCACAATGCTTGGCCAGCAACATCGGACCACTGAGATTCACTGCCAGCACCCGATTCCAGTAGGCCAGATCCAGGCTTTCCAGCGTGATGTTGTGCGGATCGGCCACCGCCGCGTTGCACACCAACGCATCCAGACGACCGAATTGCCCCAACACTTCAGCGACGCCGAGCGCCACCTGGCTTTCATCCGCCACGTCCATGGCGATGAACCAGGCATTCTCACCCAGCACTTTCGCCACTTTGGAACCACGCACCCGATCCAGATCCGACAGCACCACCTGCCAGCCTTCGCTGATCAGCCACGCCGCGATCCCCAGCCCGATTCCGCGAGCGGCACCCGTGACCAGCGCAACGCGGCCATGGGTGCCCGTCTTCGGAGTGGACAACTCGATCACAACGCCGCCAGACCGCGCGCCAGATCGGCTTGCAGGTCAGCGACGTCTTCCAGACCGACCGCGATGCGGATCAGGCTGTCACGAATCCCCGCCGCTTCACGCTCCTGCGGCGCCAGACGGCCGTGGGACGTGGTGCTCGGGTGAGTGATGGTGGTCTTGCTGTCACCCAGGTTGGCGGTGATCGAAATCAACCGGGTCGCATCGATAAAGCGCCAAGCGCCCTCTTTGCCACCCCTCACCTCGAAGCTGACCACCGCACCGAAGCCCTTCTGCTGACGCTGGGCCAGTTCGTGCTGCGGATGGCTCTTGAGACCGGCGTAATGCACTTTTTCGATGCCGTCCTGCTGCTCCAGCCACTCGGCCAGTTGCTGGGCGTTGGCACAGTGCGCCTTCATCCGCAGATTCAGGGTTTCCAGACCCTTGAGGAAGATCCAGGCGTTGAACGGGCTCAGGGTTGGCCCGGCGGTACGCAGGAAGCCGACGATTTCTTTCATCTGCTCGCTGCGACCGGCAACCACGCCGCCCATGCAACGACCCTGGCCATCGATGAACTTGGTGGCCGAATGCACAACGATGTCTGCGCCCAACTTCAGCGGCTGCTGCAACGCCGGCGTGCAGAAGCAGTTGTCGACCACCAGCATCGCGCCCTTGGCGTGAGCGATTTCCGACAGCGCGGTGATATCCACCAGCTCAGCCAGCGGGTTGGACGGCGACTCGACGAACAGCAGTTTGGTGTTGGACTTGATCGCCGCATCCCAGGCCGACAGATCGGCCAGCGGAACGTAATCGACTTCCACGCCGAAACGCTTGAAGTACTTCTCGAACAGGCTGATGGTCGAACCGAACACGCTACGCGACACCAGCACATGATCGCCGGCACTGCACAGACTCATCACCACCGCCATGATCGCGGCCATGCCAGTCGCCGTGGCTACGGCTTGTTCGGCGCCTTCCAGCGCAGCAATGCGCTCTTCGAACGAGCGAACGGTCGGATTGGTATAACGCGAGTAAACGTTACCCGGCACTTCCCCGGCAAACCGCGCAGCGGCGTCGGCGGCGGTACGGAACACGTAGCTGGAAGTGAAGAACATCGGATCACCGTGCTCGCCTTCCGGCGTACGGTGCTGACCGGCACGTACGGCCAGGGTATCGAACGCTACGCCTTCAAGGTCGCTGTCCAGCCGACCGGCATCCCATTCCTGACTCATGCTGTCACTCCTTGCCCTGTTCTCGATAAATAAAAGTCTTTTGCCAGATACAAAACCGGCCCCTAAGGGCCGGTTGAAACTCAGTTGTTGTACAGATCGATGATCGCACTGACCGCCTGGGTCTTGACCTTCGAGGCATCGTTGCGTGCCTGTTCGATCTTGTTCAGGTAAGCCTCATCGACGTCGCCGGTGACGTACTTGCCGTCGAACACTGCGCAATCGAAGTTTTCGATCTTGATCTTGCCGCCGCCGACCGCTTCGATCAAGTCAGGCAGGTCCTGATAGATCAGCCAGTCAGCGCCGATCAGGTCAGCGACATCCTGAGTCGAACGATTGTGCGCGATCAGCTCGTGAGCGCTCGGCATGTCGATGCCGTACACGTTCGGGAAGCGCACAGCCGGAGCGGCCGAGCAGAAGTAGACGTTTTTCGCGCCGGCTTCGCGGGCCATCTGGATGATCTGCTTACAGGTGGTGCCGCGAACGATCGAGTCATCCACCAGCATCACGTTCTTGCCGCGGAATTCCAGCTCGATGGCATTGAGCTTCTGGCGTACCGATTTCTTGCGCGCAGCCTGGCCAGGCATGATGAAGGTACGGCCGATGTAACGGTTCTTGACGAAGCCTTCGCGGAATTTCACGCCCAGATGGTTCGCCAGCTCGAGTGCGGCAGTACGACTGGTGTCCGGAATCGGGATAACCACGTCGATGTCGTGCTCAGGACGTTCGCGCAGAATCTTCTCGGCCAGCTTCTCACCCATGCGCAGACGGGCCTTGTAGACCGACACGCCGTCGATGATCGAATCCGGACGCGCCAGGTAGACGTGTTCGAAGATGCACGGCGTCAGGGACGGGTTGGTCGCGCACTGACGGGTGTGCAGCTTGCCGTCTTCAGTGATGTAGACCGCTTCGCCCGGTGCCAGGTCGCGAATCAGGGTGAAGCCGAGCACGTCGAGCGAAACGCTTTCGGAAGCGATCATGTACTCGACGCCTTCGTCGGTGTGACGCTGGCCGAACACGATCGGGCGGATGCCGTGAGGATCACGGAAGCCGACGATGCCGTAACCGGTCACCATCGCCACGACCGCGTAACCACCGACACAACGGTTGTGCACGTCGGTCACCGCAGCAAACACGTCTTCTTCAGTCGGCTGCAACTTGCCGCGCTGGGCCAGTTCGTGGGCGAACACGTTGAGCAGCACTTCCGAGTCGGAGCTGGTGTTGACGTGACGCAGATCGGATTCGTAGATCTCTTTGGCCAACTGCTCAACGTTGGTCAGGTTACCGTTGTGCGCCAGGGTGATGCCGTACGGCGAGTTGACGTAGAACGGCTGGGCCTCGGCCGACGTCGAGCTGCCGGCAGTCGGGTAACGGACGTGACCGATACCCATGTGGCCGACCAGGCGCTGCATGTGACGCTGCTGAAACACGTCACGCACCAGGCCATTGTCCTTGCGCAAGAACAACCGGCCATCATGGCTGGTCACGATACCGGCAGCGTCCTGGCCGCGGTGCTGGAGCACGGTTAGCGCGTCATACAGCGCCTGATTGACGTTCGACTTACCGACGATACCGACGATGCCACACATGCGACGCAACCCCTACTTAATGGATCTGAACTGAACAACACTCACTGAGGCGTTTTGGCCGACGGCAAGAGTTGCTCCTTGAACGGAATATCAGCGGGTACGCTGATTCCGCTGGCAAGCCACTGACTGCTCCACCCGAGAATCAGGTTCTTGGACCAGTCTGCGACCAATAGAAACTTTGGCACGAGCTGTGATTCTTTCCACCACCCGTCCTGCTGTACCGGCCCCAGGCTCAACAGCCCGACCGCCACGACCACCAGCAACACGCCACGCGCAGCGCCGAAGGCCATGCCGAGGAATCGATCGGTCCCGGACAACCCGGTGACGCGAACCAACTCGCCGATAAGATAATTGATCATTGCGCCCACGATCAGTGTGGCGACAAACATGATGGCACAGCCCGTGATCACACGAGCCGATGGCGTTTGAATGTATCCGGCGAGGTACTCGGACAATGAGCCACCGAACATCCAGGCAACAGCTCCTGCGATGATCCAGGTCACCAGCGACAATGCTTCTTTGACGAAGCCGCGGCTCAAACTGATCAATGCGGAGATGGCGATGATTGCAACGATCGCCCAGTCAACCCAGGTAAATGGCACAGTGCAGCCTACAGACGGATAAGGCGGCGCATTTTAGCAGAGCGCAGGGCTGTCGGTAAGCTGCGAATGTCAGTGCATTTCAATCGAGGTGATAGTTTTCAGCCACGCTCGGGCTGGAAGCGCACCACAAACCCCTTGAGGTTCTGCTGGCGACTCAACAAATCGCGCAAACGATCGGCTTCGGCGCGCTCGATCAGCGGACCGACGAACACCCGGTTCTTGCCATCGGCGGAACGGATGTAAGCGTTGTAGCCCTGACTGCGCAGGGTCTTCTGCAGGCTTTCGGCGCTGGCGCGGCTCGACAGACTGGCCAACTGCACCGACCAGCTCACTGACAGGCCATTGGCGTCGACGCGACTCTGGGTGGTATCCGGTTTGGCGGACAGCGCAGCGATCGGCTGGGCCGGGGCTGCGGCAGGCTTGGCCACCGGAGCAGGCGCCGGAGCAACCGCAACCGGCTTGGCTACGGGCGCAGGAACCGGAGCTGCAGGCGCAGGCGCAATCGGTGCCGCTGGCGCCGCCTGCTCGGCAACTTCGTCATCGCTCGGTACAGGCTCTTGCGGCAGAACCTGCGGCTCAGGCACTGCCACTGTCTCCATCTGGATCTGCGCCACGGCGGGTGTCTGCGGTGCAGCCGGCGCCTCGACGGTCACCTGACGTTGTTCGTCCTGACGGGAAAACAGCATCGGCAGGAAAATCACCGCCAGCGCCACCAGCACCAGGGCACCGACCATGCGTTGCTTGTACGCCTTATCCAGCAAAGCCATTTGCTGCTTCCTCCGTGGAGCGCCGAGACAGCCATTCAAGGGCCTCGGCGACACAATAAAATGATCCGAACAGCAAGATCTCGTCGTCGCTGGTGGCCACTGCGCACTGCCCTTCCAGAGCGGCCGCCACGCTGTCATAAGACGTGACCGAGGCGCCAAGGTTCTGCAATGCCTGATTCAATTCAGCCACCGGACGCGCACGCGGCGAATCCAGCGGCGCCACCGCCCAATGCTGGACGCTGGCATTCAATTCACCGACCACACCGTCCAGATCCTTGTCCGCCAACAGGCCGAACACGGCCAGGCGCTTGCCGACCGGTGGACGAGCAGCCAGACGCCGGGCCAGGTACTCCGCCGCATGCGGGTTATGACCGACATCCAGCAACAGGTTCAGGCGCTTGCCATTCCATTCGAACGAACGGCGATCAAGACGACCGACCACGCGAGTCGCCCGCAAAGCCGCAACAATCTGTTGAGCATCCCAAGGCAACCCGAGCAGCAGATAAGCCTGCAAGGCCAGCGCGGCATTTTCCATCGGCAGGTCAAGCAGCGGCAAATCACGCAGCTCTACGACCTGACCGTCAGCATCAGTGCCACGCCACTGCCAGAATTGATCAGTGATGCCGAGATCGAAATCGCGCCCACGCAGGAAGAACGGGCAAGCAAGCTCGCGCGCCTTGTCCAGCAAAGGTTGTGGAGGATTCAGATCGCCGCACAGTGCAGGTTTGCCCTGACGGAAAATGCCGGCCTTCTCGAAGGCCACGGATTCGCGGGTATTGCCCAGGTAATCGGCATGATCAACACCGATGCTGGTGACCAGCGCGATGTCGGCATCGACCACGTTGACCGTGTCCAGACGCCCGCCCAGACCGACTTCAAGCACCACCGCATCGAGCCCGGCCTGTTGAAACAGCCAGAACGCCGCCAGGGTGCCCATTTCGAAGTAAGTCAGGGAAGTCTCGCCCCGCCCGGCCTCGACCGCCGCGAAGGCTTCGCACAGCTGTGCATCAGTGGCTTCGACGCCATTGAGCTGCACCCGCTCGTTGTAACGCAGCAGATGCGGAGAATTGTAGACACCAACGCTCAGACCCTGCGCCCGCAGCAACGAAGCCACGAAAGCGCAGGTCGAACCCTTGCCGTTGGTGCCGGTGACCGTAATCACCCGAGGCGCCGGCTGGCCCAGCCCCATGCGGGACGCTACCTGTTGCGAACGTTCCAGCCCCATGTCGATGGCCGATGGATGCAACTGCTCGAGGTAGGCGAGCCACTCGCCAAGGGTGCGCTCGGTCATACGTTGGCAGGCACCGGCGGAACGACGATCGGCTCGATCGGCGCAGCAACGAAGGTCGGGGTCGGCTTGCCGGTCAGTTGCGCCAGCAGATTACCCAGACGTGGACGCAGTTCACGACGGTCGATGATCAGGTCGATTGCACCGTGCTCCAGCAGGAACTCGCTGCGCTGGAAACCTTCCGGCAGTTTTTCGCGAACGGTCTGCTCGATCACGCGCGGACCGGCGAAGCCTATCAGGGCTTTCGGCTCACCGACGATGACGTCGCCGAGCATTGCCAGACTGGCGGAAACGCCGCCGTAGACCGGATCGGTCAGCACGGAGATGAACGGAATGCCTTCTTCACGCAGACGCGCCAGTACGGCCGACGTCTTGGCCATCTGCATCAGCGAGATCAGGGCTTCCTGCATCCGCGCGCCACCGGAGGCGGAGAAGCAGATCATCGGGCAACGGTTTTCCAGGGCGTAGTTGGCGGCGCGCACGAAGCGCTCACCGACGATGGCGCCCATGGAACCGCCCATGAAGCTGAATTCGAACGCCGAAACCACCACCGGCATGCCCAGCAGGGTGCCGCTCATGGAAATCAGTGCGTCTTTCTCGCCGGTCTGCTTCTGGGCAGCGGTCAGACGATCCTTGTACTTCTTGCCGTCGCGGAACTTCAGACGGTCAACCGGCTCCAGGTCAGCGCCCAGTTCGGCACGGCCTTCGGCATCCAGGAAAATGTCGATGCGCGCACGTGCGCCGATGCGCATGTGGTGGTTGCATTTAGGGCAAACGTCCAGGGTCTTTTCCAGCTCCGGACGATACAGCACAGCCTCGCAGGACGGGCATTTGTGCCACAGACCTTCAGGCACCGAGCTCTTCTTGACCTCCGAACGCATGATCGAAGGGATCAGCTTGTCTACCAACCAGTTGCTCATGCTTTCTTTCTCCAGTACCGGCGGCCCGAACGCTCTGGTTCGCGGCCCCGCGTATGCCCTTCAGCTAAATTCATGTGTGGCGATGATCGTCTGGGCTGCCGGGTCAGCGGAACTGACCTGCGTACAACCCGAAAAGACCCTCAGCCTCTTTTCTACAGAGCTGTGGACGGCGGCAGTCTGCCAGCCGTCACATCAACGTACGGCGTTGATGAACGCCCGAATCTTTGCGTGATCCTTGATGCCCTTGCTCGCCTCTACCCCACCGCTGACATCCACCGCGTATGGCCGCACCCGGGCAACGGCATCGGCGACGTTCTCCGGTGTCAGCCCGCCGGCCAGAATCAACGGTTTGCTCAAACCCTGCGGAATCAATGACCAGTCGAACGCCTCGCCGGTTCCACCGGGCACGCCCTCAACATACGTATCGAGCAGCACGCCACTGGCGCTCGGGTAGGCATCGCAGGCGGCGGCGATGTCATCGCCCGCCTTGACCCGCAGGGCCTTGATATAAGGCCGGTGCCAGCCTTCGCAGTCGGCGACGGATTCATCACCGTGAAATTGCAGTAGATCCAGCGGCACGGCATCGAGGATTTCCCCGAGCTCGCAGCGACTGGCATTGACGAACAGCCCGACCGTGGTCACGAACGGCGGCAATGCAGCGATGATCGCGCGCGCCTGCTGAACGGTTACCGCCCGTGGACTCTTAGCGTAGAACACAAACCCGATGGCATCGGCCCCGGCCTCGACGGCTGCCAACGCATCTTCTATGCGGGTAATCCCGCAAATCTTGCTGCGAACGGCCGACATGTCGATAAAAACCTCAGGGCAAATCCGGGAAAGTCCCGGATGGTAACAAATGCATTCGAGGGCGTCAGCCGTCAAGTTCCGAGAAACCCGTAAGGAAATGTGGCCCGATGAAACGCTCGGGCATCGGGAACTCGTCGTGGTACTCGACCTGCACCAGATACAGCCCGAACGGATGCGCCGTGACACCGCCGGAGCGCCGCTCGCGACTCTCCAGCACTTCCTTCATCCACTCCGGCGAGCGCTCGCCGGCACCGATCGTCATCAACACCCCGGCGATGTTGCGCACCATGTGGTGCAGGAAAGCGTTGGCGCGGATGTCCAGCACGATCATTTTGCCGTGACGGGTCACGCGCAAGTGATGCATCTTCTTGATCGGCGATTTCGCCTGGCACTGGCCGGCACGGAACGCGCTGAAATCATGGGTACCGATCAGGTACTGCGCAGCCTCGGCCATGCGCTCCACGTCCAGCGGACGGTGATTCCAGGTGATTTCTTCATTGAGATGCGCCGGGCGGATCTGATCGTTGTAGATCACGTAGCGGTAACGCCGGGCAATGGCCTTGAATCGCGCATGAAAGTGCGCCGGCATGACCTTCGCCCAGCTGACACTGATGTCATGGGGCAAATTGATGTTGGCGCCCATGACCCAGGCTTTCAGCGAACGATCGACCTGGGTGTCGAAATGCACGACTTGCCCGCAGGCATGCACGCCGGCGTCCGTGCGCCCGGCGCATTGCAGCGAGATCGGCGAATTGGCGACCTTCGACAAGGCTTTTTCCAGGGTTTCCTGCACGGTGAGCACGCCTGTGGACTGGCGCTGCCAGCCGCTGTAGCGCGAACCCTTGTATTCAACGCCCAGTGCGACGCGGAAAAAGCCTTCGGGGGCCATTTCGGCGGCCGGGTTATCTATGTTTGCCAAGTCGGGACAGCCTGCTGATCTACAAAGGCGGGCATTATAAGGCGGCGAACCGGGGATACCAGACCCAAACAAAAACGGCAGCCTCGAAGGGCTGCCGTTTTATTTACCGCTGAACGCTGACTCAGGCCAGATGCGAAAGCATTTCCTTCGCTTCGTTCTTCTGCTTGTCGTCACCTTCGCTGAGCACTTCCTTGAGGATGTCGCGCGCGCCGTCGTTGTCGCCCATGTCGATGTAGGCCTGCGCCAGATCGAGTTTGGTGGCAGCTTCGTCGGTGCCAGCGAGGAAGTCAAAGTCATCCTCACCCAGATCGCCACCCAACGCAGCATCGGCCTCAGTGAAGCTTGGCTCGTTGATGCTGCCCGACAGACGATCCAGTTCAGCGTTGACGTCATCCAGCTCGGCCGCGAATGCATCCGGCTCGGCCGGCGCGGCATCCATTTCGTCAGCCAGAGACAGGTCGAAATCGGCTGGCAGTTCCAGATCATCCAGTGGAGGCTCGACCACAACCGGCGGCTCGACCGGCGCAAGATCCTTCACGCCTTCGTCCAGATCCAGCAGGAAGTCGTCGTCAGCCAGTTCAACCGGCACAGGCGCAGGATCGGCACCCAGATCCAGATCCAGGTCGAAGTCAGACAGATCGTCGAGGTTTTCCTTGATCTCGGTCTGCTGCTGCAGAACCGACTCGAAGCTCAGATCGTCATCCGCCGGGAACTCGTCCAGCTCAACCGGCGCTTCAGGCTCGACAGCCGCCACCGGTGCAACAGGCTCCACCGGTGTGATGTTGTCGAGATCATCCAGGCTCAGGTCGAAAGCGCTGTCCAGATCGTCTTCCGCGGCAGCAGGCGCTTCAGGCACTTCAGGCTCGTCGAGCAGCAGGTCCTTGACGTATTCCGCGTCCAGCTCAGCAGCAATGGCAGCAGCGGCCAGACCGCTCGCCGCAACAACCGCCATGGCAGGGAAGCGGCTTTTCAGCTCTTCGACCTTGGCAAAGTTATCGCCGTTGGCGACCAGTTGACGCTCCTGACCGACGAAGGCATCGCGATCACCCTGGCGACCGTAGACTTCCATCAGCTTCAGACGCAGGTCACTGCGCTGCGGCTCCAGGCTGACGCCCTCTTCCAGCAATGCGGCGGCCTGATTCAGACGACCGCCGTCGATGTGCGACTGCGCCTTGTCCAGCACGTCGTCGGAACGCTCGGCCGCCGGGGCCACCAGCGGCGCGGCGATCGGCTCGGCCATCACGACCGGAGCCACCACCGCAGCGGCAACAGGCGCCGCTGCTGGTGCAGGCGTGAGTTTGACGCTCGCTGCCGGCACTTCCAGGCCTTCGAAGCTGCTTTCCGGCAGATCGAGTTCAGGCGCGAACGATTGCTCCTCCAGTGCCCGAGCCATGCGCAGGTGCTTTTCAGCTTCCTGCTGAGCCTTGCGGCGGCGAGCCAGCAGCAACAACAGAAGCAACAGCACCACCGCACCACCGCCCACCAGACCCAGCAGGATCGGGTTGGTCAGCAGTTCGTTGAAGGTTTTCTCGTCATCGGCGGCAGGCTTCGGCTCGACTACCGGCTCAACCGGTGCTGGCGCAACGGCTTCCGGCGCAGGCGCGACAGGTGCAGCTTCTGCCGGGGTGGCGGGTGGCGTGGCGGCCAGTTCGGCGGTGATCGCCGGAACCGGGGCAACCGCAGGTGCGGCGGCTGCGGGAGCCGGCGCAGTGGCGGAACCTTCGGCCTGCAACTTCGCCAGTTGATTGTTCTTCAGTTCGATCAGGCGTTGCAGCTTGTCCAGCTGACTTTGCAGATCGGTCATGCGGCTTTTCAGTTCCGCATTGTCACGACGGGTCGTGTCGAGGCTTTCCTGGGTCACCGCCAGTTTGTTGCTCAAGGCCTTGGCGTCGCCGGCCGGGCCCTTGCCGCGACCCTTGGCACCTTCAGCCGAGACCAGGCTCAGGTTGTCCTTGGCATTCTTGGCAGGACCGGTGTTGGCGCGGCCACGGTTGGTTGCATCAAGCTGTTGCTGACCGGTGCCTGGCTTGGCCACATAACGACGACCCTGACGCCAGGCCTCGTTCTGCGCGGCCACTTCGGCAATGGCTTTGGATTGCGGCAGCGCGGTGCTTTGCACCTCATCCGGCAGACGCAGCACCTGACCGGTTTTCAAGCGGTTGATGTTGCCGCCGATGAACGCATCCGGGTTCAGGGCCTGAATCGCCAGCATGGTCTGCTGGACCGAACCGCCAGTACGCGCCTTCGCTGCGATTTCCCACAGGGTGTCGCGTGGCGTGGTGGTATGGGTCGAATGTGTTGCACCCGTGGTCGGCGCGGTGATGGTTTGCGTCGGCGCCGGTTGAGCGGCGGCATCGGCTGTCTGCGGCGAGAACTTCGACGGATCCAGCAGCACGCTGTAATCGCGCAGCAGTCGACCGTTAGGCCACATCACCTGCACGAGGAATTTCACCATCGGTTCCGACAGCGGTTTGCTCGAGGTAATACGCAGCACGCTTTTGCCGCTGGCGTTGAGCACCGGGGTGAAAGTCAGATCATTGAGGAAGGCCTGGCGATCGACACCGGCCTTGGCGAAATCTTCCGGCGAGGCCAGGCTCGGTACCACTTCGGCAGCGGTCAGATCCTTGACATCGAGCAGCTCGATTTCCGCCACCAGCGGCTGGTTCAGGGTCGACTTCAGGGTCAGCTCCCCGAGCCCGAGGGCATGCGCCATACCGGAGGACAGCGCCGAGGCGGCCGCTATTGCTAACACCAGTTTGCGAACTTGAACCATAGCCTCTTCCTTTGTTTGAACGTTCCTCGGCCAGCGAGAAGATGTTGATTGTCGCTGCCGTAAGGCATTGCGCGCGACGACGACAGCATGCCGCGCGCGATCATTTCTTTGATGCCCCGGAAAGTCCCGGAGGGTGTTACGTCATCAAGTGATCTGGCCAAGCATAGCGCCCGGCTAGAATCAGTCGACAAATTGTTGCCAAGTATCTTTTACAGCAGGCCTTTTATCAACAACTCGGCCACTTGCACCGCGTTGAGGGCCGCACCTTTGCGTACGTTATCTGACGTCAGCCACAGATTTAGTTCCGACGGCTCGTCGACACCGCTACGCACCCGTCCGACATAGACCACGTCCTGGCCCACCGCGTCACCGACGGCGGTCGGATAATCACCGGCTTCAACCAGTTCGATGCCGTCAGCGGCTTCAAGGGCGGCATTGACCTTTTCCAGGTCGACCGTGCTCGCTGACTGCAAGGTCACGCTAAAGCTATCGCCAAAAAACACCGGGGCTTGAACGCAAGTTGCGGAAATCTTTAATAAAGGCTTGGCCAGCACCTGACGCAGTTCGCGCACCAGACGTTTTTCCAGCAGCGTGTGGCCTTGAGCGTCAGGCGTACCGACCTGAGCCAGCAAGTTGAAAGCCATCTGCCGGTCGAAGAATGTCGGCTCCAGCGGACGCATGTTCAGCAACTCGGCGGTCTGGCGAGCCAGCTCGGTCACCGCTTCGCGGCCTTGGGCGGAGACAGCCAGATTGGCGGTGACATGCACATATTGCAGCTCGATCAAATCGAGCAGCGGTGCCAACACCACAGCCAGCGTCGTGGCCGACGGGCTTGGGCTGCTGACCTGGAACGGCATTTTCAAACCAGCCAGCACCTCGGCATTGGCTTCCGGCACCACTTGCGGCGCCTGATCCGCCGGCAACGCGCCGGACAGATCGACCAGCGAGCAACCCGCCGCGTGAGCGCGAGCGGCGTAACTCAGGGTGATGGCCGGGCCGGCGGCGAAGAACGCCAGCTTGACCTTGCTGAAATCGAACTCGTCGACTTCGCGCACTCTTACGTTCTTGTTGCGAAACAGCACCGAGCTGCCGGCGGATTCGCTGCTGGCCAACAGGTGCAAGGTGCCGACCGGAAAGTCGCGCTCTTCGAGAATCTGCACAAGGGTTTCGCCGACAGTACCGGTGGCGCCGATCACGGCAATATCAAGGGTCTGGGTCATGGTGCTGCCTCTGGCGAAACGGGGGGAGCGGCACTTTACCGGGTGGCCGCCATGCAGGCAAAAAAAAACCCGCGCCTCTTGCAAGGCGCGGGTTCTTTCATCGCGTCACGCGATCAACGCTCAAGCAGGATCCGCAGCATGCGACGCAGCGGTTCGGCCGCACCCCACAGCAGTTGGTCGCCGACGGTGAAGGCACCGACGAACTGCGAACCCATGTTCAGCTTGCGCAGACGACCGACCGGTACGTTCAGGGTGCCGGTGACTTTCGTCGGGCTCAGCTCCTGCATGCTGATTTCGCGCTGGTTTGGCACCAGTTTGACCCAAGGGTTGTGCTGGCTGATCAGCCCTTCGATGTCGGCGATCGGCACGTCTTTGTTCAGCTTGATGGTCAGCGCCTGGCTGTGGCAACGCATGGCGCCGATGCGCACGCAGATACCGTCGACCGGGATCGGGCTCTTGAAGCGACCGAGGATCTTGTTGGTCTCGGCCTGGGCCTTCCACTCTTCGCGGCTCTGGCCGTTCGGCAGTTCCTTGTCGATCCACGGGATCAGGCTGCCGGCCAGCGGTACGCCGAAGTTTTCGGTCGGGTACGCGTCGCTGCGCATGGCTTCGGCCACACGGCGGTCGATGTCGAGGATCGCGCTGGCCGGATCAGCCAGTTGATCGGCGACAGCGGCGTGGGTCGCGCCCATCTGCTTGATCAGTTCACGCATGTTCTGCGCGCCGGCACCGGAGGCCGCCTGATAGGTCATGGCGCTCATCCACTCGACCAGACCGGCCTCGAACAGACCGCCCAGGCCCATCAGCATCAGGCTGACGGTGCAGTTGCCGCCGATGTAGTTCTTGGTGCCCGCGTCGAGCTGCTGGTCGATGACCTTGCGGTTGACCGGGTCGAGGATGATGACGGCGTCGTCGTTCATCCGCAGGCTCGAGGCCGCGTCGATCCAGTAACCCTGCCAGCCGGCTTCGCGCAGCTTCGGGAACACTTCGCTGGTGTAGTCGCCGCCCTGGCAGGTCAGGATCACGTCGAGGGTCTTCAGCTCATCAATGCTGTAAGCGTCCTTGAGCGGAGCAATGTCCTTGCCCACGGACGGGCCTTGGCCACCGACGTTGGAAGTGGTGAAAAACACCGGCTCGATAAGATCGAAATCCTGCTCTTCCAGCATCCGCTGCATGAGCACGGAACCGACCATGCCGCGCCAACCGATCAGACCTACACGTTTCATCGCAACTACACCTTCTTGAAAAGTGGGCCGCTGCTTTGTCTTGAATTTCGCAGCGGGCCCGAGAGATTACAGATTCCGCAGCGCGGCGACTACTGCGTCACCCATTTCCTGCGTACCGACTTTAGTGCAACCGGTCGAAAAGATGTCGCCGGTACGCAGCCCTTGATCCAGCACCACGCTGACCGCTTTCTCGATGGCATCGGCCGCTTCGTGCAGATTGAAGCTGTAACGCAGCATCATCGACACCGACAGGATGGTCGCCAGCGGGTTGGCAATGCCTTTGCCCGCGATGTCCGGCGCCGAACCGTGGCAAGGCTCGTACATGCCCTTGTTGTTGGCGTCCAGCGAAGCCGACGGCAGCATGCCGATGGAGCCGGTGAGCATCGACGCTTCGTCGGACAGGATGTCGCCGAACATGTTGTCGGTGACGATCACGTCGAACTGCTTCGGTGCACGCACCAGTTGCATGGCGGCGTTGTCGACGTACATGTGGCTCAGTTCGACTTCAGGGTAATCCTTGGCCACCTGCTCGACCACTTCACGCCACAGTTGGCTGGAAGCCAGCACGTTGGCCTTGTCCACCGAGCACAGCTTTTTGCCACGAACCATGGCCATGTCAAAACCGACGCGGGCGATGCGGCGGATTTCGCTTTCGCTGTACGGCAGTGTGTCGTAGGACTGACGCTCGCCGTTTTCCAGGGTACGGGTGCCACGCGGCGCGCCGAAGTAGATACCGCCGGTCAGCTCACGGACGATCAGGATGTCCAGGCCGGCAACGATTTCCGGTTTCAGGCTCGAAGCGTCAGCCAGTTGCGGGTACAGGATCGCCGGGCGCAGGTTGCCGAACAGGCCCAGTTGCGCACGGATTTTCAGCAGGCCGCGCTCAGGGCGGATGTCACGCTCGATGGTGTCCCATTTCGGACCGCCCACGGCGCCCAGCAGCACGGCGTCGGCAGCGCGAGCGCGGTCGAGGGTTTCGTCGGCCAGCGGTACGCCGTGCTTGTCGATGGCCGCGCCACCGATCACGTCATGGCTCAGCTCGAAGCCCAGGCTGTACTTGTCGTTGGCCAGCTCCAGCACCTTGACCGCTTCGGCCATGATTTCCGGACCAATACCGTCGCCTGGGAGAATCAGAATCTGCTTGCTCATGCTTTCCTCGTGTCTTCAGTCGGTGCGCCATCGACAGGCGCGCCCGGAAAAATACTTATCGTTCCAAGATTACTTTTCAGCCCAGAGCACCAGTACATCTGTACTGAACGAACCATCGGCCTCAATCTCAAAATATTCGCGCACTTCGTTGCCCATCGACTGCTGCAACTGGCGGATCGCGGCGCGCATCACTTCAGGTGTGCGCATGCGCTCGACCCAGCTGTTGTACTCCAGACGCAGGCGCTGACGCGTGGTGCTGCGGGTGTGCAGACCGGCCTCGCTGACCTGGCGCAGCCACTCACCGGCAGAATAATCGCGTACATGACTGGTGTCGCGCAGCACTTCGACGCTCTGCAGATAGGTGTCGAACAACGGGCTGCCCGGCGACAGCACATCGATGAACGCCGCCACGCCACCCGGTTTCAGCACCCGACGCACTTCGCGCAGCGCAACGCCGAGATCACTCCAGTGGTGCGCCGAGTAACGGCTGAACACGAAATCGAACTCGCCATCGGCGAACGGCAGACGCTCGGCGGCGCCGTTGACCGTGGACACATTGCTCAAGCCGCGATCAACGGCAGCGGCGGCCACCACGTCGAGCATCTGCTGCGACAGGTCGTAGGCCACCACTTCTTTCACCAGCGAAGCGACGTGAAAACTCACGTGCCCGGCACCGCAACCCAGGTCCAGCACCCGAGCCTCACCCTGCCCCGCCAGCTCAGCCTGTAGCAGCGCAAATTCAGTGCCTTGAGCGTGAACGGCGCTGCTCAGGTAGGCGGCGGCCTGTTCACCGAATTGCTTTTGTACAACCTGACTGTGCTGGGCGGTGCTGGTCATGAGTACTTCCTTTGTTGGGGTTTCAACCTTTCTAATTCACGCGTCGCGGAACAACCACGGCTGACTGGCGCGATGCTTGCCTTCAAACGCCGCGATCGCATCGCCGTCCTGCAAGGTCAGGCCGATGTCGTCCAGACCGTTGAGCAGGCAGTGCTTGCGGAACGCGTCGATCTCGAAGCGGTACACCTTGCCGTTCGGGCTGGTCACGGTCTGTTCGTGCAGATCGATCTGCAACTGATAGCCCGGCGCGGCCTCGACCTGTTTGAACAGTTCGTCGACTTCGGCATCGCTCAAGATGATCGGCAGCAAGCCGTTCTTGAAGCTGTTGTTGAAGAAGATGTCGGCGTAGCTCGGCGCGATGATGCTGCGGAAACCGTATTCTTCCAGCGCCCATGGCGCGTGTTCACGGCTGGAGCCGCAACCGAAGTTTTCGCGGGCCAGCAACACGCTGGCGCCTTGATAACGCTCGGCGTTGAGCACGAATTCCTTGTTCAGCGGACGCTTGGAGTTGTCCTGATACGGTTGACCGACATCCAGGTAACGCCACTCGTCGAACAGGTTCGGGCCGAAACCGGTGCGCTTGATCGACTTCAGAAACTGCTTCGGGATGATCTGGTCGGTGTCGACGTTGGCACGATCCAGAGGTGCGACAAGGCCAGTGTGCTGGGTAAAAGCTTTCATGCTGCGCTCCTCAGATCAATTCACGAACGTCGATGAAACGACCGTTCACCGCCGCCGCAGCGGCCATGGCCGGGCTGACGAGGTGGGTACGGCCACCGGCGCCCTGACGGCCTTCGAAGTTACGGTTGGACGTCGAGGCGCAATGCTCGCCGGACTCCAAACGGTCCGGGTTCATCGCCAAGCACATCGAGCAACCCGGCTCACGCCATTCGAAACCGGCTTCGAGGAAGATCTTGTCCAGACCTTCGGCCTCAGCCTGCGCCTTCACCAGACCCGAACCCGGCACCACGATGGCCTGCTTGATGGTCGAAGCAACCTTGCGGCCCTTGGCGATCACCGCAGCAGCGCGTAAATCTTCGATGCGCGAGTTGGTGCAGGAACCGATGAATACGCGGTCGAGCTGAATGTCGGTGATCGCCTGATTGGCGGTCAAACCCATGTATTTCAAGGCGCGGACGATCGAGTCGCGCTTGACCAGATCCATCTCTTTAGCCGGGTCCGGCACGTTCTGATCAACGGCCAACACCATTTCCGGCGATGTGCCCCAGCTGACTTGCGGCTTGATCTGCGCAGCGTCGAGTTCGACCACGGTGTCGAAATGCGCGTCGGCGTCGGACACCAGGTCTTTCCAGGATTCGACGGCCAGATCCCACTCGGCGCCTTTCGGTGCGAACGGACGGCCCTTGACGTAATCCACAGTCTTTTGGTCCGCCGCCACCAGACCTACGCGGGCACCGGCTTCAATGGACATGTTGCAAATGGTCATGCGGCCTTCGACGGACAAGTCACGGATGGCGCTGCCGGCAAATTCGATGGCGTGGCCGTTACCGCCGGCGGTGCCGATCTTGCCGATGACGGCGAGGACGATGTCTTTGGCGGTCACGCCGAACGGCAATTGGCCTTCGACGCGCACCAGCATGTTCTTCATTTTCTTGGCGACCAGGCACTGAGTGGCGAGCACGTGCTCGACTTCGGAGGTGCCGATACCGTGCGCCAAGGCACCGAACGCGCCGTGGGTCGAGGTGTGCGAGTCGCCGCAAACGACGGTCATGCCCGGCAAGGTCGCGCCCTGCTCCGGGCTGATCACGTGGACGATGCCCTGACGGACGTCGTTCATCTTGAATTCGACGATGCCGTATTCATCGCAGTTGTCGTCGAGGGTCTGAACCTGCAAACGCGAGACCTGGTCGGCAATGGCCGCGATGCCGCCCTTGCGCTCCGGGGTGGTCGGTACGTTGTGGTCCGGGGTCGCGATATTGGCATCGATGCGCCATGGCTTGCGCCCGGCCAGACGCAGGCCTTCGAAGGCTTGCGGCGAAGTCACTTCATGGATGATGTGACGATCGATGTAGATCAGCGCCGAACCATCGTCGCGCTGCTTGACCAAATGCGAATCCCAGAGCTTGTCGTAGAGCGTTTTGCCGGCCATCAGACGTTTCCTCATCAGCTTGTTTCTATGCCCTGGGCTTATCAATAACCCTTTGGCTTGTGAGGCCGATCCTATGGGGTTAGATTGAATAACTCAAATTCATATTTTTTATGCTTTGGATAACCAACTGGAATACGAACATGGATCTGGCCAACCTCAATGCTTTTATCGCCATCGCCGAGTCCGGAAGCTTCTCCGGCGCCGGTGAACGCCTGCACCTGACGCAACCGGCGATCAGCAAACGCATCGCCGGACTGGAGCAGCAACTGAATGTGCGGCTGTTCGACCGACTGGGCCGCGAAGTGGGCCTGACCGAGGCCGGGCGGGCCTTGCTGCCACGGGCTTATCAGATTCTCAACGTGCTCGATGACACGCGCCGCGCCCTGACCAACCTGACCGGCGAAGTGACCGGTCGTCTGACCCTGGCCACCAGTCACCACATCGGCCTGCACCGTTTGCCCCCCTTATTAAGGGAGTACACCCGCCGTTACCCGCAGGTGGCGCTGGATATTCAGTTCCTCGATTCGGAAGTGGCCTACGAGGAAATTCTCCATGGCCGCGCAGAACTGGCAGTCATCACCCTGGCGCCGGAGCCACACACACTGGTCAAGGCCACGCCGGTCTGGGATGACCCACTGGATTTCGTGGTCGCCCCGGAACACACATTGATCAGCAACGGCGCTGTCACATTGGCGGACATTGCCGGCCATCCGGCGGTTTTCCCCGGCGGCAACACCTTTACCCACCATATTGTCCAACGTCTGTTCGAGGCACAGGGGCTGACGCCGAACATCGCCATGAGCACTAACTACCTGGAAACCATCAAGATGATGGTGTCGATTGGCCTGGCGTGGAGCGTTTTGCCGCGCACCATGCTCGATGAACAGGTGGCGCGCATACCTTTGCCGGGCATACAGCTCAGTCGCCAGCTAGGCTATATCCTGCACACCGAACGGACGCTGTCGAATGCTGCACGGGCGTTTATGGCCCTGCTGGACGCTCAAATCGATCTGCCAGGGAATCACGGCTGACTTGTGCTACTCCTATAGAGCTGCCGTCCCTGTGCCTAATGCCCAAATCAGCTCAAGGCCCCTTAACAATGCCGAAATCTGTTGACCGTATTCCGCCGATGCCGCGTATTCAGGCCATTGATCCACGGCGTTCCGAGCAGAGCTGGGAGAGCGCGCCGCAATTGCTCGCGGCGCTCAATGGCGCCCGACTCGGCGCCTGGTATTGGGACATCGAACGCGGGCAGATCAGTTGGTCGCGGGGCACTCAGGCCTTGTTCGGCTTCGATCCACGGCAGCCGTTGCCCGAAGATCTGGAATACCTCGACCTGCTGCCGCCGGAAGACCGGGCGAAAACCGTTCGCGCCTTCCACGCGGTCATCGCCGGCGCGCCGCTGGAACAGGCGATGCACCACCGCATCCGCTGGCCCGATGGCAGCCTGCACTGGCTGGAGATCAATGGCAGCCTGCTGCCGGACAAGCATGGCCGGCCCCGAATGATCGGGGTGATCCGTGAAATCACCCACCAGCGGCAACGGGAACAGGCCCTCAGCAGTTCGGAGAAACGTTTCGCCACACTGTTTCATCTGTGCCCGAACATGGTGCTGCTGACCCGCCAGGAAGACGGCCTGATCAGCGAGGCCAACCAGTATTTCGAAAGTCTGTTCGGCTGGCCGGTGCAAAGTGCGATCGGGCGCACCACCCTGGAATTGGGCCTGTGGGTGCATCCCGAGCAACGGGCGGAGCTGGTCAAGAAGACCAAGGCCAAGGGCGAGCTGATCAGCATGGAAGTGCAGTTCCGCGCCAGCAATGGTCAAGTCCATGACGGCATCCTCAGTGCACAAAAGGTCGAACTTGAAGGCCAGCCTTATCTATTGAGCACCTTTCTCGACACCACTGAGCGCAAAGCCGCCGAACACGCGCTCAAGGACAGCCAGGAACGCCTCGATCTGGCACTGGACTCTGCCCAGCTCGGCACCTGGGACTGGCACATTCCCAGCGGCATGCTCTACGGCTCGGCCCGCGCCGCGCAATTGCACGGGCTGGAGCCGATTCCGTTTCACGAATCTTTTGACGAATTCTTCGAAGGCGTGCCCGGCGAGGAACGCGACAGCATGCGCGATGCCTACCGCAGCCTGCGCGAAGGCCCGGCGGGCAACTATCAACTTACGTATCGCGTGCAACTGCCGGACGGCAGCTCACGTTATCTGGAAAGCCGCGCCCGCCTCTATCGCGATGAAAACGGCGCGCCGCTGCGCATGGCGGGCACCCTGCTGGACATCACCGATCAGGTCGAACGCGAGCAACGGCTGGTGGCTTCGGAAGAGAAGTTCGCCACGCTGTTCCAGGTCAGCCCCGACCCGATCTGCGTGACCCGCCAGGAAACCGGGGAGTTCATCGAGATCAACTCCAGTTTCACCCAGACTTTCGGCTGGAGCGCCACTGACGTCATCGGCCATACCGCCGAAGAAATCGGCCTGTGGGACGCCTCGGCGAAAAGCCTGCAACGCATCGAACGGGTGATCCGCGAACAGGGCCTGAGCAATGTCGCGATCATCGTCCAGCACAAGGACGGCCAGTCGCTGACCTGTGTGATTTCCAGCCGCCAGATCAGCGTCGGCAACCAGCCGTGCATCGTCACCACGCTGCGCGACATCACCCAGCAACAGCGCTCGGAAGCGGCGCTCAAGGCCAGTGAAGAGAAGTTCGCCAAAGCGTTTCACTCCAGCCCCGACGCCATCACCATTACCGAACGCGACACCGGGCGTTATCTGGAAGTCAACGACGGCTTCTGTCGCCTGACCGGTTATCGCGCCGACGAAGTGGTGGGCAAAACCGTGTATCAGGTCGGCATCTGGGCCGAGGAAAAACAGCGCTCGGGGCTGCTCGCAGAGCTACAGATCAAGGGCCGCGTGCACCATCAGGAAATGCTCGGGCGCAACAAGCGCGGGGAATTGCTGACGGTGGAAGTGTCGGTCGAACCGATCACGCTCAACGAAACCGCCTGCCTGCTGATGACCGCCCGGGACGTCAGCCTGCTGAAGAACGCCGAAGCGCAGATCCGTCATCTGGCCTATCACGACCCGCTGACCAACCTGCCCAACCGCGCGCTGCTGATGGATCGCCTGAGCCAGCAGATCGCCCTGCTCAAACGCCACAACCTACGCGGCGCGCTGCTGTTTCTCGATCTGGATCACTTCAAGCACATCAACGACTCGCTCGGCCATCCGGTCGGCGATACGGTGCTGAAAATCATCACCGCGCGCCTTGAGGCCAGCGTGCGCATGGAAGACACCGTGGCGAGGCTCGGTGGCGATGAATTCGTGGTGTTGCTCAGCGGCCTGGAAGGCACCCGCAACGAAGTCAGCGGCCAGGTGCGTGAACTGGCCGACACCATTCGTGAATTGCTGTCCGAACCGATGTTCCTCGACGGCCAGCGCCTGCAAGTGACGCCGAGCATTGGCGTCGCACTGATTCCCGATCACGGCTCGACCCCGACCGACCTGCTCAAGCGCGCGGACATTGCGCTGTATCGAGCCAAGGATTCCGGGCGCAACACCACGCAGATGTACCACAACACCATGCAGAAAGCGGCCAGCGAGCGGCTGCGCATGGAGACCGATCTGCGCCTGGCGCTGTCCCGTGGCGAATTCAACGTGCATTTCCAGCCGCAAGTGGACGCCCGGGACAATCGCATCATCGGCGCCGAAGCGCTGGTGCGCTGGAATCACCCGGAGCTCGGTGCGCAATCACCCACCGAGTTCATCAAGGTCCTGGAGGACAGCGGGCTGATCCTTGAGGTCGGCACCTGGATCCTCGATGAAGCCTGCGATGCCTTCAAACAACTGATCGCCGAAGGCCTGATCGATCCTCTGGCATTCAGCCTGTGCGTGAACATCAGCCCCCGGCAGTTCCGCCAGAACGATTTCGTCGAACGCATCGAACACAGCATGACCAGCCACGGCCTGCCCTGCTCGCTGCTGAAACTGGAAATCACCGAAGGCATCGTCATCCAGAACCTGGAAGACACCATCAGCAAGATGCGCCGCCTGAAAAAACTCGGCGTGAGCTTCGCCATGGACGACTTCGGCACTGGCTATTCATCACTGACCTACCTGAAACGCCTGCCGGTGGACACGCTGAAGATCGATCAATCCTTCATCCGCGACGCCACCAGCGACCCCAACGACGCCGAGATCATTCGCGCCATCGTCGCCATGGCCCGCAGCCTGGAACTGGAAGTGATCGCCGAAGGCGTGGAGACCCCGGAGCAACTGGAGTTCCTGCAAGGGCTGGGTTGCCATTTGTATCAGGGGTATCTGCACAGTCGGCCGGTGGCGCTGGAGGTATTGAAAGGCTTGCTGGATTGACCGGGACGCGTGCGGTTGCTGACCGCAGGCATCGACGTCAGGCCGGTAATTGCCAGGGTTGGCGGCAACCTGTAGGGTCGCGTTTTTTCGCGCCGTTTCGAGATCGATCATGCAGGATGCAACCCTCCCCCGCCCGGCCCTGCTGGGCATTGACCTTGGTACCACCAACAGTTTGATCGCCGTCTGGCAGGACGGTCAGGCCCGGTTGATCCCCAACGCCCTCGGCGAGGTACTCACGCCTTCCGTCGTCAGCCTCGATGAAGACGACAGCATTCTGGTCGGCAAAGCCGCCCGCGCACGCCTGACCACCCACCCGGAACGCACAGCGGCGGCGTTCAAGCGATTCATGGGCAGTGAAAAACGTCTGGAACTGGGTGGGCGCTCATTCAGCCCGGAAGAACTCTCGGCGCTGGTGATCGGTTCGCTCAAACAGGATGCCGAGGCCTTTCTCGGTCATCCGGTGTCTGAAGCGGTGATTTCCGTGCCGGCGTATTTCAGTGACGAGCAGCGCAAACGCACGCTGTTCGCTGCCGAACTGGCAGGGCTGAAAGTCTCCCGACTGATCAACGAGCCGACCGCCGCGGCCATGGCGTACGGGCTGCACGAACAGAAATTCGAACGCACGCTGATCTTCGATCTGGGTGGCGGGACCTTCGATGTCACGGTGCTGGAATATGCGTTGCCGCTGATCGAGGTGCATGCGTCTACCGGTGACAACTTTCTGGGTGGCGAAGACTTTACCGAGGCCTTGCTGCAGGCGTGCCTCAAGGCATGGCAGCTCACCCCGGCGCACATTGAAGCCCAGAACCTGGCCAGCCTTTGCGACGCCCTTGAACAGCTCAAGTGCAAGCTCGCCGAAGGCACTCAAAGCCTGAACTGGCGCAATGGCGACATCTCGTATGAATGGACGCTGGACGAAGCGACAGCGCTGAAAGCCTGGGAACCGCTGCTGACTCGCTTGCGCGCCCCCATCGAACAGGCCTTGCGCGACGCCCGGCTCAAACCCCGCGACCTCGACAGCCTGGTGTTGGTGGGTGGTGCCACACGGATGCCGGCGGTGCAGCAAATGGTGGCCACACTGTTCGGACGCCTGCCTTATCGACACCTCGACCCGGACACGATTGTCGCACTGGGTGCGGCAACGCAAGCGGCGTGCAAGGCGCGCGATGGTGCGGTTGAGGAACTGATCCTGACCGACGTCTGCCCCTACACCCTGGGAATTTCGACCAGCCGCGGAGAAGGCATCAGCGGTGCTTTTTCACCGATCATCGAGCGCAATACCGTTATTCCGACTTCCCGCGTGCAAAAATTCCATACCACGCATGCGAATCAGTCACTGATCCGTATCGAGGTGTATCAGGGCGAGCGCCCGTGGGTGCGCGACAACATTTTCATCGACTCCTTCGACGTGGAGCTGACCCCGAGCGAGCATATCCAGGGCCTGGACGTACGCTTCAGCTACGATATCAACGGCCTGCTGGAGGTCGATGTGACCTTGCACGACAGCGGCAAACGCCACAGCCACAGCATCGACCGCAGCCCGACCGGGCTTGACGAAGAATCCAGGCAAACCAGCCACGACCGACTGATCGCCCTGAAAATCCATCCTCGCGATGCGCTGCCCAACCGAACCCTGCTGGCACGCCTGGAACGGGCCTGGATGCAGAGCCTGGGCGATGAGCGCGAGCAGATCGCCGAATGGCTGGACGCTTTCACCACCGTGCTCGGCGCCCAGCAATCGGCGGACATCACTCGCCATCGCACCCAGTTGAACAAGGCGCTCGACGAGTTGCGCCTTTAGGTTTCCAGCTGCCGCAAAGCGGCCTGCAAACCACCGGGCAACGCATCCCTTCCTGCACTGTCCGGTGGCACACCGTAGCGATTGAGCAACTGGTCGCCAGGCAGGAAGAACAGCGTCAGCGGCAAAAAGGGCAGGATCACGGACACCAGGCCGAACGCCAGCAACGTCGCAACTCCGCGGCCCAGATCATGCAACCGTCGGAGAACGACGCCGAGCAAACACGCGAAGCCTAGCCCCATCACAACAGTCCCGGACGTCGGTGTGCCACTCATCAGCGCGGCGACCGGGGTGATCAACACGACGGCCAATACCTGCCAGAAGAATGCCCCGCGCCCCAAGCGCGAGCCCCAACGCCAGAACGCCGCGGCAGGCACTGGCTGAGTATCGCCCTTGGCCAGCAACAGCACTTCACAGCGGGACAACAACGCACTGAACGCAAACCGCAGGCCGAGCCCGTTACCAGGGTCATCCTTGGCTTGCTGCAGACGTTGCAGGCGTTTTTGCCGAGGTACGCCGTTACGACCGAAAAGCACCAGTTCCTTGAGGGTATCGAGGGCCAGGTAAAAATCTTCGCTGTTGATCCCCTCATCTTCGAGTTCCTGCTGCGGAGGTCGCGGCGGCTCGCCCTTGATCAAGCCATGACGAAAACCATCGAACCATTCGGCAGGATTGACCACCTCGGTGATGCGGTCTATCAGGAAGCGGCGCTGCTTCGCATCGAACAAGGTGTCGTGATAAAGCACAGCACTCAGCAGCATACGCCCTAGCAGATCATCGTCGAACGCGGACATTTCGCTGCGCATGCACTCGAGCAAGCGGTCATTGCCCAGCAACCGAACGCTGTCGAGCGCCTCCTGAACACCAAGCAATTGCCGGGCAAGCATGGCATGCACCGGGTCCGCGCCTTGTAGCCAGCCGAGTATGGTCCCCAGGTCACCCTGTTCACGCATCAACCGGGTCAACAGCGGCTGCAACCGGCTGAGCGGATGGGCCGGGTTGAAGGTCAGGCGCTCGAGACACTGCACATCAACCATTTGCATCCAGCGTTCCGGCTGATCGAGCAATGCCCGCAGGAACAGTGTTTGGGCGTACCACGCCCAGACCGCCTCGCCCTCCCCGATCGACGGCAACACCGCGCCACGCTGAGCCAGTTCGAGCAGCAGCTTGAGATCGGACACATCGCTGTCAGCTTTCGGGTCATCGAGCTTGAACGCCTCGGCGATACGTTCCAGGGCAACGTGACTGTAGGGGCGCAATCGGCGCAACCACACCCGGCAAACATCGTGTGGCGTGCTTTTCATCAACGCTTCGGGCAACTGCGCCGAGGCTGCGTCGTCGGCAACGAAGGCTTGCATGGCCAGCGCAATCGGCGCCCGGCTCAGCCAGCGAACGTGTTGCTCAGCCTGGTACTTGAAGCCACCCAGCACCAGCGCTTCGAGTGCGTCAAACGGCAGCGGCTCATCCAGTAACTGTTGCAACAATTGTGTATCCCCACGATGCAGCGCCCAGGCATGTCGATAGAGACGCTGCAACCGTGAATCGTCATGCTCGCCAAGCAGTTGCGCCAGCAGGGGCAACTCGTCGCCGGTCAGCCGCCAATCGACAAAGGCTTGCGCCAGGCCTCGCAGTTCGAGCTGGCCGATGCCCAGCCAACGCATCATCGTTTCCGGGCGCTGTGCGGGGCTGCCAAAAACCTGAGTGGCGTGGGCCAGATCGACGGGCCAGTCACTGAACGACTCCAGGCGATCGAACGCCTGTATCAGCAGTGGCAAAAAGTCCGGCAGGCGCTTGGCGCACAATGCAAGCAACTGGCTCTCGGCCTTGGGATGGCGGTGCTCCTGCCACAAGCGAATCCAGTACGGCAGCGCCTGATCGTCCAGACCCAACAGACTGCTCTGGCACGCCAGCAAATACAGCCAATCGACATCATCCGGCGACGCGCGGTGCTGCTCGATGCACAGCTGCAAAAAGCTTTCGCCGCCGATGCCGGCCTGCGTGAACAGCACCGTCAGGCGCTTGAGGTAAACCGCGTCGTCGGGTAACGGCAGGCATGTGTGCTGGCGAGCGAAATCTTCGAACTCTTGGAGTGGCCGCTCGGCGAAAACGAAATCCAGACTTCGCGCATACCACAGGGTTTCCATTTGCGCCGCCTCCGACCACTCCCCCATCAGCGACGTATCAAACGGGTCGGAGGTGCTGATCCGGTCGAGGAACGCTTCAACGTGTCGGGCCTGATCGAAGCCCAGATCCAGCAACTGATGCTCCCACCCCATGCGCCGGGCCAGAACGCTTGCACAGCGGTAGGACAGCGGACCGGCGTTGGCCGTGCGCCAGAACAATTCCCAGCGCAGCTCATCAAGCTCCCCGAGTGGCAGTTGATCGAGGGCTTTGACAAAGTCCTGCCAGGCGCCGCTGTTGAAGCGCCGCGTCGGATCGCTCAGCAGCGAATCAAATTCGACAAACGTCTTGCGCGACACTGGCTCTTCAGGCGCATCCGGCTCCTCTTCATTGTCACGCGCCTCGCGGATTGCATGTTCGTAGGCCTGGCGAAGCGCTTGAAAACCGTCGGGATCGGTCTCCGGGTGATGCTCCGGCAATCGTGCGCGGTAGGCATTGCGGATCAGGGTTTCATCCGTGGTGGGTTCAATGCCCAGACGTATCCAGCAACTCATGACCAGTCCAACTCCTCAAGTGACTCCGGCCGTTGCGGCACGTCCAGTTCCATCTGCCATGGCAGGTCTGCAAGAAACACCGGAATGTTCTGATTGAGTCCGTGAACAATCAGCAGATTGTTCGAAAATATCCCCTGCCGATCCAGCTCGAAGGCCAGCTCGTCATCGCTTTTACTCATGAGACTCCAGAACGCACGACCCACCAGGAAGCCATTGAAATAGGCCAGCCAATTGCTGTAATGGAATTGCGCCCTGACTGCCAGCCGACTGTGCAACCAGATGCTCTCGGCCACATCGATCCACTGGTTGCGCACGCCGCAACGCAGGAGAAATCCCATGCGCCCGTAATCCCAGGACAGAATCCCGCCGGGCCCGCAATTGCCGAAGGTGCGACTGGCGAACTGGTGCAGGATGCGCTCTCGAGGTTCAAGTTTTTCGAGCAACGCCTGCCATTCACTCGGCAGACAATGCTCCCAGGCACGAAAGGCGTCTTCGAGATGAGTGGCATGGCCGTTGTCGGTCATTCTTTCGAGCATTTCGAACAACTGCTCGCGGTCATCAATGCCCCAGCTTTCGCGCAGATTGATGTATTTGTCTTTGCAGAACGCGGGAGCGTCGTACCACGTGCCAGGATTGAGCGCCGCCATCGGCGCAGAGAGGGCCCACAGCCAACGCTGCTGAATCTCGTCCATGAAAAATGCTCCAGGCCGACCGGAAAGGAATGGGGCCGGCAAAACTGCGGCGGATTGTAGAGAAACCGTCGCTGGCGGCAAAGCCGAACTGCAGTTTTCCTGCGCCCACAAAAAAGGCCCCGACGTATCGGGGCCTTCATTCAGCGGCTTATCGCCCGTTCAGACGACTTGTTTCTGCAAGTGAATCAGTGTTGCAGCGCCGGCTTCTGCGTCCCGTTGATCGGGATGCGTTTGGCTTTCGCCTCTTCCGGGATCACACGCAGCAGATCGATGCTCAGCAGGCCGTTGCTCAGGCCGGCGGCCTTGATCTCGATGTGATCGGCCAGGCGGAAGGACAGCTTGAATGCACGCTGGGCAATGCCCTGGTGCAGGAAAGTGACGCCTTCGTTCGCGTCACGCTTGCCGCCACTGATGGTCAGCACGCCTTTCTCGACTTGCAGTTCCAGGTCTTCTTCCTGGAAACCGGCCGCCGCCACGACGATGCGGTATTGATCGTCACCGTGTTTTTCGACGTTGTAAGGCGGATAGCTGCTGCCTGGCTCGTTGCGCAGGGCGGTTTCGAACAGGTCGTTGAAACGGTCGAAGCCTACCGAGGAACGGAACAGTGGTGCGAGGGAAAATGCAGTACTCATGGTTCAAATCTCCTGAAAACAATCAGCAAGTTTTTTTGTCTCCGCGACCCGAATTCGGCATCGCGTAACCCTTAGATAGGGACCTGCGTTTTGTTTTCAAGAGATTGTTCGGAGATTTTTTCAGGCGGCTTCGGCGACCGGCAAGCCCAGCAAACGCGAGACGTGATCCGGCTCGGTTTCTCGGCGCAACACGGTGAACAGCTCGGTAGCCTCAACATAATTGCGGGTCAGCATCGCCAGCCATTGCTTCAAGCGGCCCGGGGATTGGCGTGCTGTCATCTGCACCTTGGCTTGCAGCCAGAAGTCCTGGATCAGCGGCAGCAGCTCGGCCCAGGTCATCTCGACGACTTCCTCGCCGGCACGGGCGGCAGCGATCTGACGGGCCAGATCCGGACGCGACACCAGGCCGCGACCGAGCATGATGTCCTCGACGCCGCTGATTTCCCGGCAGCGGCGCCAGTCTTCGACGCTCCAGATGTCACCGTTGGCGAACACCGGCACCTTGACCACGTCCTGCACGCGCGGAATCCACTCCCAATGAGCCGGTGGCTTGTAGCCGTCCATCTTGGTCCGGGCGTGAACCACAATGTGCTCGGCGCCGCCCTCGGCAAGCGCGGTGGCACACACCAACGAGCCGTCCGGGCTATCGAAACCGAGGCGCATCTTGGCGGTGACCGGAATATGCGCCGGTACGGCACGCCGCACGTGTTCGACGATCTGGTTGAGCAGCTCCGGCTCCTTGAGCAGCACCGCACCGCCACGAGACTTGTTGACGGTCTTGGCCGGGCAGCCGAAGTTCAGATCGATCACTTCAGAGCCCAGTTCGCAGGCCAGCGCAGCGTTTTCCGCCAGGCATACCGGATCGGAACCCAGCAACTGCACGCGCAACGGTACGCCGGAAGCTGTGCGGGCACCGTTGAGCAATTCAGGGCCGAACTTGTGGAAATAGGCCGGAGTCAGCAACTGGTCGTTGACCCGGATGAACTCGGTCACGCACCAGTCGATACCGCCGACACGGGTCAGGACATCGCGCAGGATGTCATCGACCAACCCTTCCATCGGCGCCAAAGCAATTTGCATGGGAAACACACACTCAAGGAAAAACGTGCGGCAGTTTACTGGGTTTCGCGGGTTAAACCCATGTCCGCTGTCTGGATGGCTGGGCCGTAGCCTTCGATGAACTCGGCGGGCATGCGCTTGGGCCTGCCGGTGGACAGCTCGATGCAGACGAAGGTGGTCTGGGCGCGCAGCAGCGTGGTGTTGTCGCTGGGGCGAATCAGCTGGAAGTGACGGGTCATTTTCAGGCGCTGATCCCAATCGACGATCCAGGTCGCCAATTGCAGTTCATCACCTTCGTAGGCGGCCGCCAGGTAGTCGATTTCGTGCCGCACCACCGCCATCGCCCGATCCAGACGACGGTACTCGACCAGATCCAGACCCAGCCGCTGCGAGTGGCGCCAGGCGCAACGTTCGAGCCAGGAGACGTACACCGCGTTGTTCGCGTGCCCCAGCCCGTCGATGTCCTCGGCGCCCACTTGCAGATCAATGGTAAACGGCGTTGCCCGATCCCAGCCCATGCCCTACTCCCGGTCAAATGATTCAACCGAGGCAGTGTAACGGATGACTACGCCGATTGCCGCGCCTGAAGGCTGCGACCGGCCAGCAGTGATAACACGCCATCAATCACCCGAGGGTCGGCCAGCACGCGCTGGTGACCGCCGTCTTCCAGCCGCAGCAGTCGGCTATCGAACCAGGATTCGTGGATCAGTTGAGATTCCTTGACCGAGACGAAGGTGTCGTCTTCGGCGTGCACGATCAGGCCTGGCATATCCAGCTGATAGTGGGCGACATCAAGGGTCGCGGCGCGCATTCCGACGTCTTGTTCGACCTGCCGGATGAAGGCAGAACGAGCTCTTGGCGGCATCCCGACGTAACGGGCAAACCCGCGCAACACGCCCAGAATTCGGGCCGGTGCGGCAATGCTGACCAGGGTTTCAGTGCGCAACCCCAATTGCACCGCGAGCATGGCGCTGGCGCCGCCCATGGAGTGGCCGATGACGGCTTGCAGCGGTGGCAATTCAGCGGCGGCTTCGAGCATGGCGCGGGCAAACAGTACGACGTTGGCTTCGCGCCCCGGCGAACGACCGTGGGCCGGACCGTCGAGAGCGACAACGGTGTAACCGGATTCGACCAGCGCCGTGATCAGCGCGGCAAACTGGGTCGGACGCCCTTCCCAACCGTGCATCAGCAGAACCGTCGGACCTTGCCCCCAGCGCAGCGCGGAGAGGCCGAAACGCAAAGTGATCCGCTCGGATTTCGCCAGCAGCGGCAATTCCCAATCCCGTGGCGCATTGGCGCGTGGGGTCATGAATGCCAGCCGCATTTTGCTTGCCACCAGTTTCGGTGCAAACCAGCCCAAGGTGCCATTAACGCCGCGAACCCACTTCAACGTGCTCATCGCTCTCTCCTCAGGCTCGTTGCCTTCAGGTCAACGCACCGCCGACTTGGCAGCGCGCAGCAATCGATCGGATAAATCACCAGGCCCCAACGCCCTTGAGAGCGCCAGACCACCTACCATCAAGGCCACGTCGGCCAACGTTTTATCGATGTCTTCAGGGCTTGAAGCCAACTGCGCGATCATCAACTCCAGGTGCTCGTTCAGTGCGATGCGGAACTCTTCCGGCAGCCGTCCCAGCTCACCGATGGATGCCGGGATCGGGCAGGCCGAATCGCTGGAATCACGGTGTTTGCGCGACAGGTAGAACGCTGCCACCAGGGCGCGACGTTCTTCGCCGGTCAATTCAGAGTCCATGTCGGCGATCAGGTCTCGGCGACGCCCCAGCAACTGCTTGAACGCCTCAAGCATCATGGCGTCCTTGCTTTCGAAGTGCGCATAGAAGCCACCGACAGTCAGGCCGGCGGCGCCCATCACTTCACCCACACTCGGCTCGGCCGGGCCACGCTGGATCAGTGCGGCGCTGGCAGCCTTGAGGATGCGTTCGCGGGTTTGAGCTTTTTTGTCGTTCATCGTTGCCTCCGAATATTACGATTAGAATATTATTCTCATAATAATATTCTGCAAGTCGAAAATATGACCGCTGGTCTGAAGCACAGTTTAAGGAAAAAGGAGATTTGGCCAAACGCCAGACAAACAAAAGGGCCATTCAATAATTGAATGACCCTTATAAATCCCGCAGAGCGGGTAATCGTGGCGTCCCCTAGGGGACTCGAACCCCTGTTACCGCCGTGAAAGGGCGGTGTCCTAGGCCACTAGACGAAGGGGACACAAACCTTCTATACAACTGATCAGTGCTGAGATCTGATCGATTCAAGGTCGGTGTGGCCAGACCTTGAACTGTAAATTGGTGGAGCTAGACGGGATCGAACCGTCGACCTCTTGCATGCCATGCAAGCGCTCTCCCAGCTGAGCTATAGCCCCGGATTTTTCGCCTCGCGGCGGAGCGACATCTTGCAACATCGCTTCTGTAAAACTGGCGTCCCCTAGGGGACTCGAACCCCTGTTACCGCCGTGAAAGGGCGGTGTCCTAGGCCACTAGACGAAGGGGACGCAAACCCTTCTATACAACTGATCAACGCTGAGTGTTGATCGCTTCGAAGCCGGTGTGGCCAGGCTTCGAAGTGTAAATTGGTGGAGCTAGACGGGATCGAACCGTCGACCTCTTGCATGCCATGCAAGCGCTCTCCCAGCTGAGCTATTAGCCCCTCATCGTTGATGTCATCGCTGAGGACGGGGCGAATCTTAAGGGCGTATCGAAAGGCTGTCAAACTTATTTTTGAAAAATTTCAAAATTTTTTGTCGGCATAACAATCACTTACCACCCTCCCCCCGTAAATTCGGGGGAAAACGCCGAAGGACGGGATCAAAAGATCCTGACCTCCGGCGCGTCCTGCAGAGTCAAACGCAATCAGGCGATAGCGCCCAACAGCTTTTCCCACTCTTTGTTTTCTTTCTTCGACACGCCGCCCAGCAGGTCAATCGCCTGGCGCAGACGGAAACGGGTCAGGTCCGGCCCGAGAATTTCCATCGCATCAAGCACCGATACCGAGCTCGCCTGACCGGTGATCGCGGCAAACATCAACGGCATCGCATCACGCAGTTTCAGTTCGAGGGATTCGACTACCGCCTGAATCGTAGCCGTGATGCTGTCCTTCTCCCACTGACGCAGGCTTTCGAGCTTCCACAGGATCAACTGCATCAGTTGACGAACCTGATCGCCCGAGAGCTTTTTCGATTCGAACAGCTTGGCATCCGGATTCACGCCACCGGCAAAGAAGAAACCGCCCAGCGGTGCAACCTGGCTGAACGTCTCGACGCGGCCCTGAACCAGCGGTGCGATCTTCATCATGTATTCGGAGTTGAACGCCCACTTCTGTACGCGAGCGGCGAACTCTTCCACCGGCAGATCACGCAGCCACTGGCCGTTGAGCCACGACAGCTTCTCGATGTCGAAAATCGGCCCGCCCAGCGAGACGCGCTTGAGGTCGAAGTTGTCGACCATTTCCTGCAGCGAGAACTTCTCGCGCTCGTCCGGCATCGACCAGCCCATGCGGCCCAGGTAGTTGAGCATGGCTTCCGGCATGAAACCCATGCGCTCGTAGAACGTCACCGAGGTCGGGTTCTTGCGCTTGGACAGCTTGCTCTTGTCCGGGTTACGCAGCAGCGGCATGTAGCACAGCTCCGGTTGTTCCCAGCCGAAGTATTCATAGAGCAGGATCAGTTTCGGCGCCGAAGGCAGCCATTCTTCACCGCGCAGCACGTGGGTGATGCCCATCAGGTGATCGTCGACCACGTTGGCCAGGAAGTACGTCGGCAGACCGTCGGTCTTCATCAGTACCTGCATGTCCATGCGATCCCACGGGATCTCGACGTCGCCACGCAGCATGTCCGGAACAACGCACACGCCTTCGCTCGGCACTTTCATACGGATCACGTGCGGCTCGCCCGCAGCCAGGCGACGGGCGACTTCTTCCTTGGACAGCAACAGCGCACGGCCGTCGTAACGCGGGGTTTCGCCGCGCGCCATTTGTTCGGCGCGCATCTGGTCCAGCTCTTCGGCGGTGCAGAAGCACGGGAAGGCGTGGCCCAGGTCGACCAGTTGCTGGCAGTACTTCTGATAGATGTCGCCACGTTCGCTCTGACGATAAGGACCGTGCGGGCCGCCGACGTCCGGGCCTTCGCTCCAGTCGATACCGAGCCAGCGCAGAGCGTCGAAGATCTGCTGTTCGGACTCGCGGGTCGAGCGCAACTGATCGGTGTCTTCGATGCGCAGGATGAACTCACCGCCGTGCTGCTTGGCAAAGCAGTAGTTGAACAATGCGATGTAAGCGGTACCTACGTGGGGATCCCCGGTAGGCGATGGCGCGATGCGAGTGCGGACGGTGGTCATGGCATGTCTCGAAAAGAATGAAAAGCAAAGAACGATCAAGCGGCGAATGGTAACAGGCGACACCCGCCCCGCTCCAGCGGACAGGGCATTTAAGCCAACTTTGCGTCTGTAACGCCCGTTGGCCGTGGTGAATGGCTGAATATCAGCAGACGGCATTTACCGCTCATCGGCTGTATGCCAGATTCGCCTGCTGATAACTTTCCTTACAATTCCTCGACTACAGTTTGCCCATGCCTGCCCAACTCAAGCGTCGCCTGTTCATTTTCCTGCTGCTCGTCCTGCTGATTGCCGGGGGCTTTTTTGCTCATTGGTTTTTCAAGGGACGCTTTTATGAAAGCACCGACAACGCCTATGTCCAGGGTGAAATCACCCGCGTGTCGAGCCAGTTGAGCGCACGCATCGACGAAGTCCTGGTGCAGGACAACCAGCATGTGGAAAAAGGCCAGTTGCTGGTGCGTCTCGAAGGCGATGATTTCCGTCTCGCGGTCGATCGCGCCAACGCCGCCCTCGCCACCCGCGAGGCCGAGCGCCTGCAAGCCCAGAGCAAACTGACCCAGCAAGCCAGCCTGATCGCTGCCAGCGACGCACAGGTAGCAACCACGCAAGCCACCCTCGGCCGCTCGCAGGTCGATTTGTCACGGGCAGAAACCCTGCGCAAACCCGGCTACGTCTCCGAGGAGCGGGTCACCACCCTCTCCGCCGACGCCCACATCGCCCGCTCGCAAGTGGCCAAGGCCCAGGCCGATGCGCAGAGTCAGCGCCAGCAAGTCAACGCGCTGAGCGCCGAAATCAAACGCCTCGACGCACAGATCTCCAACGCCCGCGCCGACCTCGCCCAGGCCGAGCTGAACCTGACCCGCAGCGAAATCCACGCACCGATCAGCGGCCTGATCGGCCAGCGCGCCGCACGCAATGGTCAAATCGTGCAGGCCGGCGCTTACTTGTTGTCGATCGTTCCGGACGAAGACATCTGGGTGCAGGCCAACTTCAAGGAAACCCAGATCGGCCACATGCTGCCGGGCCAGAAAGCCGAACTGGTCTTCGACGCTTATGGCGATACGCCGATCGAAGCGCGGGTCGACAGCCTGTTCGCCGCCTCCGGCGCACAGTTCAGCCTGTTGCCGCCGGACAACGCCACCGGCAACTTCACCAAGGTCGTGCAGCGGATTCCGGTCAAGCTGACCTTCAAGGCCGATAACCCGTTGCACGGCAAGATCCGTCCGGGCATGTCGGTCACCGCCACCGTGAATATCAAAGACGCCCCAGACAATGGCCGGTGATCAACTGATCCGCCCGGTCGGCGAACCGACCCGGCGGGACTGGATCGCGGTGATGAGCGTCATGCTCGGCGCGTTCATGGCGGTGCTCGACATCCAGATCACCAACTCGTCGCTCAAGGATATTCAGGGCGCCCTGTCGGCGACGCTGGAAGAAGGCTCGTGGATTTCCACCTCCTATCTGGTGGCGGAAATCATCATGATCCCGCTGACCGCGTGGCTGGTGCAGTTGCTTTCGGCGCGGCGGCTGGCAGTGTGGGTATCGCTGGGGTTTCTGATTTCGTCGTTGCTGTGTTCGATGGCCTGGAGCCTCGACAGCATGATCGTGTTCCGCGCCATGCAGGGCTTCACCGGCGGCGCGCTGATCCCGCTGGCCTTCACCCTGACCCTGATCAAACTCCCCGAACACCACCGCGCCAAAGGCATGGCGATGTTTGCCATGACCGCCACCTTCGCCCCCTCCATCGGCCCGACCCTCGGCGGCTGGCTCACGGAGAACTGGGGCTGGGAATACATCTTCTACATCAACATTCCGCCGGGGCTGATCATGATCGCCGGGCTGATGTACGGTCTGGAGAAAAAAGAAGCGCACTGGGAACTGCTGAAAAGCACCGATTACACCGGCATTCTCACGCTGGGTATCGGACTGGGATGTTTGCAGGTCTTTCTTGAGGAAGGCCATCGCAAGGACTGGCTGGAATCGAGCCTGATCGTGACACTGGGCAGCATCGCCCTGCTGAGCCTGATCACCTTTGTGATCGTGCAGGTTTCCAAACCCAATCCGCTGATCAACCTCGGCATCCTGCGCAATCGCAACTTCGGGCTGTCGAGCATTTCCAGCCTTGGCATGGGGGTCGGGCTGTACGGCTCGATCTATCTGCTGCCGCTGTACCTGGCGCAGATCCAGAATTACAACGCCTTGCAGATTGGCGAAGTGATCATGTGGATGGGCGTTCCCCAGCTATTTCTGATTCCACTGGTGCCGAAACTGATGAAGTTCGTGTCGCCGAAATGGCTGTGCACGATCGGCTTCGGCCTGTTCGGGCTGGCGAGTTTTTCATCCGGCGTGCTCAACCCGGACTTTGCCGGACCGCAGTTCAATCAGATCCAGATCATCCGCGCCCTCGGCCAGCCGCTGATCATGGTGACCATTTCGCTGATCGCCACGGCGTACATCCTGCCGCAGGACGCGGGCTCGGCATCGAGTCTGTTCAACATCCTGCGCAACCTCGGCGGCGCCATCGGCATTGCCCTGCTCGCGACGTTGCTGGATGCGCGCACCAAGACCTACTTCGATTACCTGCGTGAAGCCGTGGTACCCACCAATCCGCAGGTGGCCGAACGGCTGGCGTCGATGGCCGATCGCTTCGGCAGTGACACGGCGGCGCTGGGGAAATTGAGCGAGATCGTTCATCAGCAGGCGCTGATCATGGCCTACAACGATGCGTTTCGTTTTGTCGGGATTGCACTGGGGATCAGCATGCTGGCGATCTTGCTGACCAAGAAACTGCCCGCCGGCCTGAAGGCCGGCGAGGCGCACTAACCTTGAGTGGACGCAGAGCGTCCAGGTCTGCATTCCCACGCAGAGCGTGGGAACGATCAGTCAGACCGCCAACAATCGCTCGCGCATTTTGGCAATCTCGTCGCGCATCTGCGCCGCCGCTTCGAATTCCAGGTCGCGGGCCAGCTGGTACATCTTCTCTTCCAGTTGGCGGATGCGCTTGGTGATCTCGCTCGGCGAGCGCAGTTCGGCTTCGTACTTGGCGTTCTCTTCGGCGGCCTTGGCCATGCCTTTGCGCTTCTTGCTGCGCGAACCGGGCACGGTGGCGCCTTCCATGATGTCGGCGACGTCCTTGAACACGCCCTTCGGTGTGATGCCGTTGGCCAGGTTGAAGGCGATCTGCTTGTCGCGACGGCGCTCGGTTTCGCCGATTGCACGCTCCATCGAACCGGTCATGCGATCCGCGTATAGAATCGCCCGGCCATTGAGGTTACGTGCCGCGCGACCGATGGTCTGGATCAGTGAACGCTCGGAACGCAGGAAGCCTTCCTTGTCCGCATCGAGGATCGCCACCAGCGAGACTTCCGGCATGTCCAGGCCTTCACGCAGCAGGTTGATCCCCACCAGCACATCGAAGGTGCCCAGGCGCAGGTCGCGAATGATTTCGACCCGCTCGACGGTGTCGATGTCCGAATGCAGATAACGCACGCGCACGCCGTGATCGGCCAGGTAATCGGTCAGGTCTTCGGCCATGCGCTTGGTCAGCGTGGTGACCAGCACCCGCTCCTCCACCGCCACACGCTTGGTGATTTCCGAAAGCAGATCGTCGACCTGGGTCAGCGCCGGACGCACCTCAACCTGCGGGTCGACCAGACCGGTCGGGCGCACCACTTGCTCGATCACCCGCCCGGCGTGCTCGGCTTCGTAGTTGCCGGGCGTGGCCGAGACGAAAATCGTCTGCGGGCTCACCCCTTCCCACTCGTCGAACCGCATCGGCCGGTTGTCCAGCGCCGATGGCAGGCGGAAGCCGTATTCCACCAGGGTTTCCTTGCGCGAACGGTCACCCTTATACATCGCGCCGACTTGCGGCACGCTGACGTGGGATTCGTCGATCACCAGCAAGGCGTCGGCTGGCAGGTAATCGTAGAGCGTCGGCGGCGCCGCACCGGCCGGGCGTCCGGACAGGTAACGCGAGTAGTTTTCGATGCCGTTGCAGTAGCCGAGTTCGAGGATCATCTCCAGGTCGAACCGGGTGCGTTGCTCCAGACGCTGGGCTTCCACCAGCTTGTTGTTGTTGCGCAGGTATTCAAGGCGTTCCTGCAACTCGACCTTGATCCCCTCGATGGCGTCGAGCAGGGTTTCCCGGGGCGTCACGTAGTGGCTCTTCGGATAGAAGGTGAAGCGCGGCAGCTTGCGGATGACCTCACCGGTGAGCGGGTCGAACGCGGAAATGCTTTCCACCTCGTCATCGAACAACTCGATACGGATCGCTTCGAGATCGGATTCCGCCGGGTAGATGTCGATTACATCGCCGCGCACACGGAACGTGGCCCGGGCGAAATCCATGTCATTGCGGGTGTATTGCAGGTCGGCCAGACGCCGCACCAGCGCACGCTGATCGAGCTTGTCGCCGCGATCGACGTGCAAGACCATTTTCAAATAGGTTTCCGGGCTGCCCAGACCGTAGATGCACGACACCGTGGTGACGATGATCGCGTCCTTGCGCTCCAGCAATGCCTTAGTTGCCGACAGACGCATCTGCTCGATGTGGTCGTTGATCGACGCATCCTTCTCGATGAAGGTGTCGGACGATGGCACATAGGCTTCAGGCTGGTAGTAGTCGTAGTAGGAAACGAAGTATTCGACGGCGTTGTTCGGGAAGAACGACTTGAACTCGCCATACAACTGTGCGGCCAGGGTCTTGTTCGGCGCCAGCACCAGGGTCGGACGCTGTACCTGGGCAATCACGTTGGCGATGCTGAAGGTCTTGCCCGAGCCGGTCACACCGAGCAGGGTCTGGTGCGCCAGCCCGGCTTCGATGCCCTCGACCATCTGGCGAATGGCTTCAGGCTGATCGCCGGCTGGGTCGAATCGGGTGACGAGCTGGAATTCAGACATAAACACCTCTGGATTCGCGACGCTGCGGACAAACCGGAGCCCCACGAGAAAGACCGCAAACGACCGATGTCGCGCAAGGAAAAACGAAGATTGTGCTGAATGTGGAGCCGATTGCCTCGCCTTTCAAGGCAAACGTCCTACATCCGGTAAAGTCTCCGACAAGTCCATTCGACTAACGGTCGAGAAATAATCGGAAAAACTTACCTTAAAAGCCGAATCGCCTGTCGCCATTGATCGATGATGGCCTCTATACTAGCTCCCCGTTTGTGCACCGCTCTAGTGCATTCGGCTGGAGCGCCACACGTCCCTCCACTCTCCATTAGAGCTGCCGTAAAAATGAGCCTGTTCTCCGCTGTCGAAATGGCACCCCGCGATCCAATCCTGGGCCTCAACGAAGCATTCAACGCCGATACCCGGACCAATAAGGTCAACCTCGGGGTGGGTGTGTACTGCAACGAAGAGGGGCGAATTCCACTCCTGCGCGCCGTCATCGAAGCCGAAACCATTCGCGCTGCTCAGCATGCCTCCCGTGGCTATCTGCCAATCGACGGCATCGCTGCCTACGACCAGGCCGTGCAAAAGCTGCTGTTCGGCAATGATTCGCCACTGCTGGCGGCTGGCCGAGTTGTCACCACTCAGGCGGTCGGCGGTACCGGCGCACTGAAAATCGGTGCCGACTTCCTCAAGCAACTGCTGCCGAATGCCGTCGTGGCGATCAGCGATCCGAGCTGGGAAAACCACCGCGCGCTGTTCGAAACCGCCGGTTTCCCGGTGCAGAACTATCGCTACTACGACGCCGCCACCCACGACGTGAACCGTGCCGGCCTGCTCGAAGACCTCAACGCCCTGCCGAACGGCTCGATCATCGTGCTGCACGCCTGCTGCCACAACCCGACCGGTGTCGACCTGAGCCCGGCTGACTGGAACAACGTGCTGGAAGCGGTCAAGGCCAAAGGTCACGTGCCGTTCCTCGACATGGCTTACCAGGGCTTTGGTGACGGCATCGCCGAAGACGCCGCTGCCGTGCGTCTGTTCGCCGACTCCGGCCTGACCTTCTTCGTGTCGAGCTCGTTCTCCAAGTCGTTCTCGCTGTACGGCGAGCGCGTCGGTGCCCTGTCGATCATCAGCGAATCGAAAGAAGAAAGCGCGCGCGTGCTGTCGCAAGTCAAACGCGTGATCCGCACCAACTACTCCAACCCGCCGACCCACGGTGCAAGCATCGTTGCTGCGGTGTTGAACAGCCCGGAACTGCGCGCCCAGTGGGAAGCGGAACTGGCTGAAATGCGCCTGCGCATTCGCGGCATGCGCGAGCAGATGGTCGCTCTGCTGGCGAAGAAAGCCCCGCAGCGTGACTTCAGCTTCGTCGGTCGCCAGCGCGGCATGTTCTCCTACTCCGGCCTGACCACCGAGCAGGTTCACCGCCTGCGCAACGAGTTCGGCATCTACGCCCTGGACACCGGCCGCATCTGCGTCGCTGCGCTGAACCAGAGCAACATCGAAGTCGTGACGGACGCCATCGTTCAGGTCATCTGACCTGACGTAGCACTGAAAACGGGAAGCTTTCGGGCTTCCCGTTTTTTATTTGTCTGAAGAAAAGCCGCTACACCCTCTAGACTGCACACAGACGATATTTCAGAGAGACAACATGAAAAACGATGACCTGCGCGCCGACCGCGACGATCTGGATGACTTCATCCCCCGCGCCCCGGCCAAACGCGGCAACAACCTGGTGCTGCAAGTCGCGGCCGGGGTGTTTCTCGGCGGGCTGGCGCTGTGGCTGGTGCAACTGGGCGCAACGATGCTGTACGCCAAACTGATGCTCGGCACCTTCACGTTCGGCGGTTAAGCCAGTTCCGTTGCGCGCTGAGTCGCCGCATCGTCATAAACGACGTAGAGCGATTCGGCGACCTGGCTCTTGATGGCCTTGGTGCTTTCCAGGCCGAGGACAAAACCTTCGGCCTTGCCGCCTGCGCGGTTCAGTTCTTCAGCCGTGGCGGCCTGGGTGATCGCATCGAAAAGCTTTTCGGCGTGCGGGCCGACGCCTTTGGGCAGGCTGATTTGCACGGTGCTCATGCGAACACCTCGGCAGGACGATGGGTCAGGATGGGGTTATTCATGGCGCGTACCTTTTCGGCGAATGGCCGGCAGCGCGTGTGACCACTTCCGGGCGGCCATGGTAGACCTCTGCTGCGGTTCTGGTAACCGCCAATCGCCGATAAACCGCCGTCCGTCCTGATCTTTCCAACAAATTTACAACTGGCGCTTGACTAGTCTTTTTAAATCAGTAACATACGCACCAATTCCGCAATAGCTCAGTTGGTAGAGCAAGTGACTGTTAATCACTGGGTCCCTGGTTCGAGTCCAGGTTGTGGAGCCAAATACAGAGCCCCTGAATCGAAAGATTCAGGGGCTTTTTTGTGGACGCTGGAAAATACAGTGCAATGAATGCAGTGCAATAAAAAGGGCCGATCAGTTTCGCAACTGATCGGCCCTTCTCATTCAGAAACAGCGGTCAGACGTGTTCACCGCTCTTGGCATGCGCCTTCGGCGCGCCGTGTCCGTGATCCGAATCCGCCTCGATCACCGGCACTTCATTGCCGTCGCAGTCATGCAGTTTGCCGTCGCTGAAGTAATCGCCCTCGCGCAGCGCTGCCAGATCCCGATAACGCAGGGTTCGCTCTTCTGCCGCCGCAAACACCGACTGCTGATCCGAGTTACCCGCCGTGAAGTGGTTGAACGCCAGGTTCAGCAGGATCGCCATGATCGCCGACGAACTGATGCCCGAGTGGAAAATGGTCGCGAACCAGCTCGGGAAGTGATCGTAGAAGTTCGGCGCGGCAATCGGGATCATGCCGAAGCCGATCGAGGTCGCGACGATGATCAAGTTGACGTTGTTGCGGTAATCGACCTTGGACAGTGTGCGGATGCCGCTCGCCGCCACGGTGCCGAACAACACGATGCCGGCACCACCGAGTACCGACGTCGGCACTGCTGCGATCACCCGGCCCATGAACGGCAGCAGGCCGAGGATCACCAGGAAGATGCCGCCGGTCGCCACCACATAACGGCTCTTGATTCCGGTCACCGCCACCAGGCCAACGTTCTGGGCGAAGGCGCTCTGGGTGAACGAACCGAAGATCGGCGCAAACATGCTCGACAGCATGTCCGCGCGCAGACCGTTGCCCAGACGCTTGGAGTCGACCTTGGTGCCGATGATTTCACCGACCGCCAGAATGTCCGCCGAGGTTTCCACCAGGGTCACCATGACCACGATGCACATCGACAGGATCGCAGCGAAGTGGAAGGTCGGCATGCCGAAATGGAACGGTGTCGGGAAGCCGAACATCGGCCCTTGGGTGACGCTGGAGAAGTCCGCCATGCCCAGGAACACCGCCAGCACCGTGCCGATCACCATCGCCAACAGGATCGACAGACGCGAGATGGTCGAGCTGCCGACCTTGCTCAGGAGCAGCACCAGCACCAGCGTGACCGCCGCCAGACCGATGTTCTGCATGCTGCCGAAGTCCGGAGCATGACTGTTGCCGCCCATGGCCCAGCGCGCGGCCACCGGCATCAGCGTCAAGCCGATGGTGGTGATCACGATGCCGGTAACCAGCGGTGGAAAGAACTTGGTGATTCGCGAGAACACCGGCGTGATCAGCAAACCGATCAACGACGCGGCAATCACCGCCCCGAGTACCGACTGAAAGCCGCCCTCCCCGCCACTGCTGACAATCGCCACCATGGTCGCAACACCGGAGAACGACACGCCCTGCACCAGCGGCAACTGACATCCGAAAAACGGTAGACCCAGGGTTTGCAGCAACGTGGCCAGCCCCCCCGCAAACAATGAAGCAGCAATCAACAGACCAATGTCCGCCGGCGATAACCCGGCGGCCTGACCGATGATCAGCGGCACCGCGACGATACCGCCATACATGGTCAGAACATGTTGCAGGCCGTAAGCCATATTCGCGCCGACCCCGAGGTTTTCGTCCTCGGGCCGTTGGTGTGAAACATGGGGCGTTTTCATGGTGGGGGGTTCCCTGGTTTTTGTTATGCGCACACTGTATTCAATACTCGTGACAAATGTCCATAGAGTTGTATACAACTTATCGGTCACATTATGGATAGGTAGCCACCCAACCTTCTATCCCGCCGCTTCCATCCCTCACAAATCCGGCAACACATCGTTAACTGCCCCTGCGCTCTATCCACCTAGGCTGAAGTGTTCATGGCGACCGACGGCGCGGTCGCTCTCTTTTTTATACATATAAAGTATGCATAATGAAGTCATTCCAGATTCAGTTCGACAAAAGCAAGAATGCTGCCAACAAACTCAAGCACAGAGGGATCAGCCTCGCCGAGGCCGAACCGGTCTTCCACGATGAGCGAGCATTGACGATTGAGGATAACGACCATGACGAACAACGCTGGATCACTCTCGGCAACGACGGCAAGGGACGTTTGCTGGTTGTCGTGTACAGCTATCGGGAGCCGAATCTGGTTCGAATCATTTCCGCGCGCAGCGCAACGCCCAGCGAGCGACGCCATTATTTTCCGGAGACTTGATCAATGAAGGATGAATACGATTTCACCCACGGAACACGGGGCGCCGTCGCCTCCAACAAGGGCAAGACCCGCATCACCATCATGCTCGACGACGCGGTCATCGAGGCCGCGCGCGGGGTCGCTGAAAGCGAGGGCTATGGCTATCAGACGGTAATCAACAACACCCTGCGCCATGCACTGCTCGACAGCCGGGGTGCAGCCGATGAACCCGAGCATGCCAGCGGGCAATTCAAGAAAGGCATCACCGCCACCGACCTCAAGAGCCTTGAGAAAAAACTGTCGGCGGCCGTGAACGAAATCCGGCGGGTACTGGAGCCGGATGTAAAACCGTAGGTTTCAGGCCGGCTGGATCAAGCGCGCCAGCGCCAGACGCGCACCAGGCTGGTGCGGCAAGCGCAGGCCGAATTCCCGCTCCAGCAACTCGATGAGCTCATCGACATCCGTCACCTCGCGTCGCTCGCTCTCGGCACCGATGCGATGGATCGCGAAACTGCCGTTGTTCAATGTGCGCCGCCAGCCGTCGCCCGTACGCGCGACCATCAGGCGCTGGGCGAACGGTGAATCCGGATGGGTCGAGACGTACCAGTTGCCGAGGGTGTAATCGATGTCTTCCTGGCGTTGCAGGTCGAACAGGTACATCGGCCGCCATTCGCCAGCGACCCTGGCCCGCAGCATGTAGCCATCGGCTTGCACTTCGATGCGATAGGGTTCGTGGGGGGTGGACTGCTCGGCTTCGGTATCCAGAATCAGCGGCGCGGTCGGCACCATGCCACCGAAGCCGACATCGGTGATGTAGCGCACACCGTCGAGGGTCACCAGACTCAAGCGATGAGTCCGTGCCGTCCAGCTGCCTTCGGGCTGATTCATGACCACTCGCCCGCTGATGCCCCGCGCATCGAACCCCAGTTCCAGCAACAAGGCCAGAAACAGATTGTTGAGTTCGTAGCAGTAACCGCCACGGGCATCGTCCAGGACCTTGCGCTGGATCGATGGCAGATCGATCAGCACGGGCTCGCCGGAGAGGGTCGACAGATTCTCGAAAGGAAAGGCACCGGTATGACGCAACTGCAACAGTCGCAGGGTTTCAAGGGTCGGTGCCGGGGGCGTGTCGAACCCCAGCCGTTGCAGATACTGTTTCAGATTCGCCAGGCGTGGCTCGCTCATTGCTCAGTCCTTTTGCAGGGAGACGCGGATCACTCCGCCGATGGTCGCCATGTATACGGGATCCGGCTATTGGATCGACAATAGATTTCACCAATCGGCTCTGTCGACTGATTTGAATCAGGCTCCATGAGCAGTTGCAACGACGACGCCCGTTGCGGCGTAATGGACGCTCGCCCGAACCGACAAGAGCCGCCCCTCATGCAAACGACGCTGCAAGGCCAGGGCATTCTCCTGCGCCCTCTCCAATACACCGACACCGATGCGTTGCTCCATGCCGCTGCCGACGGCGAGTTGTGGAACCTCACGGTCACCGTGGTGCCCTCGGCAACCACCGTCGACAGCTATCTGAAAAAGGCCCTCGACGGCCGCGAGGCCGGCACGGTCATGCCCTTTGCGATCGTGTTGAAGGAGACCGGGGAGGTGATCGGCTCGACCCGGTTCTGGAAGATCGACCCGCTCAATCGCAAGCTGGAAATCGGCAGCAGCTGGATTTCGGCACGCTTTCAGAAAACTTTCGTCAACACCGAGGCCAAGTACCTGATGCTGCGGCACGCCTTCGAAGTGCTCGATTGCGTGCGCGTGCAGTTCACCACCGACGAAAACAACCAGAAATCACGCAACGCGATCCTGCGCCTGGGTGCACAGCAGGAAGGCATCGTGCGTCACGAGCGGATCATGCCGGACGGCCGCAAGCGCAACTCGGTGCGCTTCAGCATCATCGATGACGAATGGCCGCAGGTGCGCCTGAACCTTGAGCGCAAACTCGCCGGGTACGAGCAACGCTGACGGTCATCAGGCGCGATTGCGCAGCCACTGCAGGAAGCCTTTTTTCGGTGCAACCACCGGCGCTTCCTGGGTCAGGGATTGGGCCTTGAGCAGACGGAAATCGAGCAATGCCTTCATCGCGTCGTTGATGTCGTGGCGGGCGTCCAGGCAAGGCTTGAGATACGACTTTTCGATGCGATACAGCGCACAGAAGGTCTTGGCGGAAAAGTCCGCCGGCAGCGAGGTATCGGAAAGAATTCCTGCCTCGCCGATCACTTCGCCCGGCCCCATGCGCCCGGACTCGAACGGTGTGCCGTGACGCTTCAAGGTCACCGAAACCACACCGGATTCAATGATGAACAGATGATCGCTGACCTCCCCGCCCGCCAGAATGATCTCGCCGGCGCGGAAGGTTTGCAGGGTCATGTTCTGGCTGAAGGTTTCTTTCTCTTCCTGACGCAGGGTGGAGAAAATCGGCGAGCTGTCGAGCAGCGCCCGTGGCCGTGAGAGATGGGCCGGGGCCGCGGGCTCATCGCTCGACAGCAGATTGAACCCGGACGCTTGCAGATGCCGGTAAGCCAGATCGAACAGTTGATTGCGCACTGCGCGCTTCTCGTTCATCGAGGCCACGAATCCGCTGATTTCGTATTCCGCACCGGCACTGCTGGAACTCTTCAGCGCCACGCTCGGCGCCGGGGTGTCCAGCAGCGGGCGACAACCTTGCATCGCCCGCTCCAGGGCGTCGATCACCGAGTTCGGTCGCGCATGGGGGCTGACCTGCACGCTGACGGCAACCCCGAACATATTGCTCGGCCGGCTGAAGTTGATGATCTTGGCCTTGGCTGCCAGCGAGTTGGGAATCACCGCCATGCTGCCTTGGGACGTTTGCAGGCGCGTGGCGCGCCAGTCGATGTCGGTGACCCGCCCTTCCGTGCCGTCGATGGAGATCCAGTCATCGAGTTGATAGGGTTTGGTGGTGTTCAAGACGATGCCGGAGAACACATCGCTCAGGGTGCTTTGCAGCGCCAGACCGACGATGATCGCCAAGGCTCCAGACGTGGCCAGCACACCTTTGACCGGCAGATCCAGCACATAGGCCAGTGCCGCAATAATGGCGATCAGGAAAATCACTGCGCCGAGCAGATCCTGCAACAGCCGTCCGGTATGACCGACCCGTTGCATCATCACCGCGCCGATCAGCACCGTCAGCGTGCGCGCCCCGAACAGCCACCAGCCGATCTGCAACCCGGTCGCCGCCAGGTGCAGCGGCACGTTGTCGGCCCACGGCGCCGGCTCCATCGGATTGAGGCCTTCGTTGAACAGCAGCACGCTGAACAGGCTGAAAATCAGCACCCGCACCAGCAGCTTCCATTCGCTGCCCCGGGAGCTGATCAGGCGCCACAGGCCCAGGTCGAGCAGGATCAGGATCAACGCGCAGAACAACGGATGTTCAGTCAGCAGAGACAGCATCAAACAACTCCGACAGAGGTCAATCGCGAGAAGATCGCACAGATTGGGCTTAGTGTAGGAGCAATTGATTTGGCGGGATGCGTGCTATTTGGCAGGCGCCGAAAAAACCTGTGGGAGACACCTTGTTCCCACAGGTTTTCATGGGGCTGGTTACTTGCCGCTGGTCAGCGTGCTGTAACTGGTCATCAGGTTGCGGTAGTCCGGGATGTGGTTGGAGAACAACGTGCCCAACCCTTCGATATCGTTGCGCCAGTCACGGTGCAACTCGCAGGCCAGACCGAACCAGGTCATCAATTGCGCGCCAGCGCTGGACATGCGGTTCCATGCCGATTCACGGGTCAGTTCATTGAACGTGCCGGAGGCGTCGGTCACCACGAATACCTCAAACCCTTCTTCCAGGGCCGACAGCGCCGGAAATGCCACACACACCTCCGTCACCACGCCGGCAATGATCAGCTGTTTCTTGCCGGTAGCCTTGATCGCCTTGACGAAGTCCTCGTTGTCCCAGGCATTGATCTGGCCGGGACGGGCAATGTATGGAGCCTCGGGGAACAACGCCTTGAGCTCGGGCACCAGCGGGCCGTTGGGGCCGGTTTCGAAACTGGTGGTCAGGATCGTCGGCAGCTTGAAGTACTTGGCCAGATCGGCCAGCGCCAGCACGTTATTCTTGAACCGGTCAGGCTCGATGTCGCGCACCAGCGACAGCAGCCCGGCCTGATGGTCGACCAGCAGAACGGCGGCGTTGTTCTTGTCCAGGCGTTTGTATTGAGTGCTCATTGCAGTAATCCTCGCGTGTTGTCGACCTCGACGGAATGTCGAGGTCTCGGGTCAGCGCTGGGAATCCAGCGTTTCGTGTTCGTTCGCGACTTGCTGGGCCTTGAGGTAACTCTCGATCAGCAGTTGATAATGCGGCATGGCCTGGGCGTAGACGGCTGCCCACTGCTCGGCATCGGGACGGTTCCACGAACCCTGCAGCTCGGAAAGCGTGGCCATGATGTCGATCGGCACCACCCCGGCCTGGGCCAGGCGAGCGATGGTCAGATCAGTGGCCAGTTTCGAGTGATTGCCGGAGGCATCGACCACCGCGAAGACCTTGTAGCCTTCGTGCACTGCGGCGATGGACGGGAATGCCAGGCACACGCTGGTCAGGGTCCCGGCGATCACCAGGGTTTTCTTGCCGGTGGCTTTGACGGCCGCGTGAAACTGCGGGTTGTCCCAGGCATTGATTTCACCTTTGCGCGCCACGTACTGCGCATGGGGCGCGGCTTCGTGAATCTCGGGAATCAACGGCCCGTTCGGCCCCTGCGGCACAGAGGCCGTGGTAATGACCGGCATCTTCAACAGGGTCGCCGCCTTGGCCAGCGCGATGGCATTGGCGCGCAGTTGCGGTACATCCATATCCTTGACGATCTGGAACAGGCCGCTTTGATGATCGATCAACAGCATTGCGCAGTCGTTGGGGTCGATAGTCGGCTTTTGGCCATTGAAGTTGGCCGCATTGACAGTGTTCATGTGCGTTTCCTCTTTCTTTTGGGCAGCAGCCATCCCTGGCCTTCGAACCGGCCTACGCGTCCTGTGTAGAGCGGGGTGTGGAAGCGCGGCGTGTCAGCCGTGCATGCGGCCGAAGCGGCCGGACTGGAAGTCGGCGAATGCCTGGTGGATTTCCTGCTCGGTGTTCATCACGAACGGACCGTGGCCGACGATGGGTTCGTCGATCGGCTCGCCGCTGAGCAGCAACACCACCGCATCCTCGCTGGCCTCAAGCGTCAGTTGCCGGCCGTCACGCTCGAACAGCGCCAACTGGCCCTGGCGCACCGATTCCAGACCGTTGACCTGCACCGAACCGCGCAACAGCACCAATGCAGTGTTGCGGCCCTCGTGCAGATCCAGCGTCAGCAACTTGCCGGCGTTCAGGCGCAGATCCCACACGTCGATAGGCGTGAAGGTGCGGGACGGGCCTTTGTGGCCGTCGAACTCACCGGCGATCAGACGCAGGCTGCCCGCGCCGTCCTTGAGCGGGATGCTCGGGATGTCGCCGTCCAGAATGGTCTGGTAACCGGGCGCCGCCATTTTGTCCTTGGCCGGCAGGTTGACCCACAGTTGCACCATTTCCAGATTGCCGCCGGTTCTGGCGAAGTTGTCCGAGTGAAACTCCTCATGCAGGATCCCGGACGCAGCGGTCATCCATTGCACATCGCCCGGGCCGATGGTGCCGCCGGCGCCGGTGGAGTCGCGGTGCTGCACTTCGCCCTCGTAAACGATAGTCACGGTTTCGAACCCACGGTGCGGATGCTGACCAACGCCACGTCGTTCGGTGGTCGGGGTGAATTGCGCAGGCCCGGCGTGATCCAGCAACAGGAACGGGCTGATGTGCTTGCCCAGGTTGTCGTAGGAAAACAGCGTGCGAACCGGGAAACCATCGCCGACCCAATGGCCGCGAGGGCTGGTGTAGATACCGATGATGTTTTTCATGGTTGCCTCCAATCGGGTGAATGACGCGATGGATTAAGCTTAAATCCATGACCATTGATGGACTAGACTGCAAAAATCAGCTTTAGCGTTCTATATGGAGAACGATGGTGGAAGACCTCAACACCCTCTATTACTTCACTCAAGTGGTGGAGCATCACGGCTTTGCCGCCGCTGGTCGTGCGCTGGACATCCCCAAGTCGAAACTCAGCCGACGCATCTCGCAGCTCGAAGAACGCCTTGGCGTACGCCTGCTGCACCGCACCAGCCGGCATTGTTCACTGACCGAGATCGGCCAGGCCTACTACCAGCGCTGCCTGGCGATGCGGGTCGAGGCCGAGAGTGCCGCCGAGCTGATCGAGCGCAATCGCTCCGAGCCTCAGGGGCTGGTACGCCTGAGCTGCCCGACGGCGCTGCTCAATTCCTGGGTCGGGCCGATGCTCACCCGCTACATGCTCAAGTACCCGCTGGTGGAAGTGTTCATCGAGAGCACCAACCGCCGGGTCGACCTGCTGCACGAAGGTTTCGACATTGCGCTGCGCGTGCGCTTCCCGCCACTGGAAAACACCGACATGGTGATGAAGGTGCTGGGCAACAGCACCCAATCGGTGGTCGGCAGCCCGATGTTTGCCGAACGCCTGTCATCACCGCCCTCGCCGGCCGATCTCAATGGTTTGCCGAGCCTGCACTGGGGCGCGGCGCAACGTGAGTATCAATGGGAGCTGCTCGGGCCGAACGGCGCTTCGGCGCAGGTCCGGCACACGCCAAGGCTGGTCACCGATGACCTGATCGCCCTGCGTCAGGCGGTGATTGCCGGAGTCGGCGTCGCGCATCTGCCGAGCGTGGTCGTGCGCGAAGACATCGCCGCAGGACGCGTGGTGGAGTTGATTCCGGGCTGGGCGCCGAAATGCGGGATCGTGCACGCGATCTTTCCGTCGCGCCGGGGACTGCTGCCGTCGGTGCGCACGTTGATCGATTTTCTGGGTGAGGAATTTGCTCACAGCGACATCGCTTGAGACCTGCGATTGATTCGTGACTTCTGGTCAACAGTACTTTGCCCTGACAGCGGTTTTTCCAGAGGAATCAGACGCGGATACTCCCGCCCATTCCCACTGCAACCCTGGAGTCCTGCATGTCTGTTCCCGCTTTCGGTCTTGGTACGTTTCGCCTGCAAGGTCAGGTGGTCATCGATTCGGTGAGCACCGCCCTTGAACTCGGTTACCGGGTCATCGACACCGCACAAATCTATGAAAACGAAGCCGAGGTCGGCCAGGCCATCGCCGCCAGCGGCATCCCTCGCGACGAACTGTTCATCACCAGCAAGATCTGGATCGCCAACTTCGCCGGCGACCGGCTGATCGAGAGCCTCAAGGAGAGCCTGCAAAAGCTGCAGACCGACTACCTCGACCTGACGCTGATCCACTGGCCGTCGCCGGAAGATCAGGTGCCGGTGGAGGAATTCATGGGCGCCCTGCTGGAGGCCAAGCGCCTGGGCCTGACCCGGCAGATCGGTGTGTCCAACTTCACCATCGGTTTGATGAAACAGGCCATCGCAGCGGTCGGCGCGGAAAACATCGCCACCAACCAGATCGAGCTGCACCCGTACCTGCAGAACCGCCAGGTCGTCGAGTTCGCACAGAGCCAGGGCATCCAGGTCACGTCGTACATGACCCTGGCCTATGGCGAAGTGCTGAAGGATCCGCTGATCGTGCAGATCGCCGAGCGCCTGCAAGCCACCCCGGCGCAGGTCACCCTGGCGTGGGCGATGCAATCGGGTTACGCGGTGATTCCGTCGTCGACCAAACGCGCCAACCTGCAAAGCAATCTTGGCTCCACCGTGCTGACCCTGAGCGATGCTGACATGGCACTGATCGCCACACTGGATCGCGGCCATCGCCTGACCAGCCCCAAAGGCATCGCGCCGCAGTGGGACTGATCGATCAGGCCTGAAGATGCTGCGCGAGGTCGTGCATGGCCTTGCGCAGCGAATCGATGGCGGCCGTCAGTGCCGCCTCGGGCGCGTCGTCGCGACAGGCCTGTTCGAGTATCCGACAGGCCGAGACCACGCGCTCGGCACCGATCATGTGCGCCCCGCCCGTGACGTGATGCGCCAGGTCACGCAAGCCTGCGCGGTCCCCTTTGCGGCCTGACACGTCCAGTCGTTCGAGGTCGGCGCGCAGGCTGCTCAGTACCTCTTCACGCAATTGGCCGATGAGCGGGTTGTCCGCACCCGCCACCTGCAACAGCGCACTCAAGTCGAATTCAGTCGCCCCCTGATCATCCACACTCTCTACCTGCGTTTCGCCGGTCTCTGCGGCCAGCAAGGCCTGGCTCAGTTCGCGCAGCAGAATCGGCTTGAACAGGCAATCGTCCATGCCGGCCGCCAGGCATCGCTGTTGTTCTTCGATCCGCGCATTGGCGGTAACCCCGAGAATCAGGCAACGCGCCCTACCCGTCGCCGCCTCTTCTTCACGAATAGCCCGCGCCAGTTCATGACCGTCGATCCCGGGCATGTTGATATCGGTGATCAGCGCATCGAAAGGTTGCTCGCGCCAAACCGCCAGCCCCTGCTCACCGTCCCCGGTGTCGACGGCGCGATGCCCGAGTTCGCTCAACTGCCGGCACAGCAACAAGCGATTGACCGGATGATCATCCACCACCAGCACCTTCAGCGACTTTACCGCCGTCACCGCTGACGTCGTTGCGGCCTCCTGCACGAGCGGCTCCAGCACAGGCAACTCCAGCCGCAGCATGACCTGCGTGCCACGTCCCGGCTCGCTGCTGATCCACAAGTCGCCGCCCATGAGTCGACACAGATTGCGGCTGATCACCAGCCCCAGACCGGAACCGCTGCGCGCCGACGGCTGATGGCTGCCAACCTGCACAAACGGGCTGAACAATCGTTGCTGATCCTCGGCGCTGATCCCCCGGCCACTGTCTTCGATGATCACACCGGTTTCCAGCTGCCCGTCCTGTTCGGTGAACACTTGCAAGCGCAGGCTGACCTCACCTTCGTCGGTGAACTTGATCGCGTTGCTCAACAGGTTCGACAGCACCTGTTTGAAGCGAACGGGGTCGAGCATCACGTCGACGTCGCTACGCTCATCCAGCTCCACCCGCCAGGACAATGACTTCTGTCGTGCCAGGCCTTCGAACACCCGACACACCGACGCCACCACCTCGCGCAGATTGGCACGCTCAGGGGCCAGCGACAGATGCCCGGACTCGATCCGCGCGATGTCGAGAATATCGCCGATCAATGCCAATAACTGCTGGCCTGCATTGGACGCCACTTCAATTGCCGGGCGATCGGTCACGCCTTCGTCGGCACGCTTGAGTGCCAGCTCGAGCATGCCCAGCAACGCGCTCATGGGCGTGCGGATTTCATGGCTCATGACCGCGAGAAATGTGCTTTTGGCACGGTTGGCGTCATCGGCCGCCTCCTTGGCTTCCTGCAATTGACGCAGCCATTGCTGACGCTGGCGAATCTGCCGGCGTTGAAAACCGATCCAGCCCAATGCCAGCAACAACAACCCCGCCGCAACGGCAAACCCGCGCAGGATTTGCTCCCGATGACGCTGCCAGTAACTGTCCTGCAGCACCACGTTGCGACTCCAGCGCGCGACCAGATCGTCCATTTCCTGCGGAGCGATGCTCAGCAGTGCCTTGTTCAGAATTGATTGCAGCTGCGGAGCCTCAAGCGCCGTGGCCATCGCGATCCGGGCCGGCTGATCACCCAGCGTCGAGACAATACGCAGGCGATCGCGGTACTGATGATCGATCTGATAACGCGCCACCAGCAATGAACTCAATGTCGCATCGGCCTGACCGTCCAGCAGTGCCTGCGTGCCCGCCGCAGGGCTTGGCAATTCGACCAGGCGGATCTGCGGCACATGCTCCAACAGATAAGTGCGCAATGGATTGCCGCGATACAGCGCCAGACGCTTGCCCGCCATCTCGTCCAGGCTGCGAGGCCCGGGCGCCTTTGAATCGGCGATCAGCACAAAGGGGCTGTTGGCGTACGCCCGGGTGAACAGCATTTCAAGTTCGCGCTCGCGGCTCGGGGTCAGCACCGGCAACAGGTCGAGTTCCCCGGTCTTCAATTGCTCGACCTGGCGATCCAGAGACTGCCCGCGCACCACCTCGAACCTCAGGCCGCTGCGCTGACTGATCAGGTTGAGCAGTTGAGCAACCAGCCCACTGAAACGGCCGTCAGCGTTAAAGAACGTCAACGGCGCAAAGTCGTCGATAGCGCCGACCCGCACCACCGGATGTTGATCCAGCCATTGCTGCTCGCTGGCGCTCAGGCTCACTCGCGATTGAGCCGCCATGTCGGCGCGACCGGCGCTCCAGCGCAGTTCAATGGCCAGACGCTGCTCCATGGGAATGGCCAGCAACGCCTTGTCGACCAGACGTTTCAAACGCATGTTGCTGCGAGTCAGGGCGAAGCCGAACGGGTTGGCATCAAGGCCGGAAGGCCCGGCCAGTTGCAGGTCGTTGTGAAAATTGGTGTTGATCAGATAACTGGCGCTGATGAAGTCACCGAGGTACAGAGCATCCCGACCGAACGCCACGGCGCCTAGGGCATCGAGAATCGAGCGGTAACGCTGCAGGGAGGCTTGCGGGTAAGTCTTCTCGATCATCGCGGCTGGCAGGTAGTCGTCCACCATGGCGATGCGCTTGCCCGCCAGATCTTCCGGCAATGGCTCGTCAAGCCGGGTCACCCACATCGGCTGATCCTCGGCGTAGGCGCGAGACAGCATCAGCTCGGGGTCAGCGATTTCGAAGTTGTTCGACGTGCCCAGCAGGTCCACCTCCCCGGCCTTGAGTGCCGTCATGGCGGCTTCGCGATCGGGGTAGCACCAGACCTCGACGCCGATGCTCAGCAACTGGGCGATCGCGTCGGCGTAATCGGCTGTGAGGCCTTCCAGTTCGTATCGTTTGCGAGTCAATTCAAAGGGTGGGTAATCCGGCCAGGAGGCACCGATACGCAGCACCGGATGTGCACTGAGCCACTGTCGATCCTGCTCATCGAGGCGAACCTGTACGCCCTCCAACCGGGTGCGAGAGACAATTTCCAGTCTTTGTGCGGCCTCGCCTGCCTGCACTCCGCTGGCGAGCATCACCAGAAAGAGGAAGACGAAACGTAGCGGCCTCATCATGCGCAGCCGCTCAGAACAGGCCGTTGCGTTTGGCAAACTCTCGCAACACTACCAGTGAGCTTACCCCGAGTTTCAGCATCAAGCGGGTCTTGTAGGTGCTGATGGTTTTATGACTGAGGCTCATCGCTTGCGCAATTCGCTTGTTGGAGTCGCCTTGGGCGAGCTTTATCATGATCTCCATTTCGCGAGTGGACAGGCTTGCTATCGACTCTCGCTCATCACGGCTCGCGTCGGATTGACCTGCATTGTTCACAGGCAATTCGGGGAAGAAGCTATAACCCGAACGGACAGCCTTGATTGCACTCTGCAACTGCTGCATTGCGGCGGATTTGGTGACAAATGCCATCGCACCCGCACGCCGGCAACGCATCAGATAGTGCTCTGGGTCGGCCGAAGTGAAAATCACCACCTTGCAGTCCAGCCCGATGGTCCTGATGCGCTCCAACACTTCCAGGCCGCCGAAGCCCGTGAGCTTCAAGTCGAGCACGATCAGTTTCGGCGCGTGTGCACGGATCATCGGCACCACGTCGACGCCGCTCGACGCGACATGAATCGGTTTATAGCCCAGTGATTCCAGAACCATTCTGACGGCACCGACGACCACCGGGTGATCGTCGACGATCAATGCTGAATCCATGACCACTCCCGGGGCGAATACATCACGATGGCGCCACCGATCTTGCATGAACGGGACTATTGGTAGCTGCGCTACGACTGTTACACGGGACGCGTGGCGAAGCACCTGTCAGACCTGACAGTTGCGCCCTCGACCGATCTGTGATCAGGCGCGCATTGGCGCCAGCGATTTTGTCTGGCCACTGCGCGACGAGCGCTCCAGGGAAGCCTCGACCGACGCCATCAACTGCGTGATTGCATTCATTGACGGTAACGCGGCGTGGCTGGAAGTGATTTTCGCCTGAAAAAGCCCGGAAACAGCCAATGAGTTCGCCGGCTCACCATAGACCAGCGCATGCCGGACTTGCGGATGGTCGAACAGGAAGCCACGCAGATCCGGCATCCCGGCCACCAGTTCGGCATTGATCACCAGGACATCGAACGGCTGGCAGCCGTAATCGACCAGCGTCAGCAGTTCGGCGAGGTTCTGCACCGGTGCGATGCGGTAGTAATCGAGGCCATTGAACATCCGCTCGATTTTCATCCGGTGAAAATGCTGCAAGTCGGCGATCAGGATGCGCAGGGTTTTGTCGGTCAATGTGGGAGTCCCGGTAGTCGCTTCAAGTGGCGGCAAAGACTACCCAAGCATCGGGACGAGCTCTGTAGGACTTTTCCGAAAAACACCGTCACTCATCCGGATTGAACGCTTTACTCCGTAGTGCTCGGGCTCCAGAACGCCTGCACCACCAGGTTCGACGTTGAAATCCGCTTCACCAGGGCGTCCAGCTCATCGCCGTCCACCGACGTGGTTGCGAGCGTGGCTTCGATCTCGATTTCGTCGGCACCGAAGGCGTGCACATCGACGTCACTGGCCGGGTAGTTGCTGCGTTCGAGCTCGGCTTCAAGCAAGGCGAACACAGCCGTCTGCTGCGAGCGCCGGGCGATGACGTAGACGATGTTGGTGACTTCCGCCGAGACCACATCCAGTGGCTGGCGGTTGATGTTGTTGACGATCGGTCGCAGCAACGTATTCGCGGCGAGCACGAACAAGGTGCCGAGCACCGCCTCGGCCAGCAGGTCGGCACCGGCACAGGCGCCCACCGCTGCCGAAGTCCAGAGTGTGGCGGCGGTATTGAGACCGCGCACATTGCCCTCTTCGCGCATGATCACACCGGCGCCGAGAAAACCGATCCCGGACACCACGTAGGCGACCACCCGGACCGCGCCTTCGGCCCCGCCGAGCCGGTTGGCCATGTCGACGAAAATTGCCGCGCCGACCGCCACCAGCACGTTGGTGCGCAAGCCCGCCGTGCGTTGCCGGTACTGGCGTTCGAAGCCGATCAGCCCACCGAGAATGAAGGCCGCGCTGAGGCTGACCAAGGTGTCGAGCAGCGAATCGAGGTTGATGTTGTTGATGGCTTGCATGTTGAACTCCTTGAAACCGCCCCCCTTGCTCCCACAAGGGGGGAATCTTTCCTGTTACTGCCAGCCGAACCGGCGGATGTAGAAGCCTTTTACGGCCTGGGTCAGTGCCATGTACGCCAGCAGGATCACCGGCAGGAACACGAAGTACATCGACGGCAGCGCTTGCAGTTTGAAGTAGTGCGCCAGCGGTCCCATCGGCAGGAAGATGCCCACGGCCATGATGATTCCGGTCATCACCAGCAGCGGCATGGCCGCGCGGCTTTGCAGGAACGGAATCTTCGGCGTGCGGATCATGTGCACGATCAGCGTCTGGGTCAGCAATCCCACCACAAACCAGCCGGACTGGAACAACGTCTGGTGATCCGGGGTGTTGGCATCAAACACGTACCACATCAAGGCGAACGTTGTGATGTCGAAGATCGAACTGATCGGGCCGAAGAACAGCATGAAGCGTCCGACATCCCCGGGCTGCCAGCGTTGCGGCTGTTTCAGCATTTCGTCGTCGACGTTATCGAACGGGATCGCGATCTGCGAAATGTCATACAGCAGGTTCTGCACCAGCAGGTGCATCGGCAGCATCGGCAGGAACGGAATGAACGCACTGGCCACCAACACCGAGAACACGTTGCCGAAGTTCGAGCTGGCGGTCATCTTGATGTACTTGAGCATGTTGGCGAAGGTCCGACGCCCTTCCAGCACGCCCTCCTCCAGCACCATCAGGCTCTTTTCCAGCAGGATGATGTCGGCCGCTTCCTTGGCGATATCGACTGCGCTGTCCACGGAAATACCGATGTCCGCCGTACGCAGGGCCGGCGCATCGTTGATGCCGTCGCCCATGAACCCGACCACGTGGCCGTTGCCCTTGAGGATGCGCACGATGCGCTCCTTGTGCGATGGCGTCAGCTTGGCGAACACGTTGGTGGTCTCTACCGCCACCGCCAGTTCCGCGTCGCTCATGCGTTCGATGTCGTTGCCCATCAACAGGCCTTGTTGCGCGAGGCCCACTTCGCGGCAGATCTTGGCAGTCACCAGCTCGTTGTCGCCGGTCAGCACTTTCACGGCCACGCCGTGTTCGGCCAGAGCCTTGAGTGCCGGTGCGGTGCTTTCCTTCGGCGGATCGAGGAATGCCACGTAACCGATCAGCGTCAGTTCCTGCTCGTCGCCCAGGCTGTAAGTGTCGCGACCTTCAGGCATCGACCGTGCTGCCACCGCTACCACGCGCAAGCCTTCAGCGTTGAATGCTGCTGTTACCTGACGAATTCTCGCCAGCAATTCATCGCTCAAGGCTTCGTCGACTTCACCGTGACGAACCCGGGTGCACACCGACAACACTTCTTCCACCGCGCCTTTGCAGATCAACTGATGCGGTTGGCCGTGCCCTTCGACCACCACCGACATGCGCCGGCGATTGAAGTCGAACGGGATCTCGTCGACCTTGCGAAACGCCGTGCCGACCTTCAGTTCACGGTGGACTTCCACGTGTTCCAGCACCGCCACGTCGAGCAGGTTTTTCAGGCCGGTCTGGTAGTAGCTGTTCAGATAAGCCATTTCCAGCACATCGTCGGAGTCTTCACCCCAGACGTCGACATTGCGCGCCAGGAAGATCTTGTCCTGGGTCAATGTGCCGGTCTTGTCGGTGCACAGCACGTCCATGGCGCCGAAGTTCTGGATCGCATCCAGGCGTTTGACGATGACCTTCTTGCGCGACAGGAACACCGCGCCCTTGGCCAGGGTCGAGGTGACGATCATCGGCAGCATTTCCGGGGTCAGGCCCACGGCGATCGACAGCGCGAACAGCAGGGCTTCGGTCCAGTCACCCTTGGTGAAACCGTTGATGAACAGCACCAGCGGCGCCATGACGAACATGAAGCGGATCAACAGCCAGCTGACTTTGTTCACGCCTTGCTGGAACGACGTCACCCCGCGATCGGTTGCCCCGACCCGCAGCGCCAGCGCACCGAAATAGGTGCTGTTGCCGGTAGTGAGAATCACCGCGACCGCTGTCCCGGACACCACGTTGGTGCCCATGAACAGGATGTTGTCGAGCTCCAGCGGGTTACGCGTATCGCGATCCGCCTGACGGGGGAATTTCTCCACCGGCATCGATTCGCCGGTCATCGCGGCCTGGCTGACGAACAGATCCTTGGCGCTGAGCACCCGGCAATCGGCAGGAATCATGTCACCGGCCGAGAGCACGATCAGATCGCCGGGCACCAGTTGCTTGATCGGCAGTTCAGTGCGCGGCGCATCCCGGCGCAGCACGGTGGCGGTGTTGCTGACCATCGCCTTGAGCGCGTCGGCCGCCCGGTTGGATTTGCTTTCCTGCCAGAAGCGCAGCAGGGTCGAGAGCACCACCATCGAGAAAATCACGGTGGCGGCCTTGAGGTCGTCCGTCAGCCACGAGATCACCGCCAACAGGGTCAGCAGCAGGTTGAACGGGTTTTTGTAGCAGTGCCACAGGTGGGTCCACCACGGCAGCGGTTGCTCATGCTCGACTTCGTTGAGGCCATGCTGCGCACGCAGCACATCGACTTCGAAATCGGTGAGGCCGTCGGTGTGGGTACCGAGGTTCGACAGCAGCACGCCGCTGTCGCAATGGGCGGCGTCCACCAATGTGTTGGCCAGGGTGGGCGGCACTTCACGGCTGACCGTGGTGTCGCGAAGACTTTCCAGCACGGCCAGACGACGGAAGTGCCGGGCGATGTGACGGGTCCGCAGGAAGCCTGCGAAAAATTCCTTGAGCGTAAGTTTCATGGCTGTTGCCCCTATGGTCAGCCGGGAAACCGTCAAGCAGGTACGTCCAGCCCTCTTGCACCGAAAAATTCGGCACGGCAAGGGTTGGCGCGCCGGTCAAAAAAGACAGGCGTGTCGATAGGGCTGCGATTGCGACGAAAAAGTCGAAACCACGCTCTTTTCAGCGTCGATGAGAAGGACGTCGGGACATGGTCTCAACTGACCATGATCGGGATGCCGCTGCTCGCTGTTCGGCGAGACAACGGCACAAAGGAATGCGCGTTATCTTGCCGAGAATCTGCCGGTTACAAGGACCGGCCGACAACTGTCACTCGAACAAGTACCCACTGTGGGTCTCCGCTATTGATGAAAACGCGCGAAGCTTACGCCCCGATGCCTGGAGAGTAAACCCGTAAAAGGAATGAGGTCGGGAGATGTGGAGGTCATTCAGGAAGGGTTCAGGATTGACCTCGAAACGACTCCCGCGCTCGGCGTGGGAGTCGTCAGGACGTCATCAGCTGGCCGTGGCCAACAACAAGTCCATCACCGAACGGCTGTGCCCACGGTGCTTGCCATGCTCATACAGCGAGCCGGCGATCTCGTCTGCACGGATCGGCAGGATCGACAGCAACGTATCGCTCAGACCGTGGCTGGCCTGGCAGAAGCCCTGCATGTACAGACCGGCCTTGCAGCGCTCGTCGGTGATCAGTTTGTAGTTGCGATCGACCTCGAAGTCGCCCAGGTACTCTTCCAGCGGCGCCAGCAGTTTGCGATGCATCTGACGCTCGTAACCGGTGGCCAGCACCACCGCGTCGTAGGCACGCACGGTGACTTCGCCGGTAGCGTTGTTGCGCACGGTCAGTTCGATACCGTGCTCGGTGGCGGTGGCTTTCTCGACAGTGGTCAGGGTGCGGAACGCATGGCGCGCCACGCCCGAGACTTTCTGCCGATAGAAAATGCCGTAGATGCGCTCGATCAGGTCAATGTCGACCACCGAGTAGTTGGTGTTGTGGTACTCGTTGACCAGACGCTCACGCTCGCTGCTCTTCTGCTGGAAGATCAGGTCGGTGAATTCCGGCGAGAACACTTCGTTGACGAACGGGCTGTCGTCCGCCGGTTTCAGCGCCGAGCCGCGCAGGATCATGTCGACCTGCACCGACGGGAACGAATCGTTCAGATCGATGAACGCTTCCGCCGCGCTCTGGCCGCCACCGATGATCGCGATGCTCATTGGCTGATTATTGACGCACGGCTGCTTGGCCATCTCCGCCAGGTACTGCGAGTGGTGGAATACTCGCGCATCGCCCTTCAGTGCCTTGAAGGCTTCGGGAATGCGCGGTGTGCCGCCGGCACTGACCACTACCGAACGTGCGGTGCGAACGAATTGCTGGCCGTCCACACCACGGGAAATCACCCGCAGCGCTTCAACCTGATGGTTGTGCAGCACCGGTTCGATGGTCAGCACTTCTTCGCCGTAGCGGCTCTGTTCGGTGAACTGCGCGGCCACCCAGCGCAGGTAGTCGTTGTACTCCATGCGGCACGGATAGAAGGTGCCGAGGTTGATGAAGTCCACCAGACGACCGTGCTGCTTGAGGTAATTGACGAACGAGTACGGGCTCGTCGGATTGCGCAGGGTCACCAGATCCTTCAGGAAGGAAATCTGCAACTCGCTCTGGGTCGAGAGCGTGTTGCCGTGCCAGCTGTAGGTCGGTTGCTTGTCGAGAAACAGCACATCCAGTTCACCCTGGGTCGGGCCGCGCTCTTGCAGAGCGATGGCCAGCGCCAGGTTCGAAGGGCCGAAACCGACGCCGATCAGGTCGTGAACGATGGGCGATGCAATTGCCTGTGTCATTTCCAGTGTCCTCTGGATGTACCCCTCAACAGCGGGGATGAAGCCTGGGTGACCTGACCGGCCTTGTGCAGGACAGCAGATCGTCTGTTGAGTAGGAACGAGGACGGTGAAAAAAAATTTAACCGGGAACGATCAATGTCCATCCCATTGCTTGATGCGCACTCGGCAATGTTTCATGGCGTTGACGATGTGTTTTTCGACCAAGGCCTTGGAAATACCCAGGCACTCGGCGATCTCCGGGTGCGACAGCCCTTCGATCTTGCGCAGCAAAAAGCTCTCGCGGCACAACGCCGGCAACTCGGCCAGTGCACGCTGCAACAGCGCCAGGCGCTGGCCATGATCGAGACTGTGATGAGGAGAAGGACTGAAATAGCGCTCTTCGCTGTCGAGCACATCAAGGGATTCAACCTGGCGCGAAGCATTGCGCCGGTGGTCATCGATCACCAGATTGAGCGCCGTGCGGTAGAGAAATGCGCGGGGCTGCTCGATTGGCGTGTCGCTGGAACGTTCCAGTACCCGCAGATAAGCGTCATGCACCACATCTTCGGCCACCTGGCGGTTGCCTAGCTTGGCGTTCAGGAAACACACCAGCTCGCGATAGTAGTTTTCCAACATGACTCCCGGCCGCAGGGTGCGGTTTCGATCCTTGAGCCAGACCGGCGATCTGCCAAAACAGGCAGTGGCACGATGGTGGCAAATTCAGACGCGTAATTTATAGTAATTCTCATATAGATTTAAAGCGCTGTTTCCATTTGCCCGACAAATTGTTGCCAGCTATACCTGTTACCGCGTTTTTCAGCGCTTAAATTCCCCACCCCGTCTCTCGTTTAAAGGACAGCCCCCCGTATCTGTCGCGCCCTGCGACAGCGTTCGACCGTGGCCCGTTCGCGGTGCCTGCTGAACGACGGGCCGATTTCCACTGGCCGGAACCCTGCATGAAACGTCCCCGCCCCGCCCGACGCGCCCTGCTCATCGCCCTTTGTCTGATTCCCGTTATTGCTGTTGCCGCCTGGCAAGTCTTGCCGCCCGGTCGGGACAAATTCGCCACCGTGCAAGTCTCCCGTGGCGATATAGAAAGCAGCGTGACCGCACTCGGCACCCTCCAGCCTCGCCGTTACGTAGATGTCGGCGCCCAGGCGTCGGGGCAGATTCGCAAGATCCACGTGGAAGTCGGCGACGTGGTCAAGGAAGGCCAACTGCTGGTGGAAATCGACCCGGCCACGCAAAAGGCCAAACTCGACGCTAGCCAGTTTTCCATCGAAAACCTCAAGGCGCAGTTGCAGGAACAACAGGCTCAACACGAACTGGCGCGCCAGAAGTACCAGCGCCAGCAGAACCTGGCCGCCGGCGGCGCCACCCGAGAAGAGGACGTGCAGACCGCCCGCGCCGAACTCAAAGCCACACAGGCGCGGATCGACATGTTCCAGGCGCAGATCCGTCAGGCACAGGCAAGTCTGCGCAGCGATCAGGCCGAACTCGGCTACACCCGGATCTTCGCGCCGATGGCCGGCACCGTGGTTGCGCTGGACGCTCGCGAAGGCCAGACACTCAACGCCCAGCAACAGACGCCACTGATCCTGCGGATCGCCAAGCTGTCGCCAATGACGGTCTGGGCGGAAGTTTCCGAGGCCGACATCGGCCACGTCAAACCGGGCATGAGCGCTTATTTCACCACCCTCAGCGGCGGCAACCGGCGCTGGAGCAGCACCGTGCGGCAGATCCTGCCAGTGCCGCCCAAACCGCTGGACCAGACCAGCCAGGGCGGCGGCAGCCCGACCAGCACCAGTAAAAGCGGTGCCGGTCGCGTGGTGCTGTACACCGTGTTGCTGGATGTCGACAACGCCGACAACGCGCTGATGGCAGAGATGACCACGCAAGTGTTCTTTGTCTCGAATCAGGCGAAAGACGTCCTCACCGCACCGATTGCGGCCCTGCATGGCAGCACCAAACCCGACAGCCAGATTGCCCGGGTCGTGGCACAGAACGGCGACATCGAGCAACGCACCGTGCGCACCGGCATCAGCGATCGCTTGAAAGTGCAGATCCTCGACGGCCTCAGCGAAGGCGATCATCTGTTGATCGGCCCGGCCGACGGCAACGGAGGCTGAATGCAAACGCCCCTGATCGACCTGCAGGACATCCGCAAATCCTACGGCGGCGGTGACGCACCCGAAGTTCACGTGCTGCGCGGCATCGACCTGTCGATCCATGCCGGCGAGTTCGTGGCGATCGTCGGCGCGTCCGGCTCCGGCAAATCGACGCTGATGAACATCCTCGGCTGCCTCGACCGGCCCACGTCCGGCGAATACCGCTTTGCCGGGGAAAACGTCGCCGGCCTGGACACCGATGAACTGGCCTGGCTGCGTCGCGAAGCCTTCGGTTTTGTGTTTCAGGGATACCACCTGATTCCGTCCGGCTCCGCCCAGGAAAACGTCGAGATGCCGGCCATCTATGCCGGCATTCCCGCCGCCGAGCGCCATGCACGGGCCGCCGCCCTGCTCGAACGCCTCGGTCTGGCCTCGCGCACCGGCAACCGTCCCCATCAACTGTCCGGTGGTCAGCAACAACGGGTGTCGATTGCCCGCGCCTTGATGAACGGCGGTCATATCATCCTCGCGGACGAACCGACCGGCGCCCTCGACAGCCACAGCGGCAAGGAAGTCATGGCGCTGCTCGACGAGCTGGCGAGCCAGGGCCACGTGGTCATTCTCATCACCCACGACCGTGAAGTGGCGGCCCGGGCCAAGCGCATCATTGAAATCAGCGACGGCCTGATCATCCGCGACAGCGCCAAGGAAGATCCCACCGTGCAGACCAGCGCCAACCCCGGCGCCTTGCAGGCGGTGGATCTGCGCAAGCGCCTGAGCGAGGGCAGCGAAGCAAGCGGCGCCTGGAAAGGCGAACTGGTCGACGCAGTGCAGGCGGCCTGGCGCGTCATGTGGATCAACCGCTTCCGTACCGCCCTGACGCTGTTGGGGATCATCATCGGCGTGGCGTCGGTGGTGGTCATGCTCGCGGTCGGCGAAGGCAGCAAACGCCAGGTCATGGCGCAGATGGGCGCCTTCGGTTCCAACATCATTTACCTCAGCGGCGCCGCGCCGAACCCGCGTACGCCGCCGGGCATCGTCACCCTGGATGAAGTCGCCGCACTGGCCAGCCTGCCGCAGATCACCCGCATCATGCCGGTCAACGGTGCCGAAGCCGGGGTGCGCTTCGGCAACCTCGATCACATGAGTTACATCGGCGGCAACGACACCAATTTCCCGGACATCTTCAACTGGCCGGTGGTCGAAGGCAGCTACTTCACCGAGGCCGATGAGCGCAACGGCGCGGCCGTGGCGGTGATCGGCAAAAAGGTCCGCGACAAGTTGCTCAAGAACGTGAGCAACCCCATCGGCCAATACATCCTGATCGAGAACGTGCCATTCCAGGTGGTCGGCGTACTCGCCGGTAAAGGCGCCAGCTCCGGCGATCAGGACAGCGACAATCGCATCGCCATCCCCTACTCCGCGGCGAGCGTGCGACTGTTCGGAACGCACAACCCCGAGTACGTGGTGATCGCTGCCGCCGATGCGCGCAAGGTCCATGAAACCGAAATGGCCATCGAACAATTGATGCTGCAGTTGCACAACGGCAAGAAGGATTTCGAGCTGACCAACAATGCCGCGATGATTCAGGCCGAAGCCCGCACGCAAAACACCCTGTCGCTGATGCTCGGTTCGATTGCCGCGATTTCGCTGCTGGTCGGCGGCATCGGCGTGATGAACATCATGCTCATGACCGTGCGCGAACGTACTCGCGAAATCGGTATCCGCATGGCCACCGGTGCCCGTCAGCGCGACATCCTGCGTCAGTTCCTGACCGAGGCAGTGATGCTCTCGGTGGTCGGCGGCATTGCCGGCATCGGCCTGGCGCTGCTGGTTGGCGGCGTGTTGATACTCAGCGAAGTCGCCGTCGCATTTTCCCTGGTGGCAATCGCCGGCGCCTTCGCCTGCGCACTGATCACCGGGGTCGTTTTCGGCTTCATGCCCGCCCGCAAAGCTGCCCGGCTCGACCCGGTCACGGCCCTCACCAGTGAATGATCGATCTATGAAACCGCAACTGAGCCTGTTGACCCTTTGCCTGATGCTGAGTGCCTGCGGCAGCCCCGCCCCACGCCCGGAGAGCGGCGTGACCGCCCCCGCCGCATGGCAGTCGCCGACCGGGCAATCGGTGGCGCAGACCAACCAGCAATGGTGGACGCATTTCGCCAGCCCGCACCTGAACCAGTTGATCGGACAGGCGCAAAGCGGCAGCCACGACCTGGCCGCCGCCATTGCCCGCGTACGTCAGGCCCGCGCCAGCACGGTGATTGCGGGCGGTTCGCAATTGCCGGAAATAACCGCAGGCCTGAATGCCAACCGCCAAAAACTGCTGCGCGGCAACGGCTACAGCCAACTGGATGCCGACAGCAGCAACAAGGCTGTGGACTACTTCGACGCCAACCTCAGCGCCAGTTATGAAATCGACTTCTGGGGCGGTCAGGCCGCCACCCGCGAAAGCGCCCGCCAGGGCCTGCGCGCCAGTGAGTTCGATCAGGCCACCGTGGAACTGACCCTGCTCAGCGACGTCGCCAACCGTTACACCCAGGCGCTGTCATTACTGGAACAAAGTCGCATTGCCGCACTGAACCTGGCCAACGCGCAGAGTGTTCTGCAACTGGTGCAGACCCGTTTCAATGCCGGCTCTGCCACCGCGCTGGAACTGGCCCAGCAGAAAAGTCTGGTGGCCGCGCAACAGCGGCAACTGCCCACGGTGCAGCAACAGGCCGAGGACGCGCGAATCGGTCTCGCGGCACTGCTCGGGCGACCGGTGCAGGAATTGCCACCGAGCCTCGAATCGTTCGACCAACTGCAATGGCCACAAATCGCTGCCGGATTGCCCAGCGATCTGCTGATCCGTCGCCCGGACATCGCCCGCGCCGAAGCGCAACTGGCAGCCGCCCAGGCGGACGTCAAAGTCGCCCGCGCCGCCATGCTGCCCAAGGTCACCCTGAGCGCGCAGCTGGGTTCCGGCGCCAACCGCTTCGACGATGTAATGCGCAGCCCGTTCTACAACTTCACCGCCGGGCTGATCGCGCCGATCTTCAATAACGGTCGTCTGTCCGCAGAACGCGACAAGGCAACCGCTCGCCAGGAAGAACTGCTGGAAACCTATCGCGGCGCGATCATCAATGGCTTCGCCGACGTGGAAAAAGCCCTGAACAGCATTCAGGGTCTGGATCAACAGCGGCAATGGCAGACCGAAGAGCTGAATCAGGCGCAGACCGCCTTCAACCTTTCCCAAAACCGCTACCAGGCCGGCGCCGAAGACTTGCTGACCGTGCTGGAAACCCAGCGCACGCTGTACGCCGCGCAGGATCTCAACGTGCAACTGCGACTGGCGCGGATGCAGGCGAGCATTGCGTTGTACAAAGCGTTGGGTGGGGGTTGGGAGACGCGCTGAAAAACAAAAGATCGCAAGCTGCGATCTTTTGCTTCAAACCTTGGCTTTCAAATGACGCGCATACCACGGCCGCTGCGGCACGCGGCGGAACAGTGCGGCGAGTTTCTTCTCGTCGCCGATGAAGGTGATGCGCAGCGCCAGCTTCATGGTCTCGGGATCCATCTCCACTGACTTGCCCACCTGCAAACCCGGCGTGGTGCTGCAACCATGAGTGGTCGGCCCCAGCCACGGATCCGCGACCTCGTTCCAGCGCCCCGGCGCAAACCACTGCACACCGTTGACCACTTGCCGGGTGACTTCGCCCGGATGGAAACGTTCGTGAGCGCGGAACCAGTCCTCGATGCGGTCATCGATCCAGCCGTGGAAATGCCAGAACACCGGATTGACATGGGATGAAAACGGATCGCCGAGGAAGTCGTTTTCCGCCGCGAACCAGCGTGCGGCGAAATCCGCCGGATCCCGGGCAAACGGCACCGGTTGGCCGTTGGACGGATCGCGCGGCACCGAGGCCCAGCGCATGTGCAGCCAGTCGTGCAGCCCCAGTTCCACTTCTGAACCGAACTGGCCCAACGTGAGCTTGGCCAGATAGCCCGGATCGCGGTACTGCGACTCCCAGACCTGAAAGTTGCTTTCATAGGTCTCGGCGGTTTTCAGGTCGCTGACCCATTGGCTGTACTCATTGTCGCCATCGGCCAGCCACGTCGGCGGCAGTGCCGTGCCGTCGTGGTTGTCGAAGTAGCGGGCGAAACCGACCCGATCGCGGATCAGTTCGGGCTGCGGCAGCGGGAAATACTCCCACGACGGCAGATCCTGCATCGAACGCGCTGTGCCCAGCATGTGCCGGTGCATGAAGAAAAAGTCGACGCCCGAACCGTTGCGATCCTTACGGTCGCCACGGGCATCGCGCTCGTTGTCGCGCGGGCCGGGCTGCCAGCCGAGACCGCGCAACGCGTTGCGCTTGTCTTCGGCCAGGGTGTGCCACTTATCCCGCGTCGCATGCCAGACCTGGTGAAACAACCGATGCTCGGGAGAGATCAGCCACGCCAGCAGCGTCGGATTCAGCGGCGTGCGCTGCCGGGCTTCGGGGAACAGATGTTTGACGGCAATGAAACGGTTGTCCTGCATCGGCAGCGCCAACGGCCGATCCAGGCGTGACACCCGACCGCTGAGGCTGCCGCTGCCGGCGTTGCCGAAATCGGCCCAGACTTCGTCGAGGATCATTTGCAGTTCGTAGTCGATATGACCGTTGGCACTGATCAGCCGCCAGCTCAACTTCGCCGCGTCGCCCTCGGCCAGATCACCGATTATTCGGTAACGCGGTGTTTCGCCAGAGCGCAGACGCTCGGGCGTATCCAGAAAACCGCAGACACCGCGCCCCTTCTGGCCGATGTCGAGGAACACTTGCAGACCGCTTGCCGGCAGCCCTTCGACGCCGGCGTCGCGGCCCTCGAAACGGATGTCCCAGACCCCGCGCAACTTGTTCGCCAAACGCTGACCGGCCATGTCGGCCACGTCGAACGACGCCTCGCCGGGGGTGATCGTGGGGTCCGGTCTGGTCCATTCACGATGACCAAAATAAGCCGCAGGCACCGCAGCGCCAGTCAGCGCCAGGCCTGCCATGAACCATCGTCGAGAAATCTTCATTGCCCTACCTGTGTCAGCCATGAAGCAGGCTTTATCCAAGCTAGAACGTACGCTGCCCCGACAAATTTAAGGGCGCCCCCGCCACAGGGCGATGCGACTAAATTTCGTTGCCAATCACTCGTTCTTTCCAGATAGCAATGGCCCCTGCGCCAGTACCTCGACGGCGAACCTGACTGAGATGGCAATGACAAAACCACGTTCGAAAAAGGCTCTTTTCATTGGCCTGCCACTGGCCCTGGCGATCAGTGCCGCAGCAGGCTTCGCAGCCTGGGATTACTGGCTCAACGACAACCCCGGCTATCCGGCCAAGGTGATGGACCAGGCCCGCGAGATGCACCAGCACCTGCTGTCGTTCGACAGCCACATCACCGTCCTCCAGGACTTCGGCACCCACGGCAATGAGGCCGACAAGGACGGCCCCGGGCAATTCGACCTGATCAAGGCCAATCGCGGGCAACTGTCCGGTGCGGCGCTGACGATTTTCGGCTGGCCAGAGCTGTGGAACGGCGCCAATGCGCCGCACAAGCCCACGGCGGGTTTCGTTGAAGAGGCGCGCAACCAGCAGGAGATCCGCTACAAGATCATCTCCGGCATGGTCCGCGACTTCCCCAATCAGGTCGGGATTGCCTACACGCCCGATGATTTCCGTCGCCTGCACGGCGAAGGCAAGTTCGCGATTTTCATCAGCATGCTCAACGCCTACCCGCTGGGCCACGACCTGAACCTGCTGGACCTGTGGACGGCGCGCGGCATGCGCATGTTCGGCTTCAGCTACATCGGCAACAACGACTGGGCCGACTCGTCCCGGCCACTGCCGTTCTTCAATGATTCGCCGGATGCGCTCGACGGTCTCTCCGACATCGGCAAGCAAGCGGTCAAGCGCCTCAATGATTTGGGCGTGATCATCGACGTGTCGCAGATGTCGACCAAAGCCCTGGAACAAGTCGCACAACTGAGCCGTACACCAATGGTGGCCTCGCACTCGGCGCCTCGGGCGATGGTCGACATCCCCCGCAACCTCAGCGACAAAGAACTGCAACTGATCAAGAACAGCGGCGGCGTGGTGCAGGTGGTGGGTTTCTCGCAGTACCTGCGCCCGCTGACCCAGACCACTCAGGACAAGCTCAACGAACTGCGCAAGAGCTTTGACCTGCCGCCACTGCCCAACCTCGCGATGGCGCTGATGCCGGGCGACCCGATCATCGCCGCGTGGCCCGAGGCCAAGTTCGGCCAGTACGCCAGCCGCCTCTACGCGATCCTCGATGAAGAACCCAAAGCCACGCTCAAGGACTACGGCGACGCCATCGATTACACCGTGCGCAAGATCGGCATCGACCATGTCGGCATCAGCTCCGACTTCAACGAAGGCGGCGGCGTCAAAGGCTGGGAGAACGTCGGCGACATCCCCAACGTCACCGCCGAACTGATTTCGCGCGGCTACTCCGAAGCCGACATCGCCAAGCTCTGGGGCGGCAACTTCCTGCGGGTCTGGGATCAGGTGCAGAAAGCCGCCCGACCTGCGCTGATTTCACAGCAGGACAAGATCAAGCCATGAGTGATCGTCGTACGTTTCTCAAGCAGGCGGGAATTCTCGCCGCCGGCCTGCCGCTGGCCTCGGGCATCGTCCAGGGCGCCAGCCCCGCCAGTACCGCGAACGTCGCGCCAGCAGCGCCGGCACAGGACAAGTGGGCGCAATTGCGCACGCTGTTCGAGCAGGATCCGGACTGCCTGCACTTCTCCAACTTCCTGATCACCTCGCACCCCAAACCGGTGCGTGACGCCATCGCCCAGCACCGCGCCGCCCTCGACAAGAATCCGGGACTGGCGATGGACTGGGACCTGGGCGTGATCGAGCAGCGCGAGGAAGAAGTGCGGGTCTGGGCCGGGCGCTATCTGCAAGCCGACGCCAGACAGATCGCCCTGACCGGCAGCACCACCGAGGGCCTGGCGATGATTTACGGCGGCGCCCATGTGCGTGCCGATCAGGAAATCCTCACCACTCAACACGAACACTACGCCACCCACACCATCCTCGCGCTGCGCACGCAGCGTGAAGGCACCAAGGTGCGCAAGATCCGTCTGTTCAAGGATCCGCACACGGCGACCAAGGCCGAAATCCTCGCGGCCATCGACAGCAACATCCGCCCCGAAACCCGCGTGCTGGGCATGTGCTGGGTGCATTCGGGCAGCGGCGTGAAACTGCCGATCGCCGAAATCGGCGCATTGGTCGACAAGCACAACAAGGGCCGTTCGGACGATAACCGGATCATCTATCTGGTGGACGGCGTGCACGGCTTCGGCGTCGACGATCTGAGCTTCCCGGCGATGAACTGCGACTTCTTTATCGCCGGCACCCACAAGTGGATGTTCGGCCCGCGCGGGACCGGCATCGTCTGCAGCCGTTTCGATCAGGTCAGGTACGTCACGCCGATCATTCCGACCTTCTCCGAAGCCACCGCGTTTTCCACCACCATGACCCCCGGCGGCTACCACGCCTTCGAGCACCGCTGGGCCTTGAACGAAGCGTTCAAATTGCACCTGCAACTGGGCAAGGCCGACGTCCAGGCACGCATTCACGCCTTGAACAGCTACCTGAAAAAACGCCTGCAGGAACACCCGCAGATCGAACTGGTCACGCCGCTGAGCCCCGAACTGTCCGCCGGCTTCACCTTCTTCCGGATCAAGGGCAAGGACTGCGACAAGATCGCCGCCTACCTGATGCAGAACAAGGTGATCGCCGATGCCGTCGACCGCGACGTCGGCCCGGTCATTCGCAGCGCGCCGGGCCTGCTGAACAACGAACAAGAAATCGACCGCTTCATGACCGTGCTCGTCAGCCAGATCTGAGCACCGCGAACTCCTTTAAACCTGTTATCGAGAGAAATGATGAACAGTGAGCTACGTAGTTTTTCCATCAAGTCGCTCCCCGCGCTGACCCTGGCCGCCCTGCTCGCCAGCCTGTTGCCGGGGCTGGCGCAGGCGGCTGAACCACTGCAGCCGGGCAAGGTGTTCAAAGACTGCAAGGACTGCCCGGAAATGGTCGTGCTGCCCACCGGCACGTTCACCATGGGCACCCCGGAAGACGAAGTCGGCCGCGAACCGGACGAAGGCCCGATGCACCCGGTGACGTTCGCCAAACCGCTGGCCATCAGCCGCTTCCAGGTCCTTCGGGGCCAGTGGGACGCCTACCTCAAGGACACCGGTTATCAGATGCCCGACGGTGATGATCGCGAGGGCCGCGCGTGCAAGGCCGGGATTCCGGATTACGCGGGCAGCGACCCGCGCAAGCAGTACACCGACAGGCATCCGGCCGTGTGCATGGACTTCGCCGAGGTCAACGCGTACGTGGCGTGGCTCTCGAAAAAGACCGGCAAACAATACCGTCTGGTCAGTGAGTCTCTGCGCGAATACGCCGCGCGTGCCGGCAGCACCGGACCCTTCCCGTTCCCGTTCGATGAGGGCAAGGAATACAGCATCGCCAAACACGCCAACACCTACGGCGCGGCCGATGGCTACAACTTCACCGCACCGGCCGGCAGCTTTCCGGCCAACGCCTTCGGCGTCTATGACATGCACGGCAACGTCTACGAATGGACGGCCGACTGCTACAACGAAAACTACGTCGGTGCCCCGAGTGACGGCAGCGCGTGGCGGAGCGGCGACTGCACCATCCAGCGCATCCGCGGCAATGACTGGGGCGAAGCGCCGGTGTTCTCGCGTTCCGGCAACCGCAACGCGGTCTACCCCAAAGTGCGGGGCGACTGGCTGGGCTTTCGTGTAGCCCGCGACCTCTGATCCCCCCCGGCGTCGACCATCGGGTCGACGCCCTCCCGGTTTTTCTCGAATCATCGCCCCCAGCGGCCTCCAAAAGCGGAATCCCCCCATGACCACTAAATCCCGTGGCGCCATCAGCGAAGTTCTCAGTCTGCTCAAGCCCTATTGGCTGGTGGTCATGATCTCGATCATGCTCGGCATGGTCGGTGGCCTCAGCGTCACGGCGTTGCTGGCGACCATTAATGACGCCCTGAACGCCAACGGCAGCCCGTCGCTGGGCGTGCTCGCCAGTTTCGCCGGGCTCTGTGCACTGGCACTGTTGAGCTCGATCCTGTCCGACATCGGCACCAACCATGTCGGCCAGCACATCATTGCCGGACTGCGAAAATCCCTTGGCGAAAAAGTCCTGCTGGCGCCGATCGAACAGATCGAACGCTTCCGTAGCCATCGCCTGATCCCGGTGCTGACCCACGACGTCGACACCGTCAGCGACTTCGCGTTTTCCTTCGCGCCGCTGGCCATCGCCTTCACCGTCACCCTCGGTTGCCTGGGTTACCTGGCCTACCTCTCGGTGCCGATGTTCGCGCTGCTGCTGGTGGCGATCATCATCGGCACCGTCGTGCAGTACGTCGCCCGGGCCAAAGGCATCAAGGGTTTCGAAGCCGCCCGTGAAGCCGAAGACGAACTGCAAAAGCACTACAGCGCCATCGCGGCCGGTGCCAAGGAACTGCGCATCCATCGCCCACGCCGTCAGCGCATGTTCAGCCAGCGCATCGAAGGCACCGCCGATTACATCTGCAACACCCACATCCGTTCGATCAACACCTTCGTGGTCGCCAAGACGTTTGGCTCGATGCTGTTCTTCGTCGTAATCGGGCTGGCACTCGCCCTGCAATCCTTCTGGCTGGGCACCGACAAAGCGGTGCTCAGCGGTTTCGTGCTGGTGCTGCTGTACATGAAAGGCCCGCTGGAATACCTGGTGACCACCCTGCCGGTGGTCAGTCGCGCCAACATCGCCTTCAAACGCATTGCCGATCTGGCGGAACAGTTTTCCTCCCCGGAACCCCACCTGCTGCTGAGCGACACCGCCAGCGCCAAACCGGTGGTCGAGCATCTGGAACTGCGTGACGTTCACTACGCCTTTGCCGCCGTGGACAACAACAAACCGTTCACCCTCGGCCCGGTCAACCTGTCGATCCGTCAGGGTGAAATCGTGTTCATCGTCGGCGAGAACGGCGGCGGCAAAACCACCCTGATCAAATTGCTGTTGGGGCTGTACGCGCCAAAGGGCGGGGAAATCCTGCTCAACGGTGCACCCGTGGTGGCCGAGAACCGTGACGATTACCGTCAGTTGTTCACCACGATTTTTGCCGACTACTACCTGTTCGACGAACTGGTGCAAGGCGATCAACAAGTACCCGAGGACGCCAATCGCTACCTCGAACGCCTGGAGATTTCGCACAAGGTCAGCATTCGCGATGGCGCGTTCAGCACCACCGACCTGTCCACCGGCCAGCGCAAGCGCCTGGCCCTGCTCAACGCGTGGCTGGAGGAACGTCCGGTGCTGGTGTTCGACGAGTGGGCGGCCGATCAGGACCCGGTGTTCCGGCGGATTTTCTACACCGAGCTGCTGCCGGAACTCAAATACCTGGGCAAGACCATCATCGTGATCTCCCACGACGACCGTTATTTCGACGTCGCCGACCAACTGGTGCGCATGCAAGGCGGCCAGGTCATCAGCGAAAAAGCCCCGGCAGCCGTCTGCTGAACCGGCCCGCCCCTGTCGAGTGTTAAGAGAAAGCCATGAACGAACTTCTTGATGATGACCTGCTGGCGCTGCTGTTGGCCGATGCCGACGCCGTCGAGCCAGACCCGGTCGCCACCCGCCGCGCACGCCTCGATCGGGCGCCGCTGTCGTACGCCCAGCAGCGCCTGTGGCTGGTGCAGCAACAGGCACCGGCGAATGCCGCCTACAACTTGCCGCGCGCCCTGCGCCTGGACGGTGACCTCGATCCGCAGGCGCTGGAAACCGCGCTCAACGCGGTGATCGATCGCCACGACATCCTGCGCACTGCCTTTCGCGAAATCGACGGCGTGCCGACCCAGGTGGTCGAGCGCCAGACACGCCTGAACCTCAAGCGCCAGGACCTTTCCTCGCTGGATGAGGACACCCGTCGCCTGCACCTGGAACAACGCCTGCAAACCCAGGCCCTGCAACCGTTCGACCTGAGCCACGCACCGCTGATCCGCACCACCCTGGTCAAGACCGCCGAGCGTGAACATGTGTTGCTGCTGAACATGCACCACATCGTGTCCGACGCCTGGTCCAACGCAATCCTCATGCAGGATCTGGCGCGCGCCTACGCGCAGGCCAGCGCCGGCCTCAGCCCGGTACTGAGCGAGTTGCCGATCCAGTACAGCGACTACGCGCAGTGGCAACGCAGCGAGTACCTCGACGGCGTGGCCTGCAAGCGCGCCGACCATTACTGGCGTCAGTACCTGGGTCGCGAACTGCCGGTGCTTGAGCTGCCGGTCGATCATGCCCGCGCCGAAGGCCAGCAACACCTGGCCGGGCGTCATTCTCTGAGCCTTGAGCCCACAGCGCTGCAAGCCCTCAACCGTTTCTGCCAGCACGAGAGCCTGACCCCGTTCGTATTGGCGATGGGCGCCTGGCAACTGCTGCTCGGCCGCTACAGCCAGCAGCGCGAATTCACCGTCGGCGTGCCCAACGCCAGCCGCAACCGCAGTGACAGCCAGGAACTGGTGGGCTTTTTTGTCAGCAGCCAGGTGTACAAGGCGACGCTCGACGGTCAGCAACCAGCGCGGGATTTTCTCCAAGCCTTGCGCGCGCACTCGCTGGCGACGCTGGAACACGCCGATTACCCGCTGGAGTTGTTGTTCGATCAACTGCAACGCGGCAGTGCGACCTCGCTCAATCCGCTGTTCCAGGTGTTGTTCAACTGGCGCACGGGCGGCGGCGAGCCGGCGGCCGTGGAATGGGGCGGGCTGAACCTGCAATTTCTCGATGCCGGCGAAAGCCAGGCCAAGTTCGACCTGTCGCTGGACGTCGACTTCAGCCCGCAGAACCTGCAAGCCACGTTCGAATACAGCCGCGACCTCTACACCCCCGCCACCATCGAGCGCTTGGCCCGGCACTGGCAGCAATTGCTGCTGCAACTGATCGCCCGCCCCGATTTGCGCCTGGACGAGTTGCAGTTGCTTGATGCCGAAGAGCATCGGCAGACCCTCGCCGAATGGAACCCGCAGCAGACCCGAATCGCCCCGTCGCTGTGCCTGCACCAGTTGATCGAAGCGCAAGTCGCCCGCAATGGCGCCGCCATCGCCCTGACCTTCGGCGAACAACAGGTCAGTTACGCCGAGCTCAACCGCCAGGCCAACCGTCTGGCCCACCGATTGATCGCCAACGGTGTCGGCCCGGACGTGTTGGTGGGCATCGCCGCCGAGCGCTCGCCGCAGATGCTGATCGGCCTGCTGGCGATTCTCAAGGCCGGCGGCGCCTATGTGCCACTGGACCCGGCCTACCCGGCTGATCGCCTGGCTTACATGATCGAGGACAGCCGCATCGACTGGGTCCTGACCCAGTCCCATCTGCGTGAACAATTGCCATTGCCGGCCCACGTGCGTTGCGTGCTGCTCGACGACGCCACGAACCTGAGCGACGCCGCCGAGCACAACCCCGACGTGGCCGTGCAGCCGGACAATCTGGCGTACGTGATCTATACCTCCGGTTCGACCGGCAAACCCAAGGGCGCCCTGCTCGCGCATCACAACGTCGTACGTCTGTTCGAAGCCACCACTGGTTGGTTCGGCTTCGATCAGAACGATGTCTGGAGCCTGTTCCATTCCTATGCCTTCGACTTCTCGGTCTGGGAGATCTTTGGTGCGCTGCTGTACGGCGGTCGCCTGGTGATCGTGCCGCACGCCGTCAGCCGTTCGCCGCAAGACGTCTACACGCTGCTCTGCGAGGAAAATGTCAGCGTGCTGAACCAGACGCCGTCGGCGTTCAAACAGCTGATGAAAGTCGCCTGCGAAGCCGACCAGCCGTTGACCCAGCAACTGCGCTACGTGATTTTCGGCGGTGAGGCGATCGAGGTGAAAAGCCTGCGCCCCTGGTTCGAACGCTTCGGCGATCAGGCCCCGCAACTGATCAACATGTACGGCATCACCGAAACCACGGTTCACGTCACCTACCGGCCGCTGTCGCTGGGCGACCTGAATATCGAGTCCGCCAGCCCCATCGGCGTGCCGATTGCCGACCTGTCCTGGTACCTGCTGGATGAAGGCCTCAACCCGGTCGCCAAAGGCTGCACCGGCGAGCTGTACATCGGTCGTGCCGGGCTGGCCCGGGGTTACCTGAACCGCACCGACCTGACCGCCACGCGCTTCATCCCCGACCCGTTCGACAGCGTTCCGGGTGGGCGCCTGTACCGTACCGGCGACCTCGCGAAGTACTGCAACGACGGCAGCATCGAATACGTCGGGCGGATTGACCATCAGGTAAAAATCCGTGGTTTCCGTATTGAACTGGGCGAGATCGAGGCGCGTCTGCTCGATCAGCCGCAGGTGCAGGATTGCGCGGTGCTCACCCACGACGGCCCGAGCGGCCTGCAATTGGTGGCCTACGTCATCGCTGCGGACTCGTCGGAGTTGCGCGACACCCTGATCACCGCACTGCGTGCGCAATTGCCCGATTACATGGTGCCTGCGCACCTGTTGTTCCTTGAGCGTTTCCCGCTGAACGCCAACGGCAAACTCGACCGCAAGGCCCTGCCGGAGCCGGATGCCAGCCTCTGGCAACGAACCTACGTGGCGCCGGGCAATCCGCTGGAAGAAGCGCTGGCCAGTCTTTGGCAGCAGTCGTTGAACATCGAGCGCGTGGGGATCACCGACAACTTCTTCGAGTTGGGCGGCCATTCGATTCTCGCGATCCAGTTGATCGCCCAGCTCAAGGCGCAGCTCGACATCGAAGTGCGCCTGCAAGAGCTGCTGGCCCACCCGACCATCGCCGAACTGTCCGCTTTCGTCGCCCGCCAGCATTTCGCAACCGCGCAATGCGTGGTCGAACTCAACAACGCACCGGCCGACGCACCGGCACTGTTCTGCCTGCACCCCAGCGGCGGTATCGTGTTCTGCTATCAGCCACTGGCCAAACGCTTGAACAACCGGGCGAAAGTCTACGGCGTGATGCATCGCGGCTTCTCGCAGCAACACAACGACGCGCAAACCTGGTCGGAGATGATCGCCGACTACAGCCGTGAAATCGTCGACACCCAGCCGCAGGGGCCTTATCACCTGATGGGCTGGTCGCTGGGTGGTCCACTGGCCATGGACGTGGCCGCGACACTGGAGTCTCAGGGTCATGAAGTGGCGTTTCTGGGGCTGGTCGACGGTACCGTGCCGGCTTCGGCCTTCCCTACCGACCTGCCACGCTTCCTGCGAGCGGACGACGAAGCGCTCGGCGTCACCTCGGAAGAAGTGCTCGACGCCGTGCACTACTTCAACCTGCTGTTCCCGACCCTGGCACTGCGCACCACCGCCTACCTGCAAACGTCGCCGCATGGCAGCGTCAAAGACTTCTATGACTGGGCGGCCGGTCAGGTCGAGCCGGGGCAAGGTGACTTGCTGGCCACCGTGCAGAACATCAAGAATGAAGTCATGAACGCCCAGGCGTTCTCGGTGCATGAGCGTCTGGTGGAAGCCTTCGACGCCTTCACCTTCAAGCCACTGCGGGTCAAACCGAGTTGCTGGTGGGCGGTGCCTGAAAAGACGGCTGAAGAACTGTCCTTCAGCCAGGCGTTGATCCAGCGCTACAGCCTGTCGGGCGAACTGAACTGCTCGCTGCTGTCACCACTGGAACACCGCAGCATGATCTTCCAGGATGAATTGCTCGAACCCCTGATCGATACGTTCCTGAGTAACAGTCGAGTGCGCTGAGCCCTCTGCGCAAGACCCAAAAACCCCGTCAATCCTTGATTGACGGGGTTTTTCTTTGGGCGCTTTTTCAGGCATCCGTCGCTGAAGCCAGGCGCCGTCGATTTCTTCCGGGCAATAAAAAACCCGGCCTGCAATGACAGACCGGGTTCGGGTATTACCGGTGGATCAGAACTGCGGTTTGTACGTCACGCTGAACATCACGTTACGCGGATCGCCGTAGTAGCTGTTGCTGTTGATCTGGGCGAAGGCCGGAATGATGTAGCGCTTGTCGAACATGTTGTTCAGGTTGACGGCCAGGTTGACCTCGTCGGTAGCCTGGTAGGCAACGCGCGAACCCCAGATGGCAAACCCCGGCAGATCGAAGCTGCGGTCGAAGCTGACCGTGCTGCTCTGGGCATTCACGCCGGCACCGACGCTGACCTTGTGGAAATCACCCGGCAGGGTGTAGTCGCCCCACAGGCGGAACATGTGCATCGGCGTACCGGTGGCGAAGCGCTTGCCCTTGAGGTCGGAGTCTTCGAGGAACTTGGTGGTGTTGTAGGTATAGCCGCTGGAAATCTGCATGCCATCGAACAGTTCGCCGGCGATTTCCGCTTCCAGACCCTGGCTGCGAACCTTGCCCGACGCCGTCGAGCAGTACCAGCCGTTACAGGCCTCCGGCCCTTCGATGTCAGTGGTCAGGTCAGACACGGCGCGGTTTTTCTGGATGTAGCGGAACAACGCCAGGGACGTGTTGAAGCGGCCATCCATCAGCTCGCCCTTGATACCCAGCTCGTAGTTGGTGCCTTCGATCGGCTTGAGCGCGGTCTTCTCTTTGGTCAGCTGGGTTTGCGGAATGAACACTTCGGCAACGCTGCCGTAGGCCGACCACTGTTCGTTGAGCGCATACACCATGCCGACGTAAGGCGTCACACGGCCGGTGCTCTTGATCGAGTTCTTCTCGCCGCCTTCCTGCAGTTCGCGGGCGAAGTAGTTGTCCTGGTCGAAGGAGAAGTCATACCAGCTGGTACGCGCGCCGAGGATCAGGGTCAGCGGATCGGTCAGGTTGATTCTGTAACTGCCGTAGAGGCCTTTCTGGCGAACATCGTAGGTGCTCACGGCCAGGTTGGCGTTGTCGGCGATCATGTCGAACGACTGCTGCGGACGGTTGTGATCGATGTCGAAAATGTCTACGCCCGGCGTGAACTGACGCGCGTATTTGTCATCGCTGGTGAACTTGGAGTAGTTGGCACCCACGGTCAGGCCTTGCTTGAAGCCGAAGCCTTCAAACTGACCGTCGAGGTAGATGTCGAACGCACGGTTCTTGTTGGCGAAGTCAGTCGAGTAATCGGAGAAACGCGGGCCGGTGCTGCCGCCCACCGGAACCACGCCGGCAACGAACTGATAAGTAGCCTCGTTGGACTCGTTCATGGCGATGGCCGAGGCCTTGATTTTCCAGCTGTCGTTGAAGTGGTGTTCAAGGTCGGCGTACACCGCGGTCTGGTCGTTCATCGAACGGTTCCAGGTTGCACCGGTGTAGGTCGAGCGCGGCAGGTTGATGTTGCTCGCGTCGGCGTAGCGCGGCAGGCCCAGCAGGTATGGACGGCCGTGGCTCTTCTTGTTGCTGAAACCGATGCCGAGCACGGTGTCTTCGTCCAGATCAAAATCCAGGGCGCCGTACACGGTCTGTTCCCAGTTCCAGGCGTAGTCGGTGAACGAGTGGTCTTTTTCATAGTTGACCACTGCACGACCACGGATGGTGCCGGCATCGTTCAACGGGCCACCGACGTCAGCCTGGGAGCCATAACGATCCCAACTGCCCGCCTTGGCAGTGAGGGTCACGGTCGGTTCGGCCTGGCCGCGTTTGCGCACCATGTTGATCGCGCCGCCCGGGCTGTTCGCGCCTTGCAGCAGGCCGGCCGCGCCACGGATCACTTCCATGCGGTCGTAGATCGCCATGTTTTCGGTGATGTAGCTGCCCAGCGCATACACGTTGCGCGGGATCGGCACGCCGTCGTACTGGATCGCTTCGATGTCGAAACCACGAGAGTAAATGAAGATGCCCGGGCCTGGCGACTTCAGCGCGGTCAGGCCGGTGGTGGCTTCGACGGCCTGGGTCAGGTTGCTGATGTTCTGGTCATCCATGCGCTTGCGGGTCAGGACGCTGACCGACTGCGGGATGTCCTTGAGTTTCTGCTGGCCCTTGCCGATGGTCACGGCACCGGTGGTATAGGAATTGGTGCCTTCGGTGGTGGTGCCCAGCGCGGTGGCGTTGATCGTGGTGGCACCCAGTTCCAGACCTTTGGCGCTGCCACTGCGCACCAGCATCAGGGTGTTGCCTTCCACGGTGAAACGCACATCGGTGCCGCGCAGGAGCTGGCCGATGGCCGACTCCGGGGTCATGTTGCCTTTGACTGCAAAGCTCTTGAGGCCCGCCAGATCATCGGCGCTGTAGATGACCTGCATGTTGCTCTGCTCGCCAAACGCTTGCAGCGCCTGTGGCAGGGACTGTGCCGCGATATTGAAGGCTTTGTCTTCGGCCTGGACCTGAGCACTGAGCGGCAGCAGGCACGCCATGCCCATCCCCGCCAGTACAGAGCGCGAGCGCAACGTTCGGGAAATCACCAGGGCCTTGAACAGGGGTTTCAATTCGTGAATTACGGACATTGTGCTCTCTATTATTGGTCGAAGTGGAAAAGCCTGCGGGCCGCCGAGCGCCCCTCGAAATGCATACCCGCGCTCCGGGATCGTTCAATCATGTGAATCGATCGACTGGCCCCTCCCCGGGCAGCAGTCGCCCGCGCAGTGGCGCGAGCCGGTCATGGGTTGCGTAAGAAATCCGTTTGTTGCCGCGTGAAAACCTGACTGAAAAGGCCCTTTTTCGAGTCATTTCACGCGCTTACGTTAGTAAGACGGAGCAGACCGGAAAAACCGGAATGCGTTTGTTTATCATTTGTGAAATAAATTAAAAAAAACCGTCGCACTGGGGCGACGGTTTTTCCTGGCTGGACGGTTAAACGTCCTGGGCCACCTTGGCGGCTTGCAGCTGCCGGGCCTTTTCGGTCAGCAGGGCTTTTTCCTCGGGGCTCATGGACTCGAGACGCACCCGCGCCTGAGCCAGTTTGTCCAGTTGCCCGGGACTCGCTTCCTGGCCACGCAACGCTTGCGCAAGCCCGGCCACGGTCGGATGGTCGAAGACCACACCCGGGTGGATTTCGCACTGCAACAGCTTGCGAATACCCGCAACCAGTTTGATCACCAGCAACGAATGACCACCGGCGGCAAAAAAATCGCGTTCGATGCTCAGGCGATCCTGCCCAAGCAACTGCGCCATGCGCCCGGCCAGCAAGGTTTCGAGGGCGTCACGTGGCGCGACGTAATCGTCGTCGACACCTTGATCGGCCAGTTGCTGCAAGGCCTTGCGGTCGATCTTGCCGTTGGCCAACCGTGGCAGGCGCTCGATGAAGCGAATCTGCTGCGGCACCATCACCGCCGGCAGTTGCTGCGCCAGTTGCTCACGCAGACTGTCCGCCGCCAGCGATTCACGCGCCACGACAAACGCCTGCAAGCCTTGCTCAGGGCTGTCCCCGGCAATCACCACCGCTTCCTGCACGGATGGCAGGCGCAGCAATTGCGCCTCGACTTCCGTCAGCTCGATGCGGAAACCGCGCACCTTGATCTGATGATCGCGCCGCCCGTGCAGGACAATCGCGCCTTCAGGCGAGTAGCGCGCAAGATCGCCGGTGCGATACAGGCGTTCGCCGCTGATGAACGGGTTGTCGATCAACAGTCCTGCCTCGGCTTCGACATTGACGTAACCGCGAAACAGCTGCGCACCGCCGACATACAACTCGCCGACGACACCGACCGGCGCCAATCGCAGCTGCGCGTCGAGCACGTACACCTGATTGTTGTCGAGCACCTGGCTCAGCAGACCGGCGCCCTGCCCCGGCGCAACCTTGTGCACCATCACGCCGACCGTGGTTTCGGTCGGGCCGTAGTGGTTGAACACCTGGCAATCGCCACGCACCTGCGCGATGCGCTGGATCAGCGGTGCGGCAATCGCCTCCCCGCCCAGCACCAGAGTTCGCGGCAAACGCGGCGTGTCGCTGTCGAGCAGCGCGGCCAGATGCGACGGGACGATTTTCAGGCAGTCGACGGCATGCTCTTGCAGGTAGCCGGCGAATGCCTGTGCGTCTTGCATCTGTTCATCGCTGGCCACGTGCAGCGCCGCCCCGTTGAACAGCGCGCCGAACAACGTGGTGTTGCCCAGATCCGCCGCCACCGTGGAGGTCAGACCGAAGTGCCGGTGACCGTCCAGCCCCAGTGCCGTGCTGACACTGGCGGTGTAGTTGAGCAGATGACGGTGTTCGATCAACACGCCTTTCGGAGTACCGGTAGAACCCGAAGTGAACAGCACGTAAGCGAGATCGCTGCCTTGTGTTTCATGGGCCGGGGCCGGGGCTGCATCAGCTGCCAGCAATTGATCGATAGAACGCACCGGCAGCACGCTGTCGTGCCACTCAGCGATCTGCGCGGCATCGGTCAACAACAGACCGGCACGCGCTTGTTCGAGCATCAGTTGCTGACGGGCCAGCGGCCATTGGCGATCCAGCGGCAGATACGCCGCGCCCACTCGCCAGATCGCGAGCATCGCCACCACCAGCGCCGCCGAACGCGGCAAGGCCAGCGCGACGATCGAATCACGGCCCACACCCTCGGCATGCAACCCCGCCGCCAGTCGCTCGATCTGCGCCTGCAACTGCGCGTAATTCAGGCGGCCGGTCTCATCGGTCAGTGCCAGCGCTTCTGGCGTGGACTGCGCCCATTCGGCGATGCGTTGTGGCAGCAAAGAGATGTCAGCCCAGGATCGCGCCGACGGATTGATCGACAGCAAGCGCTGACGCTCGGCCTCGGTCAGCAGGCTGGTCGTATTCAGCGGCGCGTGTGCGTCGGCCACGATCTGGCCCAGCAGCGTGACGTATTGATCCAGCAGCACTTGCATCGACGCCTTGCTGTAGCGCTGCGCGGCATATTCAAGCGCCACCGCGCTGGCCACGTTTTCCGCGTTCAACTGCACTTGCAGCAGCAACTCGAATACGCCACCACGCCCGGTTTCCACCCGTTGCGCTGTGCAGCGGGTCGCGCCGATCGCCACCGGCTGTGCCTGACGATGCAACGCAAAACCATAGGCCGGGCGCGCAGCCGCCGGTTGCAGTTCAGGGGCCCAGTATTCCTGCCAGAGACGATGTTCTTCCAGGCGCGCGGCGACTGTCGGCAGCCATTGCGCGAATGACTGTTCGGCATCCACAGGCAGATTCAGCGGCAGGGTTTTCTCGAACACGCCAATCGCGCCGGAGAAATACTCATAGTCTTCGCGGCCATCGTGGCGCCAGCCCATCAGCACTTCGTCTCGACCAGTCAAACGCGCCAGCAGCAACCACCAGGCACTTTGCATCAGCACTGCAACGGGTTGTGCAACGGTCTGCGCCAGACGTTCAAGCCCCGCGATCAATGGAGCGTCGAGTGGCTTGCTGAGGCTCGCCGAATCAGCGCCCGACACCGTGGATTCGCGCGCCGCCAGCCAAGGCGTCGACAGGGTCGCATCGACGCCATTGAGTTGTGCCTGCCAATACGCCCGGGCGGTTGCGGCATCCTCGTCGAGGATCACTTCGCTGCGCCATTCCAGGTACTGACCGAACTCACCCGACTCTTCGTCTTCAGGCCATTCACGCTGTTCATACGCGCGCAGCAACTGCTGATAGACCAGCGTCAGCGCATTGTCATCCAGACTGTGACGGGCCGCGCCCAGCAGCAGCGTCCAACGCTGTTCGGGCAGCGCGTACAACACCGCTTGCACACCGGCTGACTCGCCGGGCACAAAGGCGCGCTGCGCCCATTCGGTCAATTGCGCCTGAATCTCCGCTTCGCTGGCCGGTGCGTTTTGCACCGTCAGCGGAAAGCGCTCGGCGACGTCGGTGAACTGGCGCAGACCATGAAAACCCGGGGCCTTGGCCAGCCGGGCCAGCAGCATCGGTTGCTGTGCCAGCACCTGGTCGAAGGCCGCTTGCAGGCGCGCCACGTCGAGCTCGCCGGAAATATCGATGCGCAGGAAACGTGCGGCATCGGCCCAGCATGCAGCGCCGGGCAGTTGATCGCAGAGCATCTGTTGCTCGGGGGTCAACGCCTGCCCCACGTCCTGTTGTTCCATCACCACCTCGTTCATGCCTCTGTTCCTTCGGTTGCGCGGACCGGCTCGCCACGGGCGCCTTGCAAGTCGCTGTGGTCGAACATGTCACCCATGGCCACGACAATCTTGCGCGGACCTTCGAACGGATCGCGGGCATGCGCCACCAGCATGTTGTCGAGCAGAATGGCGTCGCCCTTCTGCCAGTCGAACCGCACGGCGCACGCTTCGTAGAGCTCACCGATGCGCTGCATCACTTCGTCTTCGATCGGCGTGCCGTCCCCGTAGTAAACGTGGCGCGGCATGCGCTCCAGGCCGAACATCGACAACAGGTCTTCACGCACATCCGGCTCCAGCCAGTAGATGTGGTGCAGTTGCACCTGGTTGAAGAACGATTTCGCACCGGTCACCGGGTGGCGAATGATCGCCGGGCCCGGGGTGCGGGTTTGCAGTTCGTCGTTGTCCAGCCAGCGCCATTCGATACCGCCGGCCCGGCAACGGGCCTCGACTTCGGCACGGTCTTCGGTCTTGAAGAAGTGCTGCCACGACACGTCCAGTTTGTCGGTGAAGGTGCGCACATACAGCAGGCCTTTTTCCTCGAACTTGTCGCGCAGATCCGCCGGCAGTTTTTCGTACATCAAGCGGCAATCCACCACCGGCGTCGCGCCGCCAACCGGGGCCGCCACTTCGCAATAGAACATCTGCTTGCGCGGCCAGCGGTCCTGATGGGAGCTCTCGTTGTGGAACAGAATCATCTTGCGTTCCGGGTACGGCGTGGAGCGGTAGGTGTTCTTGCCGCCCTCTTTCTTCGGCAGATCGCCGTACTGGCCGTACAAGCCGGGCTGGATCGCTTCGGCGAAGGCTTCAAAGCCCTGAATGCCATCGAGCTCAAAACCGCGGAACAGGATGCCGGCGTGGGTGGCGAGCTTCGCCTCGATCAGCGGCCGGTTGTTCTTGATCCACTCGATCAGGTCCAGTTGCGGCTCGTTCGGTTCCACCAGCAGCGGAAACGGTTGTGGCGCCGCCATCAACGATTCACGCACTGGCGCCGGGCGTGCCTTGGCCACCGGGGCGGCGCCGCGCTTGAGGAATTTGCCCAGTTTGTCGGCCTTGGGTCCGGGGGCAGACGGCCGGGTGGCCGCTGCTAAATTGTCGACTGGCATGCTGATAGCTCCCAATTGAATGTCCTGATCAGCGACGATCTGTTCCAACAGGGCTATCCAGGCCTTGACCAGGTACTGAATGCGCTCATGTCCGAACAAGCTTGTGGCGAATTGCCAATTACCCAGCAATTGCCCTTCTTCTTCGTCAACGAACAATGCCATGTCGAATTTAGAATGGGTCTCCAGCGACGGCAGCGCTTCGACGTTCAAACCGCCCATGGCCTGGGTGCGGCCCGGCAGGTTGTTCATCACGAACAGCACCTGCACCAGCGGGTTCATGCCTTTGTGACGGGGCACGCCCGACGCATCGACGATCATGTCGAACGGCAGGTCCTGATGCTCCAGCGCTTGCAGCAGCGTGTCCTGGGTCTGCGTCAGGAAGCCGCTGAACGAGGCTTCACTCGCAAACCGCGAACGCAGCGGCAGCACGTTGACGAAGAAGCCGATCAAGCGCTCCAGCTCTGCCCGCTCACGCCCGGCCACGTCGGCACCGACCAACACGTCGGCGCCTTCGCTGACCCGGTGCAGCAATACCTGGAACGACGCCAGCAATGTGCTGTACAGCGTGACACCGGCCCGAGAGGCCAGCGCCCGGACGTCGCGACTCAACTGCGCACCGAGGGCAAACTGCACCGCGTCGCCAGCGTAGGACGGCGTCGCACCGCGCGGGTTGTCCAGCGGTAGATTGAGCTGGCCGTTGTAGCCCGCCAGTTGTTCTTTCCAGAACGTCGCCTGCTGCCCGAGCACGCCCTGTTGTTCCAGCGCCTGTTGCCACAGGGCAAAGTCCGAATACTGCACGGCGAGGGCCGGCAAGGCATGCGGTTCGCCGGCGCTGGCGCGGTCGTAGATTTCCACCAGCTCGTTGATCAACACACCCATCGACCAACCGTCGGAAATAATGTGGTGCATCGAATACAGCAACACATGTTCGCTCGGGCTCAGGTGCAGGATGCGTCCGCGCAACAGCGGCGCCTGCTCCATGTCGATCGGCGTGTTGGCGTTGTCGAGGACGGCTTGCGCCACCTGTTCTTCCTGATCGCTGCGCGACAGGCCGGACAGATCGATCAGCGGGAAATCCAGCTCGACCTCATCGACGATCACGGCAATCGGATCGCCTTCGTCGTCCTGCACATAGGCCGTGCGCAACACCTCATGGCGCCGCACCACCTCGGCAAAACTCGCCAGCAGGCGCTGCACCGACAAGTCACCGCGCAAACGCAACGCCATCGGCATGCCATAGGCGGACGTGCCACCGGACAATTGCTCGGCGATCCACAGACGGCGCTGCACCAGCGACAACGGCGCGCTGCTCTTGGCGCCATGAGCCTTGAGCTCGACCTGACGCGAATCGAACGCCGCCAGCTCGGTCCCGACGTTGGCCTGCATGACCGCCGCCAGATCCTTGAGCACCGGCGCGCCGAACAGATCGCGCAGGCTCAGCGTCAGACCGGTGACTTTGCGCAAGCGCGAGACGGCCTGGGTTGCCAGCAACGAATGCCCGCCGGCCTCGAAGAAGTGCTCGTTGCGCCCGATCTGCTCGCGCTCCAGCACGTCCTGCCAGACCTGAGCGATCTGTTGCTCCAGTTGGCCCTGTGGTGCGACGAAATCTTCGCTCGACACCTGGCTGTCCGGCAGTGGCAAGGCCTTGCGATCCAGCTTGCCGCTCGGGCCGATCGGCAATTGCGTCAGCAGCAGGACATGGCTTGGCTGCATGTAGTCCGGCAGGCTGTTTTTCAGTCCGTCGCGCAGTGTTTGAAGCAGCGCTGCATCAGCGTTGCTGGCCAGTGATTCGTCGTGTGGCACGACGTAAGCCACCAGTTGCTGACCTCCTGCCCCCGGCTGCGCCAGCACCAACGCCTGACGCACACCGTCCTGGCGCAACAGGCAAGTCTCGATCTCGCCCAGTTCAATGCGGAAACCGCGCACCTTGACCTGATGATCGAGACGCCCGACGTATTCGATCAATCCATCGGCGTTGACCCGCGCCAGATCGCCGGTGCGATACAGCCGCCCACCCACCGCGCTGAACGGATCCGGCAGGAATCGATCAGCCGTCAGGTCAGGACGCTGGAAGTAACCCCGCGCCAACAGCTCGCCACCGATCAGCAACTCGCCCACCACACCTTGCGGCACCGGCTGCCCGGCGCTGTCGAGGATATGAATCGTGCGCCCTGCCAGACCGTGACCAATCGGCAATGCCGCCGGCAGCGGCTGGCCGCCCTGCACGTACTCGACGCAATCGAGCACGGTGCTGGTGACCGTCGCTTCGGTCGGGCCATAAGCGTTGATCAGTTGCACCTGTTCAAGCCCTGCACGCTGATACGCCGCGAGGCCTTGCGGCGGCATGGCTTCACCGCCCACCACCATCTGGCGCAGACGGCCATAGTCGCGCGGGCCGTGGTCGGCGAAGTCCTGCACCACCACGTTCCAGTAGGCCGTGGTCAGGTCGGCGATGCTGATGTCCCGGTCGATAATTTGCTGATACAGGGTTTCGCTGTCCCACACCTCGTTGCCGCGCAACACCACCGCAGCACCGCAGACCAGCGCCGGGTAGACCTGTTCGACAAAACTGTCGAAGTTGAACGTGGCAAATTGCAGCACCCGATCACTGGCCGACAGGCCTTTGTAGGCCTCGGACACACGGGTGTGCCGCGCCAGCGTGGCGTGGCTGATGCCCACGCCTTTCGGGCGCCCGGTCGAGCCGGAGGTAAACATCACGTACGCCAGGCTCTGCCCGTGCACGACGGGTGACGGGTTGCTGTCGAGCAACGGCCATGCATCGCCGTCCACTGTCAGCGTGCGCACGCCAGCCACCGATGGCAGTCGCTGCAGCAGGTGTTGCTGGCTGAGCATCAGGCGCAGGCCGCTGTCTTCGATCATCGCCAGCAGTCGGTCGGCCGGGTAGCCAGGGTCCAGCGGCACATAGGCGCCGCCCGCCTTGAGCACGGCCAACAGGCTGATGATCATGTCCATCGAACGATCAACCGCAATCCCCACCAGCACATCGCTGCCGACGTTGTGTTGCAACAAGCCGTGGGCCACGCGGTTGGCGGCCGCATTGAGCTCGGCGTAAGTCAGTTGCCGATCTTCAAATATCAGCGCAATGGCGTCCGGGGTTTGCGCCACTTGCTGTTCAAACCACTGATGCACGCAATGTTCGCTGGCCGGCGCGTCGATGGCGGGGAGCATCGGCCCGGCCGCCAGTGCCAGTTCGCCGAGACGGGTCGACGCCGGTGCCTGCACCATCTGTTGCAACAGGTGATCGAGCTGGCTCGCCAGTTGCTCGACCGAACGCCCGTCGAACTGCTCACGGTCGAAACTCAGGTGCAGCGACAGCTGTGCATCCAGGCTGACCGCCAGGGTCAGCGGGTAGTTGGTCTGTTCGTGATTGGCCACTTCGCCAAAGCGCAGATCCTGCGGCGCACCTTGTTGCAGCGCTTCGGACACCGGGTAGTTTTCGAACACCAGGATGTTGTCGAACAGCGCTTCACCGCCCTGCCCGGCCCAGCGCTGAATCTCGAACAGCGGCGTGTGTTCCTGCTCGCGCAGTGCGAGGTTTTGCGCCTGTACCTGTTGCAACCAGGCACTCAGCGTTTGCTCGGCACGCGGACTGGCGATCACCGGCAAGGTGTTGATGAACAGGCCGATCTGTTGCTCGACGCCGGCCAGTTGCGCCGGACGCCCGGACACGGTCGCACCGAAGCTGACGGTGTCGAGCCCGGTGAAGCGTTGCAACAGCAGCAGCCAGGCACTTTGCACCAGCGTGTTGAGGGTGACTTTGTGGCCACGGGCAAACTCGTTGAGCTGGCGCGTGCGCACCTCGTCCAGCACATGGAAACGCTCGCCATGGCCCTTGACCGGTTGCACTGCGGCAAACGCGCGCGCCAGTCGGGTCGGCTCTTGCAGGTCGGCCAGTTGCGCGTTCCAGAACGCTTCGCTGACGTGCGCGTCCTGTCGCGACAGCCACTGAATGTAATCGCGATAACGACCCGCACCGCCGGCCGGTGGCTGACCGCTGTAGCGTTGCAGCACTTCGCCGAGCAACTGCGAATTGCTCCAGCCATCCATCAGGATGTGATGGCTGGTGTAGATCAGGCGGCAGGCATCGGCAGCGGTACGCACCACCACCAGACGCAACAACGGCGCGGCGCCCAGTTCGAAACCTTGCTGCTGTTCGGCCAGCGCCAGGGCGGCGATGGCTTGCGGCAGGTCCGCGTGGTCACGCCAGTCGAGCACACTGAACGGCACCGTCAGGTGCTTGTGGATGATTTGCGCCGGACGCTGGAATTCACCGTCCCAGACAAAACTGCTGCGCAGCACATCGTGGGCATCCAGCGCGTCTTGCCACGCCGCACGGAAGCGTTCGATGTCCAGGCCTTGAACATCGACGCACATCTGATTGATGTAATCGCCGGCCTGTTGCTCGTACAGGGTGTGGAACAACATGCCCTGCTGCATCGGCGACAGTGGATAAATGTCCTCGATCTGTTGCGGCGCCAGTGCCAGCGAATCGAGCTGCGCCTGAGTCAGCTGCGCCAGCGGGAAGTCCGACGGCGTTACGCCGTGGCTGTCGCTTTGGCAGCAATGCTCCAGCAGTGCCTTCAGTTCCTGCGCATAGGCATCGGCCAGCGCCTGAATGGTCGCGGTGTCGAACATCTGCGAACTGAACGTCCAGCCGACACTCAACTCACCGCCATACACCTGACCGTTGAGCGTCAGCCAGTTACCCAGCGCCGCCAACGGGCTCTGTTCGGCGCCGGCCGGTTCGTTGGTCGGGCTGAACAGCGCGCCGCCATCGTCAGCGAAACCGGCATCGAACTGACCCAGGTAGTTGAAGGTGATGCGCGGCATCGGCAACGCTTGCAGGGTCTGACGCGCCGCGTCGTCGCCCAGATAACGCAGCGCACCGAAACCGAGGCCTTTGGCCGGAATCGCGCGCAGTTGCTCCTTGATTGCCTTGATCGAACCGGCGAGATCACCAGTCGGGGTCAACCGGACCGGGAACAGGCTGGTGAACCAGCCCACGGTGCGGCTCAGATCCAGTTCATCGAACAGGTCTTCACGGCCGTGGCCTTCGAGCTGAATCAGGGTCGATTCGCTGGCGGTCCAGCGGGAAATGACCCGCGCCAGCGCGGTCAGCAACAGGTCGTTGACCTGCGTGCGATACGCCGCCGGTGCCTGTTGCAGCAGTTGGCGGGTCTGCTCTTTGTCGAGGCGGGTTTCGACGCTCGCGGCGTAGCGGTTTTGCAGCGCGCCATCCGCGTGATCCAGCGGCAGTTCAACCTTCGCGCCTTGCAACTGCGCCTGCCAGAAACCCAATTCCGTTTGCAGTGCCGGGCTGGCGGCGTAGGTTTGCAGACGTTGCGCCCAGGTTTTCGCAGCGCTGGTCTTGGCCGGCAGTTTGAGTGTCTGACCGGCCTGCAACTGCTGATACGCCTGTTGCAGGTCTTCCAGCAGAATCCGCCACGACACCCCGTCGACCGCCAGGTGATGGATCACCAACAACAAGCGCTGGCTGCCATCGGCCAAGGTCGCCAACAGTGCCCGCAGCAACGGGCCGTTTGCCAGGTCGAGGCTGCGTTGCGCCTGTTCGCCCAGTTGTTCCAGCGCGGCATCATCCGCCACCGCGTGTTGCCAGAGCAGCGGTTCGACGCCCGGGGCACGGTGAGTTGCAGACCACTGGCCGTCACGCTGGCTGAACGCCAGTCGCAAGGCATCGTGCTGCACCAGCAGCGCCTGCAACGCTTGTTCGACGTGGGCGGCCTCCAGCGTTTCGCGCGGTTTGAGCAACACCGACTGGTTCCAGTGATGTGGCTCGGCCATGGCGCTGTCGAAGAACAATTGCTGGAACGGCAGCAACGGACTGTCGCCCGTCACCGGGCCCTGATCGATGCTCGGACCGGCCACACCGACCTTGGCCACCGCCGCCAGACTCTGCACGTTCTGGTGCAGGAACAGATCCTTGGGACTGAAATGAATCCCGGCCTGACGCGCGCGGCTGACCACCTGAATCGAGATGATCGAATCCCCGCCCAGCTCGAAGAAGTTGTCGTGAATGCCCACCTGCTCCAGGCCCAGCACGTTCTGCCAGATCGCCACCAGCGCTTGCTCGATCTCGCTGGTCGGCGCGCTGTAGGCTTTTTGGCTGACGCTCAGATCGGCTTTCGGCAGGGCTTTGCGCTCGAGTTTGCCGTTGGGGCTGACCGGCATCTTCGCCAGCAACAGCCAGTGTTGCGGGATCATGTACTCCGGCAGGTTCTGGCTCAGGTGTTCCTTGAGGCGGCGCTGGAAGGCCTGGCGACGATCATCGTCCGCCTCAAGCAGCGATTCGTCGTTCGGCACCACATAACCCACCAGCAACGAACCGTCCTGAGCGATGACCACGGTCTCGCGCACGTCATCGTGTTCGGCCAGACGCGCTTCGATTTCGCCCAGTTCGATGCGCAGACCACGGATCTTCACCTGATGGTCCATACGCCCGGCGTACTCGATCACACCGTCGGCGCGATAGCGCGCCAGGTCACCGGTGCGGTACAGGCGCTGGCCGTCACCGAACGGACTGGTGACAAAGCGCTCGGCAGTCAGCGACGGACGACGGTGATAACCACGGGCCAGGCCTTCGCCACCCAGGTACAACTCGCCGATCACACCGACCGGCAACGGCGCCAGGCTGTTGTCGAGGATGTAGGTGCTCAGATTCGCGATTGGCTGACCGATCGGCACGCTGTCGCGACCTTCGTCGCGGCACGTCCAGTGGGTGACGTCGATCGCTGCTTCAGTCGGACCGTAGAGGTTGAACAACCCGGCGTTCGGCAACTTGGCGAACACCTGCTGCTGCGCATCGACTTGCAGGGCTTCACCGCTGCACACAATCCGCGTCAGGCTGGTGCATTCGGCCACCGCCGGATCCTGCAGGAACGCCTGCAACATTGATGGCACGAAGTGCAGCGTGGTGATGCGCTGTTCGGTGATCACCTGAATCAGTTGCGCCGGATCACGGTGCGCGCCCGGAGCCGCGACCACCAACGAAGAGCCGGTCATCAACGGCCAGAAGAACTCCCACACCGACACGTCGAAGCTGAACGGAGTCTTTTGCAGCACGCTGTCGTCAGCCGTCAGCTGATAGGCCTGTTGCATCCAGCACAAGCGGTTGACCAGTGCCGAGTGACGATTGCCCGCGCCTTTCGGTTTGCCGGTCGAGCCGGAGGTGTAGATCACGTAAGCGAGGTTTTCCGGATCGATGTTCAGCTCCGGGTTGGCCTCGCTGCGGCCTTCCAGCCAGTCACCTTCCTGATCCAGCACCAGACTGCGCAGCCCCGCCGGAACCGGCAGTTGCGCCAGCAGATGGCTTTGGGTCAGCAACAGCGCAATCCCGCTGTCCTCGAACATGTAGGCCAGACGATCCTGCGGATACTCAGGATCCAGCGGCAGATACGCACCGCCCGCCTTGAGAATCGCCAGCAGGCCGACAACCATTTCCAGCGAGCGCTCGACCGAGATCCCGACCAGCACTTCCGGGCCGACACCGTTTTCGATCAGCACCGCTGCCAGCTGATTAGCGCGAGCGTTGAGCTGGGCGTAAGTCAGACGTTGTTCACCAAACACCAGCGCCAAGGCGTCCGGGGTGGCGCGCACCTGATCCTCGATCAGCGAATGCACGCTGCGCGACAATGGGTATTCGGTGGCCGTGGCGTTCCAGCCTTCGACAATCAGTTCGCGCTCTGCGCCGTCGAGCAACACCAGTTCGGCCAGCGGACGCGCCGCGTCAGCCACGACGGCTTTGAGCAGGTTCAGCCAATGCCCGACGAGGCGCTGGATGCTGCTCGCCTCGAACAGATCAGTGGCATAGGTAAAGGACGCATCCAGGCCTTCCGGGCTGTCGCCGGTGTCCAGCGCCAGATCGAACTGCGCGGTCCGGTGTTCCCAGCTCAGGCTTTGCAGGTTCAGCCCCGGCAATTGCGCGACGAGATCGGACTCGGCTTCGGTGCGATGGTTGAACATCGCCTGGAACAACGGGCTGTGGCTCAGATTGCGTTCAGGCTGCAAGGCATCGACCAGTTGCTCGAACGGCAGGTCCTGATGCATCTGCGCGGCAATCGAGGTGTGCTTCACCTGTTGCAGCAACCGGGCGAAATCCAGCGCCGGATCGAACTCGGCCCGCAGCACCTGGGTGTTGACGAAGAAGCCGATCAGTCGCTCGATTTCCAGACGATTGCGGTTGGCAATCGGCACCCCGACGCGGATATCCGACTGACCGCTGTAACGGTGCAACAGGGTCTGGAACGAAGCCAGCAGCAACATGAACACGGTCACGCCTTCACGCCGCGCCAGCGCCTTGAGTCCGTCACCCAGCGCCGGTTCGATGGTCACGTTCAGGCGTGCACCGCGAAAGCTCTGCACGGCGGGACGCGGGTGGTCGGCCGGCATTTCCAGCAGCGGTTGCTCGCTGCCCAGTTGAGTTTTCCAGTACGCCAGTTGGCGTTCGCGCTCGCCGTTGTCCATCCACTCGCGCTGCCACACCGCGTAATCGGCGTACTGCACCGCCAGCGCCGGCAACTCGGCCGCGCGGCCCTGACTGAACGCCGCGTAGCAGGCGATCAGGTCTTCGATCATCACCTGCATCGACCAGCCATCGGAGACGATGTGGTGCAGGGTCAGGACCAACACATGGTCGGTGTCACTGATGCGCAGCAAGGCCACCCGCAGCAACTCGCCCGCCAACAGGTCGAACGCCTGCTGGGTCTGCTGTTCGACGAAGGCTTTGATCTGCTCATCCGTGGCGTTGGCCAGCGCCTGCTCGTGCAACGCGACCTGCCCGCTCGGCCGGATCACTTGCTGCACGCGCCCGTCTGTATCGACAAACGCCGTGCGCAGGCTTTCGTGGCGCCGGATCAGCGCCTGGAAGCTTTGCTCCAGTGCCGCACGATCGAGTTCGCCGCGCAGGCGCAGCGCGGTGGGAATGTTGTAGGCGGCGCTTTGCGGGTCCATCTGCCACAGGAACCATTGACGTTCCTGTGCGTAGGACAGCGCCAGCGGTTGCTCGCGGCCGACCTGTGGAATCGGGGTTTGCGTGGTCTGTTGATCGGCATCAAGGACGCGGACAAACGCTTCCAGGCTGCTGTGTTCGAACAGCGTGCGCAGCGGCACCTGAATATCCAGCGTGCGGCGGATGCGCGACACCACCTGGGTCACCAGCAGCGAATGCCCGCCCAGTTCGAAGAAGTTGTCGCTCAGGCCGACGCGCTCAAGCTTGAGCACGTCCTGCCAGATCGCCGCGACGTGTTTTTGCAGTTCGCTCTGCGGCGCGACAAAGGTGTTTTGCAGGGTGCTGGCATCAAACTTCGGCAACGCCTTGCGTTCGAGTTTGCCGTTGGGGCTGACCGGCATTTTTTCCAGCCAGACCCAGTGCTGCGGCACCATGAACTCCGGCAGGCTCTGCCCCAGATGCGCCTTGAGTTCGAGGTTTTTCGCGCTGCGCTTGGCGTCATCGGCACTCAACAGGGCTTCGTCGTCGGGCACCACGTAGGCCACCAGCAACGAGCCGTCCTGAGCGATGACCACGGTTTCGCGCACGTCATCGTGCTCGGCCAGGCGCGCTTCGATTTCGCCCAGTTCGATACGCAGACCCCGGATCTTCACCTGATGGTCCATGCGCCCGGCGTACTCGATCACACCGTCGGCGCGGTAACGCGCCAGGTCACCGGTACGGTACAGGCGCTGGCCGTCACCGAACGGGCTGGTGACAAAGCGCTCGGCGGTCAGTGCTGGGCGACGGTGGTAACCCCGGGCCAGGCCTTCGCCGCCCAGGTACAACTCGCCGATCACACCGACCGGCAACGGCGCCAGGCTGTTGTCGAGGATGTAGGTGCTGAGGTTGGCAATCGGCTGACCGATCGGCACGCTGTCGCGACCTTCGTCGCGGCAGGTCCAGTGGGTCACGTCGATGGCCGCTTCGGTCGGGCCGTAGAGGTTGAACAACCCGGCGTTCGGCAGTTTGGCGAACACCTGCTGCTGCGCATCGACCTGCAACGCTTCACCGCTGCACACGATCCGCGTCAGGCTGGTGCATTCGACCACCGCTGGGTCTTGCAGGAACGCCTGCAACATCGACGGCACGAAGTGCAGCGTGGTGATGCGTTGCTCGGTAATCACCTGAATCAGTTGCGCCGGATCACGGTGCGCGCCCGGAGCCGCGACCACCAAGGAGGAGCCGGTCATCAACGGCCAGAAGAACTCCCACACCGAGACGTCGAAACTGAACGGGGTCTTTTGCAGAACGCTGTCTTCAGCCGTCAGCTGATAGGCCTGCTGCATCCAGCACAAGCGGTTGACCAGCGCCGAATGGCGGTTGCCCGCGCCTTTCGGTTTGCCGGTGGAGCCCGAGGTGTAGATCACATAGGCGAGGTTTTCCGGATCGATATTCAGCTCCGGGTTGGCTTCGCTGCAACCTTCCAGCCAGTCACCGTCCTGATCCAGCACCAGACTGCGCAACCCGGCCGGAACCGGCAGTTGCGCCAGCAGATGGCTTTGGGTCAGCAACAAGGCAATACCGCTGTCCTCGAACATGTAGGCCAGACGATCCTGCGGGTACTCAGGATCCAGCGGCAGATACGCACCGCCGGCCTTGAGAATCGCCAGCAGGCCGACGACCATTTCCAACGAACGCTCGACCGAGATGCCGACCAATACTTCCGGGCCGACACCGTTTTCGATCAGCACCGCTGCCAACTGGTTGGCGCGGGCGTTGAGCTGAGCGTAGGTCAGGCGTTGTTCACCAAACACCAGCGCCAAGGCGTCCGGGGTGGTGCGTACCTGATCCTCGATCAACGAATGTACGCTGCGTGAAAGCGGATATTCAGTGGCGGTGGCGTTCCAGCCTTCGACAATCACGTCGCGTTCTGCGGCGTCGAGCAACACCAGTTCAGCCAGCGAGCAACTCGCGTCGGCCACAACCGCTGCCAGCAGGTTCTGCCAATGCGCGGCCATCCGTTCGATGGTCGCGGCGCTGAACAGATCGGTGGCGAAGGTCAGCTGTGCGCCGAGACCTTCCGGGGTCTCGAAGGTGTCCAGGCTCAGGTCAAACTGGGCGGTCTGGCTGGCCATGCTCAGCGGATCGATTTGCAGCCCCGGCAGACGCGCGCCTTGCTGCGACTCGCCGGTCGCCAGGTTCTGGTGGTTGAACATCACCTGGAACAGCGGACTGTGGCTCAGGCTGCGTTCCGGTTGCAGAGCTTCCACCAACTGTTCGAACGGCAGTTCCTGATGCGCCTGGGCGCCCATCGCCGATTGCTTGACCTGTTGCAACAGGCTGCGAAAACTCGCCTGCGGGTCAATGCGTGCCTTGAGCACCTGGGTGTTGACGAAGAAGCCGATCAGGCGCTCGGTCTCGACCCGGTTGCGGTTGGCGTTGGGTACGCCGACGCTGATTTCGTTCTGGCCGCTGTAGCGGTGCAACAAGGCCTGGAACGAGGCCAGCAAGACCATGAACACGGTCATGCCTTCGCGCTGGGCGAGAGTTTTCAGACCGGCAGCCAATTGATTGTCGAGGGTTACGTCGAGCCGCTGGCCACGGAAGCTCTGCACCGACGGCCGAGGAAAATCGGTCGGCAGTTGCAGCACCGAATGGTCGGTACCCAGTTGTTCCTGCCAGTAAGCCAGTTGCCGCGCGCGCTCGCCCGCCTCCATCCAGTGCCGCTGCCAGATGGCGTAGTCGGCGTACTGGATCGGCAATTCGTCGAGGCTGACGTCGCGCCCCTGTGCATAACCGGAATACAACTGCACCAGCTCTTCGACCATGACCCGCATCGACCAGCCATCGGCCGCAATGTGGTGCACGGTGACGGCCAGCACATGCTCGTCATCCGCCAGACGCAGCAGGCTGGCGCGCATCAGCGGGCCGGTCTGCAGATCGAACGGAAGGTGCAACTGTTCGTTGATGTAGGCCTGAATCTGCTGCTCGCGTTGCGCCGGATCCGCCGCGCTATCCAGCGCATCCACCGCGATGGTCAGCGGCAGCTGCGCGTGGATCACCTGCACAGCGCCCTCGTCGTCCTGACCGAAGGTCGTGCGCAGGCTGTCGTGACGGGCGATCACGGCATTGAACGCACGCTCCAGCGCCGGCACGTCGAGGGCGCCGCGCAACTGCAGCGCGGTCGGGATGTTGTAGGCCGCACTGTGCGGGTCCATCTGCCAGACAAACCATTGCCGGTCCTGAGCGAACGACAACGGGATCGCGGTGAACTCCTCGCGGGTCTGCGGGATCGGCAGGTTCGCGGGAGAAACCCCTTCCTGGAGCATCTTTTCAAGATAGAGCGTGCGCTTTTCCAGGGGCAGACAAATGAACCGCCTGGCAATCTTCAGTGCGACATTCCTATCCATCAAGCCTCCTCCATTTCATCAAGCAGGGATTCCAGCTTGCTCAGTTTCAACATATCGACTTGCTCATCGGCGGCGTCCAGCTGGCTGACGAAATCGCCAAGCGCGGGGTGCTGGAAAATCAATTGCGGTGTCAGCTTCAGGCCCAGTTCCAGTTGCAGGCGCGAAACCACGGTGACGGCCAGCAAGGAGTGGCCGCCCAGTTCGAAGAAGTTGTCGTTGAGGCCGATGCGCTCCAGTTGCAGCACGTCCTGCCAGATGGCCGCCACTTGTTGTTGCAGTTCAGTGGACGGCGCGACAAAGGCCTGCTGCGCCTGGCTGGCATCGAACTTGGGCAGTGCCTTGCGTTCGAGTTTGCCGTTCGGGCTGACCGGCATTTTCGCCAGCAGCACCCAGTGCAGCGGAACCATATAGTCAGGAACGTTCCGGGCGAGGTGTTCTTTAATCCGCTGGAACAGTTCGCTGCGGCTGGCCTCGTCGGCCTCCACCAGACGGGCGTCGTTTGGCACCACGTAACCCACCAGCAACGAGCCGCCCTGAGCGATGACCACGGTCTCGCGTACGTCATCGTGTTCGGCCAGACGCGCTTCGATTTCGCCCAGTTCGATGCGCAGACCACGGATCTTCACCTGATGGTCCATACGCCCGGCGTACTCGATCACACCGTCGGCGCGATAGCGCGCCAGGTCACCGGTGCGGTACAGGCGCTGGCCGTCACCGAACGGACTGGTGACAAAGCGCTCGGCAGTCAGCGACGGACGACGGTGATAACCACGGGCCAGGCCTTCGCCACCCAGGTACAACTCGCCGATCACACCGACCGGCAACGGCGCCAGGCTGTTGTCGAGGATGTAGGTGCTCAGATTCGCGATTGGCTGACCGATCGGCACGCTGTCGCGACCTTCGTCGCGGCACGTCCAGTGGGTGACGTCGATCGCTGCTTCAGTCGGACCGTAGAGGTTGAACAACCCGGCGTTCGGCAACTTGGCGAACACCTGCTGCTGCGCATCGACTTGCAGGGCTTCACCGCTGCACACAATCCGCGTCAGGCTGGTGCATTCGGCCACCGCCGGATCCTGCAGGAACGCCTGCAACATTGATGGCACGAAGTGCAGCGTGGTGATGCGCTGTTCGGTGATCACCTGAATCAGTTGCGCCGGATCACGGTGCGCGCCCGGAGCCGCGACCACCAACGAAGAGCCGGTCATCAACGGCCAGAAGAACTCCCACACCGACACGTCGAAGCTGAACGGAGTCTTTTGCAGCACGCTGTCGTCAGCCGTCAGCTGATAGGCCTGTTGCATCCAGCACAAGCGGTTGACCAGTGCCGAGTGACGATTGCCCGCGCCTTTCGGTTTGCCGGTCGAGCCGGAGGTGTAGATCACGTAAGCGAGGTTTTCCGGATCGATGTTCAGCTCCGGGTTGGCCTCGCTGCGGCCTTCCAGCCAGTCACCTTCCTGATCCAGCACCAGACTGCGCAGCCCCGCCGGAACCGGCAGTTGCGCCAGCAGATGGCTTTGGGTCAGCAACAGCGCAATCCCGCTGTCCTCGAACATGTAGGCCAGACGATCCTGCGGATACTCAGGATCCAGCGGCAGATACGCACCGCCCGCCTTGAGAATCGCCAGCAGGCCGACAACCATTTCCAGCGAGCGCTCGACCGAGATCCCGACCAGCACTTCCGGGCCGACACCGTTTTCGATCAGCACCGCTGCCAGCTGATTAGCGCGAGCGTTGAGCTGGGCGTAAGTCAGACGTTGTTCACCAAACACCAGCGCCAAGGCGTCCGGGGTGGCGCGCACCTGTTCCTCAATCAGCGAATGCACACTGCGCGACAGCGGGTACTCGGTGACCGTCGCGTTCCATTGTTCGACCTGCTGCTGTTGCTCGTCGCTGGAGAGCAACTCCAGTTGGCCCAACGCCAGAGCGCCGCCCTGCATCATCTGCGTCAGCAGGTTGTGCAAGTGTTCGCCCAGTCGCGCAATGTCGACTTCGGCAAAATGCGCACGGCCGTAGCTGAAGTGCAGCGACAGGGTGTCGCCCATGCTCACGGCGAGGGTCAACGGGTAGTTGGTCTGCTCGTGGTTGGTGACGTCGGTGAAGCGCAATCCGGCCGGCGCACCCTGTTGCATGGCCTCGGACACCGGGTAGTTCTCGAACACCAGAATGCTGTCGAACAAGGCGTCGCCGCCCTTGCCGGCCCAGCGCTGGATCTCGAACAGCGGCGTGTGTTCGTGCTCGCGCAGGCTCAGGTTTTGCGTCTGCACGGTGTGCAGCCACTGGCCGACACTCTGCTCGGCACGCGGGGTGCCGATCACCGGCAGGGTGTTGATGAACAGCCCGATCTGCTGCTCGATGCCTTTGAGATCCGCCGGACGCCCGGCCACCGTCGCGCCGAACGCGACCGTGTCCTGACCGCTGTAGCGTTGCAGCAACAGCAGCCACGCCGCTTGCACCAGGGTGTTGAGGGTGACTTTCTGCTCGCGGGCGAACTCGGCCAGTTGCCGGGTCGCAGCGGCATTCATGACGCGCTGATGATCGGCATACCCCGCGACAGCCATCAGGTCATCACGACGGGCGATGGCCTGGGTCAGGCGGGTCGGCTCTTGCAGGTCGGCCAACTGGGTTTTCCAGAAGGACTCGCTGACGCCGCCGTCCTGACGTTGCAGCCAGGCGATGTAGTCGCGATAACGCCCCACCGATTGCGCCAGCGGCTGACCGCTGTAGCGGTGCAGCACTTCGCCCATCAACTGCGAGTTGCCCCAGCCATCCATCAGAATGTGATGGTTGGTGTAGATCAGGTGATAGGTGTCATCGTCGATGCGCACCAGACACAGGCGCAGCAACGGCGCGGCAGTCAGCTCGAAGCCCTGTTTGCGCTCCTGCGCAGCCAGTGCGTCGAGGTCGGTCTGATAGTCGCGGCGACCACGCCAGTCCTGCACGCTGAACGGCAGTTCGACCTGTTTGTGCACCACCTGCACCGGGCGTTCGCCCTGCCACAGGAAACCGCTGCGCAGCACGTCATGCGCCTGCAACGCTGCCTGCCAGGCGGCACGGAAGCGCTCGACATCCAGGCCCTGCACATCGGCGCGGGTCTGATTGATGTAATCGCCCGCCTCTTCCTCGTACAGCGTGTGGAACAGCATGCCTTGCTGCATCGGCGACAGCGGGTAGATGTCTTCGATCAACGACGCCGGCAGCGGCAACCCATCGAGTTGTGTCTGGCTCAGCGGTGCCAGCGGGAAGTCCGACGGTGTCACACCGTGCACGCCGTCGCGGCAGCAATGTTCGATCAGTGCCGCCAGTTCCTGCGCGTAATCGTCGGCCAGGGCTTGAACGGTACCGCGCTCGAACATGCGCTCACTGAAGGTCCAGCCGAGGCTGAATTCGCCACCGTAAATGCCGCCGTTGAGGGTCAACGGGCTGCTGAGCAAGGCGTCCAGGCTCTGCTCCGCACCGCGTGCTTCACTGGACGGCGTAAACAGGGCTGCCTGCCCAGCATCGAAGCTGCTGTCGAACTGCCCGAGGTAGTTGAAGGTGATCGCCGGTTGCGGCAAGGCACGCAGGGTTTCACGGACCGCGTCGCTGCCCAGATAACGCAGTACACCGAAGCCGATGCCTTTGTTCGGGATGGCGCGCAGTTGTTCCTTGACCGCTTTGAGCGAAGCGCCGAGCTCGGCGCTGGCAGTCAGCTTGACCGGGAACAGGCTGGTGAACCAGCCGACACTGCGGCTCAGGTCGATGTCGGCGAACAGGTCTTCGCGGCCATGGCCTTCGAGCTGAATCAGCGTCGAATCCTCACCGGTCCAACGGCTGATCACCCGTGCCAGTGCGGTCAGCAACAGGTCGTTGACCTGGGTGCGATAGGCCGCTGGCGCGTCTTGCAGCAGTTTCCGGGTCAGGTCCGCACCGAGTCGGGTCTGCACCGTGTGTTCATGACGGCTCTGCAAGCTGCCGTCGGCGTGATCCACCGGCAACTGGCTGGATACATTTTGCAGCTGTTCGAGCCAGTAAGGTTGCTCGGCCAGCAGCGCTTCACTGCTCGCATAAGCATGCAGGCGCTCAGCCCAGGTTTTGAACGCGCTGGTCCGGGCCGGCAGTTTCACCGGCTGAGCGCTGCTGATTTGCTGGTAAAGCCCTTGCAGGTCTTCCAGCAGAACACGCCACGAAACACCGTCGACCACCAGGTGATGAATCACCAGCAACAGCCGCTGAGTGCCGTCCGCCAGCGTCGCCAGTACGGCGCGCAACAACGGCCCGCCGAGGGCGAGACTGCGTTGCGCTTCAAGGCCCAGCGCTTCGAGTTCTGCGGCGTCTGCGACCTGGGTTTGCCACAGCAGATCCTCCGGCTGCTCGCCGACCGCCAAGTGTTGCGCGACCCATTGGCCATCGACAGACGCAAACGACAAGCGCAGTGCATCGTGGTGTTCGATCAACGCGTCGAGGGCGGCCTTCAGATGCCCGGCGTCCAGGGTCTGCGAGGTGTTGAGCAGCACCGACTGGTTCCAGTGATGCGGCTCGGCCACGTCTTCTTCGAAGAACTGCAACTGCGCCGGCAGCAACAGCGATGCACCGGTGACCGGCGACTGGTCGATGACAAATCCGCCCTCGCCGACCCGCGCGACACTGGCCAGACCTTGAATGGTCTGGTGCTGGAACAGGTCTTTCGGACTGAAATGAATACCCGCCTGACGGGCGCGGCTGACCACTTGAATCGAGACGATCGAATCACCGCCCAGTTCGAAGAAGTTGTCGGTCACACCGATTTGCGCCAGGCCCAGCACCGCTTGCCAGATGTCCACCAGCGTTTGCTCGGCGGCATTGGTGGCGGCCAGGTAATCCTGCTGCGCCTGCGCTGCATCGGGTTTCGGCAACGCGTGGCGATCAAGCTTGCCGTTGGGTGACAGCGGCATTTTCGCCAGGAACAACAGGTGCGTCGGCACCATGTAGTCCGGCAAGGTTTGCTGAAGCTGCTCGCGCAATGCTCGGCGCAGTTCGCTTTGCAGATCGTTGTCGGCCATGACCGGTTCGGCGTCGGTCGGCACCACGTAGGCCACCAGTTGCTGACCGCTTGGCCCGGCCACTGCCATCACCAGTGTTTCGCGGACGGTCTGGGCATCCAGCAGACGCGCTTCGATTTCACCGAGTTCGATACGGAAACCACGAATCTTCACCTGATGGTCGACACGCCCGATGTACTCGATCACCCCGTCGGCACGGAACCGCGCCAGGTCACCGGTGCGATACAGACGTGCGCCCGGCTGCACCGAGAACGGATCCGGCATGAAGCGCTCGGCGCTCAGGTCCGGACGGTTGAAATAACCGCGAGCGAGCAATTCGCCGCCGATCATCAGCTCGCCCACCGCGCCCACCGGCACTGGTTGGCCGGCGATGTCCAGCAGGTAGATGGAACGGCCCGGCAACGCCGAACCGATCGGCAAGGTCGATGGCGTCGGCTCGGCACCGGTCACGTAGTCACCGCAATCCAGCGACGTGGCGGTCACGGTGGCTTCGGTCGGACCGTAGGTATTGAGCAAACGAACGTGGGCCAGACCGGCCTTGTTCCAGGCCGCCATGCCTTCGGGCGGCATCGCTTCACCGCCGGCATGCACCTGACGCAACACGCCGTAGTCACGCGGGCCGACTTCGGCGAAGTCCTTGGCCAGCATGCCCCAGTAGGCGGTGGTCAGGTCGATCACGCTGATGCGCTTGTCGAGCATCTCGGTGTAAAGGGTTTCGCTGTCCCAGATCGCGGTGCCGCGCAGCACGACCGAAGCACCGGTGATCAGCGCCGGGTACAGCTGCTCGACGAAACCGTCGAAGTTGAACGTCGAGAATTGCAGCACGCAGTCCTGCGCGGTCAATGCCATCAGGTCCACGGTCACATAGGCGTGCTTGGTCAGCGACGCCTGATTGATCCCCACGCCTTTCGGACGTCCGGTCGAGCCCGAGGTGAACATCACGTACGCGAGGTTATCGGCCAGGGTCAGGTTCGGCAGATCAGCGCTTTCGAGCTGCTCTGGTTGACGATCAACACACAGCACCTCGACGCCTGCGACCTGCGGCAGACGCTCCAGCAAATGGCTCTGGCTCAGCAACAGCAGCAGGCCGCTGTCTTCGATCATGCAGGTCAGGCGATCACTCGGGTATTGCGGGTCCAGCGGCACGTAAGCACCGCCAGCCTTGAGCACCGCCAGCAGGCTGACAATCATCTCCAGCGAACGCTCGACCGCGATCCCCACCAGTACGTCAGGACCGACGCCGCGCTGACGCAAGGTGTGCGCCAGACGGTTGGCCTGCTGATTGAGTTCGGCGTACGTCAGACGCTGATCGGCAAAGTACAGCGCGACCTGATCCGGCGCCCGTTGCACTTGCTGTTCGAACAATTGATGCACGTGCAGCGCAGTTGGGTAGTGCCCTGCGCAATAACCCCAATCATTGAGCGCCAGCTCCCGTGCAGCCGCGTCGAGCAGTTGCAGGTCGCCCAGGCAACGTTGATCGGAACCGCCGGCCATCTGCATCAGCACGTGGTTCAACTGAGCGCCCAGTTGCTCGACGGTGGCGTCGGCAAAGTGTTCGCGGTCAAAGCTGTAATGCACTTCCAGCGTGCCTTCCAGGCTTACGCCCAGAGTCAGCGGGTAGTTGGTCTGTTCGTGGTTGGCCACCGGGCCGAAGCGCAGGCCTTGCGGTGCGCCCTGCTCCAGCGCCTGGGCAATCGGATAGTTCTCGAACACCAGAATGTTGTCGAACAGCGCTTCACCGCCCTGCCCGGCCCAACGCTGGATATCGAACAGCGCGGTGTGTTCGAACTCGCGCAGCGCGAGGTTTTCCGCCTGCACCGCTTGCAGCCAGCTGCCGAGCGATTGCTCGGGCCGTGGGCTGGCGATCACCGGCAAGGTGTTGATGAACAGACCGATCTGTTGCTCGATCCCCGGCAAGTCTGCCGGACGCCCCGCCACGGTGGCGCCGAACGCGATGCTGGCCTTGCCGGTGTAGCGTTGCAGCACCAGCAGCCATGCCGCCTGGACGAGGGTGTTGACGGTGACTTTGGAAGCACGGGCGAACTCACCCAGGCGAGCGGTCTGCTCGCTGTCGAGCACGCGATAATGGTCGCCGTAACCTTGCACCACCGGCGCATCTTTCGGCCGGGCGATGGCGTGAGCCAGTCGCGTCGGCTCGTCCAGCGTGCGCAACGCCGGCAGCCAGAACGCTTCGCTCGCCGCCGCGTCCTGACGCTGCAGCCAGCCGATGTAATCGCCGTAGCGACCCGCGTGTGCGGCACTGAACTTGCCGCTGTAGCGCTGCAGCACTTCACCGAGCAACTGCGAGTTGCTCCAGCCGTCCATCAGGATGTGGTGGTTGGTGTAGATCAGGTGATGACGCTGGTCATCGATACGCACGATCACCAGACGCAGCAGGGTCGACGCATTCAGGTCCAGGCTCTGACGCTCGGCGTCGGCCAGGGTCTGCAACGCGTCTTCTCGCTGCGGCTGCGCGCGCCAGTCGTGCAGGCTGTAAGGCATTTGCGCGTGCTTGCTGACCACTTGCACCGGCGCATCCAGCTCGCCCTGCCAGACGAACCGCGTACGCAGAATGTCGTGCGCATCGACGGCGGCCTGCCAGGCCTGATGGAAACGCTCGGGGTCGAGGCCTTCGACGTCCAGGCGCATCTGGTTGATGTAGTTGCCGGTGGATTCTTCATACACCGCGTGGAACAGCATGCCCTGCTGCATCGGCGACAGCGGATAAACGTCTTCGATCAGCTGTGGCGCCAGCGGCAAGCCGTCCAGTTGAGCCTGGCTCAAACGTACCAGCGGGAAGTCCGACGGCGTGACACCGTGATGATCGGCCTGGCAGCAATGCGCGATCAGCGCTTGCAGCTCCTGGGCGTAATCATCGGCCAGACGCTGAATCGTTGCCTCATCGAACATCTCATGGCTGAACGTCCAGCCCAGGTTCAGCTCGCCGCCATACACCTGGCCGTTGAGCGCCAACTGGTTGGCCAGCGGCGCATTGGCATCCAGCTCATCGCCCGCCGCTTCGCTGGATGGCACGAACAGCGCGCCGTCGGCTGCGTCGAAGCTGCCGTCGAACTGACCCAGGTAGTTGAAGGTCAGGCGCGGAACCGGCAGCTGCGCGAGAGAGGCGCGATCAGCGTCCTCGCCCAGATACGCCAGCGCACCGAAACCGATGCCCTTGTTGGGGATCGCGCGCAGTTGTTCCTTGATCTGTTTCAGCGACGCACCCAGCTCTGCAACCGGCGTCAGTTTGGCCGGGTACACCGTGGTGAACCAGCCCACGGTGCGGGTCAGGTCGATGCTGTCGAACAGCTCTTCACGGCCATGGCCTTCGAGTTGAATCAACGCACTGTCGGCGCCGGTCCAGCGCACCATCACGCGGGCCAGTGCGGTCAACAGCAAGTCATTGACCTGGGTGCGATAGGCCGCCGGAGCGTCCTGCAGCAACTGACGGGTCAGGGCCTTGTCCAGACGGGTGCGCACGGTCAGCGCATGACGGTTTTGCAGACCACCGTCGGCGTTGTCCAGCGGCAGCGCGACATCGGCACCTTGAAGCTGGTCCTGCCAGTACGCCAGCTCGGAGCGCAGCTCGCTGCTGCGGGCGTAGGTTTGCAGGTGTTCGGCCCAAGCCTTGGCGGCGCTGGTTTTCGCCGGCAATTGCAGGGGTTCGCCCGCTGCGATCTGCCGGTAAGCGCTTTGCAGATCATCGAACAGAATCCGCCACGACACGCCGTCCACCACCAGGTGATGGATCGCCAGCAACAACCGCTGGCTGCCGTCGTCGAGGTTTGCCAGCACCGCACGCAGCAGCGGCCCGGCTTGCAGATCGAGGCTGCGTTGCGCCTCGTTGGCCACCGCTTCCAGCGCGGCGGCATCGGCCACATCGACCGTCCACAGAAGAGCATCGTTGCGGCTGTCGACGCCACGGTACTCGGCGTGCCAGCCATCGGCCTGCTCGACGAAACTCAGGCGCAAACCATCGTGATGCGCGACCAGCGATTCCAGCGCCTGCTCCAGTGCCGCTGCTTGCAACGGCTGAGTCGGCTTGAGCATCACCGCCTGGTTCCAGTGCTGACGCTCAGGGATGTCCTGTTCGAAGAAGGCCTGTTGCACCGCCAGCAACGGCAGCGCACCAGTCACCGGGCCCTGATCGATGGCTTGCGCCTGCTCGCCCACCTTGGCCACCGCCGCCAGTGCAGCGATGGTCTGGTGCTGGAACAAGTCTTTCGGCGTGAAGCGGATCCCGGCCTGCCGCGCACGGCTGACCACCTGGATCGAGATGATCGAATCGCCACCCAGTTCGAAGAAGTTGTCGCTGACACCCACCTGCTGAAGTTTCAGCACGTCCTGCCAGATCGTCGCCAGTTGTTGCTCCAGCACGGTTTGCGGCGCGACGTAGGCTTGTTGCAGTTGGCTGACATCCGGTTTCGGCAGGTTCTTGCGGTCGAGTTTGCCGTTCGGCGTCAGTGGCATGCGTTCCAGACGCAGCACGTAGGCCGGCACCATATGCGCCGGCAGTGTGGCTTTGAGTTGCTCACGCAGGTCTTCGGCGAAATCTTCGCGCGCCGAATCACCGACCACGTAGGCCACCAGACGCTTGCCGCTGCCGGCGCTGCCTTCCTGCGCCACGACCACCGCTTCACGCACGCCGTCGAGGGCTTGCAGGCAGGCTTCGATTTCCCCCAGTTCGATCCGGAAACCACGGATCTTCACCTGATTGTCGATGCGATCCAGGTAGTCGAAGGTGCCGTCGGCACGCTGGCGCACCAGGTCGCCGGTGCGGTACAGCAAACCACCGGTGTGGCTGAACGGATCCGCGACAAAACGCTCGGCGGTCAGCCCCGGACGATTGAGGTAACCGCGCGCCAGACCCGTGCCGCCGAGGTACAACTCACCGGCCATGCCTTGCGGCAACAGGTTCAGATCGGCGTCGAGCACATAGGCGCTGCGGTCGCCGATACGGCTGCCGATCGGCGCGTAGGCCGCACCGCACGGCACTTCGCGACCGGCCTTCCAGATCAGCGGCGTGACCACGGTTTCGGTCGGCCCGTAACCGTTGATGATGTAGTCCGGATCGAGGGCGCGTTTGACCCGTTCGAAACTGGCGCTCGGCACCGCGTCACCGCCGAAGCAGTAGATACGCACCTTGGGTGGGTTGCCCTCGCGCTCGGCGTGTTCGGCCAGTTGTTGCAAGTACACCGGCGGGAACGCAACCACGGTCACACCGTGTTCGCGCATCGCGTTGTAAGTCTGTTCCGGGGTCCACAGCGTGTCGTCGCGGATCAGCAGCGAGGCACCGTGGGTCAGGCTGGTCAGCCAGCGCTCGTGGGCACCGTCGAAGGCGAACGACATGAAGTGGAATTCGCAGTCGCTGTCACGCATTTCATAACGCTGACCGATGGCCTGGCAGTGCATCGCCAACGGGCCGTGGGCAACGCTGACGCCCTTCGGATTGCCGGTGGAACCGGAGGTGTAGATCACGTAGGCGAGGTTGTCCGGATCGAGCTGCACCTGCGGTGCCTTGATCGGCCACTCGCGCAAGTCGAGGCGGTCCAGTTCCAGCACCGGCACCGATTCGGCGACCGGCAATTGCGCCGACACCGACGAATCGCTGATCAGCAACGCCAGCCCCGAATCCTCGATCAGGTACGCCAGACGCTCGCGCGGATAACTGGTGTCCAGCGGCACATAAGCACCGCCTGCCTTGAGCACGGCCAGCAAGGCAACAATCACCGCTTCGCTGCGCGGCAAGGCCACGCCGACCCGGGTTTCGGCACCGACACCGCGGGCAATCAGCGCGTGGGCCAGTTGATTGGCGCGCTGATCGATCTCGCCATAGCTGAAGTGCTGACCGTTGAAAATCACCGCGGTGCGCTGCGGACGCTCGGCGGCCAGGGCGCTGATCCGCTGGTGTACAGCGATGTCCACCGGGTACGGCTGCGGGTGGTTATCGGCGTGTTGGCGGGCGTGTTCGCCGGCGTCGGCCAGGGCGATTTCACCGAGGCTGCGCTCGGCGGACACAGCAAACTGCTCAAGCAATTGCAGCAGGTGCGCGCTGATGCCTTCGATGGCAGCGTGGGCGAAATGGCCACGGTCGAAGCTGTAGTGCAGCGCCAGTTGCTCACCGAGGGTGACGGCGACGCTCAACGCATAGTGGGTCTGTTCCAGGTTGGCGACTTCGCCGAACACCACGCCCTGATCGGCGCCTTGCTTCAGGGCCTGGGCAATCGGGTAGTTTTCGAACACCAGAATGTTGTCGAACAGCGCTTCACCGCCCTGCCCGGCCCAACGCTGAATGTCCGCCAGCGGCGTGTGCTCGAAATCGCGCAGGCCGAGGTTTTGCGCCTGCACGGCTTGCAGCCAGTGGCCCACGCTCTGATCGGGACGCGGCGCACCAATCACCGGCAAGGTATTGATGAACAATCCAACTTGCTGCTCGATGCCCGGCAGGTCCGCCGGACGCCCGGCAACCGTGGCTCCGAACGCCACGGCTTCGTGACCGGTGTAGCGTTGCAGCAACAGCAGCCACGCGGCCTGGATCAAGGTGTTGACGGTGACTTTCTGCTGGCGGGCGAAGGTTTCCAGCACACGGGTTTGCGCCACGTCGAGGGTCTGGAAGTGATCGCCGTGACCGCTCTGGCTGTCGCTGGTCGAGGCCACGCGGGCCAGACGGGTCGGCTCTTGCAGGGCGGCCAGTTGCTCGCCCCAGAAGTTTTCGCTGACTTGAGCGTCCTGACGTTGCAGCCAGGCGATGTAGTCGCGATAGCGTCCGCCGGTATTCGCCGGAATCTGCCCGCTGTAACGCTGCAACACTTCGCCGAGCAACTGCGAGTTGCTCCAGCCATCCATCAGGATGTGGTGATGGGTGTAGATCAGGTGCCACTGCTCGGCGCCGGTCTGCACCAGCACCAGACGCAGCAGCGGCGCGCAGGTCAGGTCGAAGCCTTGTTGGCGCTCGGCATCGGCCAGCGCCGCGAGGGCTTGTGGCTGATCGTCACGGGAGCGCCAGTCCAGCGCAGTGAACGGCAACTGTACCTGCTTGTGGACGATTTGCACCGGCTCGGCCAGCTCGCCCTGCCAGACAAACCCGCTGCGCAGGATGTCCTGGGCATCGACGGTGGCCTGCCACGCATCGCGGAAACGCTGTGGATCGATGCCTTGAACGTCGACGCGCATCTGGTTGATGTACTCGCCCGCTGCTTGCTCGTACAGGGTATGGAACAGCAGACCCTGTTGCATCGGCGACAGCGGATAGAGATCGTCCAGCTCACCGGCCGGCACCGGCAGCGCATCGAGTTGCGCCTGCGTCACGCGCGCCAGCGGGAAGTCCGACGGTGTCGCTTGCGGCGCTTCGAGCGCACAGCAATGGTCGATCAAAGCGTTGAGTTCAAGGGCGTATTGATCCGCCAGTTGCTGCACGGTCGCCGCGTCGAACATCTCACGGCTGAAGCCCCAGTTCAGCGCCAGCTCGCCACCGTAAACCTGGCCTTCAACGGTCAGCCAGTTGGCCAGCGGCGCCGATGGATCCTGCGCCGCACCGCCACCCTCACCGGACGGCACAAACAGTGCCGCCTCATCGAACTGACGGTCGAACTGGCCGAGGTAGTTGAAGGTGATGCGCGGTTTGACGTCGCTGTTCAGCGACGCCGCCGTTTGCGCGTCCGCCAGATAACGCAGTGCGCCGTAGCTCAGGCCTTTGTCCGGCACGGCACGCAGTTGTTCCTTGATGGCTTTGATCGAAGCGCCCAGGTTGTCCGCCGGGCGCAGATTGACCGGGAACAGGCTGGTGAACCAGCCAAGGGTGCGGGTCAGGTCGACGTCATCGAACAGGTCTTCGCGACCGTGACCTTCCAGTTGAATCAGGGTGCTGGCCTGGCCGCTCCAGCGGCAGACCACGCGGGCCAGCACGGTCAGCAGCAGGTCGTTGACCTGGGTGCGATAGGCCGCCGGCGCCTGTTGCAGCAACTTGCGGGTTTGCTCGGCGCTGAGCTTGAGCTCGACCTTGTCTTCGAAACGGTTTTCCAGTGTGCCGTCAGGACGCTCGCAAGGCAGTTCGACATGCGGTGCGTCACGCAGTTGCGCCTGCCAGTAATCGAGGCTTTCGGCGAAAGTCGGCAGGTGCCCTTGCAGGCGTGCAACCCACTGCTGATACGAACTGGTCTTGCCTGGCAAGGCGCTCGCCGCGCCGCTCAGGGACTGGGTGTAAGCGGCTTGCAAGTCTTCCAGCAAAACGCGCCACGACACACCGTCGATCACCAGGTGATGCGCGACCAGCAGCAAACGCTGGCTGCCATCGGCCAAATTCACCAGCATTGCGCGCAGCAAAGGGCCGTTGCTCAGGTCCAGGCTGCGCTGGGCTTCGTCGCACAAGGCCTTGAGGTCTTCCAGCGATTGCGCGTTGCGCTGCCACAACACCGACTCGCCGGTTGCCGCGGCATACGCCTGCTGCCAACCCTCGGCAGTCGATTCGTAGCGCAAGCGCAGCGCATCGTGATGGTTGAGCAACTGGCTCAGCGCGCGATCCAGCGCGCCAGCGTCCACAGGCTGTTGCGCCGTCAGCAACAGCGATTGGTTCCAGTGCTGACGCTGAGGAATGTCTTGCTCGAAGAACCACTGCTGCACTGGCGCCAGCGCCACGGCGCCCACGGCCGGGCCTTGTTCGATCAAGGTCTGCTGACCCTGACGGGCGACTTGCGCGAGGCTGCGGATGGTCTGGTGCTGGAACAGTTCTTTGGGGCTCAGCACGATCCCGGCCTGACGGGCGCGGCTGACCACTTGCATCGATACGATGGAGTCGCCGCCCAGTTCGAAGAAGTTGTCTTCGAGGCCGACGTTTTCAATCGACAACACGTCCTGCCAGATCGCCGCCAGGGCTTTTTCCAGTGCGCTGCGTGGCGCCACGTGTTCGCGTTGTTGCTGGCTGCCATCGACGGCCGGCAGCGCTTTGCGATCGAGTTTGCCGTTGGGCGTCAGCGGCAGTTGTTCGAGGAACAGCAGATACGCCGGCACCATGTAGTCCGGCAAATGTTGGCGCAACGCTGCTTTCAGGGTTTCGCGCAGGCTCGCCTGGGCATCGGCATCCGCCGCCAGCACGGCCGTGTCGGTCGGCACGATGTAGGCCACCAATTGTTGGCCGCTGGCGCCCTCCTGAGCCAGCACCGCCAGCTCACGCACCGCGTCCTGTTGCAACAACCGCGCTTCGATTTCGCCGAGCTCGATGCGGAAACCGCGCACCTTCACCTGGTGGTCGATCCGGCCGACGTATTGCAGCGCGCCATCGGCCTGATAACGGGTCAAGTCGCCGGTGCGGTACAGCCGCTCGCCGTTGTTGGCGAATGGATTGGGCACGTACTTCTCGGCGGTCATCGCCGCGCGGCCCAGATAGCCACGGGTAATACCGGCACCCGCCAGATACAGTTCGGCAGCTGCGCCTTGCGGCACTGGTTGCAGATCGGCGTCCAGCAGGTAACTGGCGGTGCCGGTCAGTGGACGACCGATGCTCGGCGTACCGCCCGCTGCACGACGGGTCCAGGTGGAATACGTGGTGTCTTCCGACGGCCCGTACAGGTCGTAGACATGTTCGACGCTGGCCTGTTGATACAGCGCCTCGACCAGGCTTTGCTTCAGCGGTTCACCCGCGAGGTTGATGATGCGCACGCTCGACGGGATCGCACCGTCGCGCTGCAAGGCATTGATCGCCGAAGGCACGGTGTTGATCAACCGCACCTGATCGCGTGCCGGCAGTTGCGGCAGCTCCAGGGCATTGCGCGCGATGATCACCGAGCCGCCGTTGGCGAGGGTGACAAACAGCTCCCACACGGACAGGTCGAAACACACCGACGTCGACGCCAGCACACCTTGAATGTCATCGCGGCTGTAGACCGTGCGCGACCAGTCGATCAAGGCCTGCACGTTGCGGTGCGCGATGGCCACGCCTTTCGGCTTGCCGGTGGATCCCGAGGTGTAGATCACGTAGGCGAGGTTGTCCGGCGTCACCGCCGTGACGGGCGCACTGGATGGATACGCCGCCAGTTCTGCGCCGATCCGGTCCAGCAACAGCACCTGGGTGTCGGCGCTGACGGAGAGCGTCTCGGCCACGGCGTGCTCGGTCAGCAGCACCAGCGCGCGACTGTCTTCAAGCATGTAGGCGACGCGGTCGGCCGGGTAATCCGGGTCCAGCGGCACGTAGGCGCCGCCGGCCTTGAGCACGGCCAGCAATGCCACCAGCAAGCTGTCGGAACGCTGCATGGCAACGCCGACCCGGACTTCCGGGCCGACGCCGCATTCGATCAGTTTGTGCGCCAGCGCATTGGCCCGCGCATCGATCTCGGCGTAGGTGAAGGTTTGCTCGCCAAAGGTCACGGCCAGCGCGTCCGGCTGGGCGGTAACTTGTTGCTCGATCAAGCGATGGATGCTCGACGCCTCGGCAGTGCTGGCCTGCGCGCTGTTCCAGTCGAACACCATGCGTTGGTATTCGGCCGCTTCCAGCAGCGGCAGATCGCTGATGCGCTGATTGCTGTTCTGCACCATGCCACGCAGCAGGTTCAGCCAGTGCTGCGCCATGCGCGCGATGGTCTGCGGGTCGAACAGATCGTTGGCGTAGGTCAGCGCGGCGTGCAGCCTGCCGCCCTTCTCGTAGGTGTCCAGGGTCAGATCGAATTGCGTGGTGCGCCCCTGCCATTCGATGACGCCCAGTTCCAGCCCGGACGCGGTGCTCACCGTGCTGATGTCGGCGACTTGCGGCTGATGGTTGTACATCACCTGAAACAGCGGCGTGTGGCTGAGGCTGCGTTCCAGTTTCAGCGCTTCGACCAGCCGCTCGAACGGCAAGTCCTGATGAGCCTGAGCACCGAGTGCGGTCTCTTTGACGGCGCGCAGCAGATCGCCGACGCGCGTCTGCCCGTCCAGTTCGGTACGCAATACCTGGGTGTTGACGAAGAAGCCGATCAGGCCTTCGATTTCACCCCGGTTGCGGTTGGCGATCGGCACGCCGACGCGAATGTCCGACTGCCCGGTGTAGCGATGCAGCAGCACGTTGAAAGCGCCGAGCAGCAACATGAACAAGGTGATGTTGTGCTGTTGGGCACTGCTGCGCAGTTGTTCCGCCAGCGCGCCGTCGATGGCGAATTCGTAACGCGTACCGCGATAGCTCGGCATTGCCGGGCGCGGGTGATCGGTTGGCAGCTCCAGCACCGGGTGCTCATCGCCCAGTTGCGCCTGCCAGTATTCCAGTTGCCGCGCCTGTTCGCCCGCTTCCAGCCAGCGGCGCTGCCACAGTGCGTAGTCGCTGTACTGGATCGGCAACGGCGCCAGTTGCGGCGACTGCCCGGCTTCATGGGCGTCATAGCAACGGATGAATTCGTCGATCAGCACGTTCATCGACCAGCCATCGGAAACGATGTGGTGCAAGGTCAGCAGCAGCACGTGCTCCTGTTCGTCGAGCTTGAGCAACTTGACCCGCAGCAGCGGGCCGACGGCCAGATCGAATGGCTGCAAGGATTGTTGCTGAGCGGCGTCGGCTACCGCGGCTTCCCGCTCGGGCGCGGCGAGACCGCTGAAATCTACGTGTTCGATCACCAGCGGCGCTTCGGCCGGCACTTGCAGCAGACTGTCGTCCGCCTGTCGCTGGAACACCGTGCGCAGGGTTTCGTGACGCGCCACCAGGCTGGCAAACGCCGCCTCGAGCGCAGTCAGGCTCAAGCGCCCCGTCAGGCGCACCGCGCCCGGCAAGTTGTAGGCGCCGCCGTGCGGGTCCAGTTGCCAGAGGAACCACATGCGCTGCTGCGCGTAGGACAGCGCCTGCCGATCATCGGCCTCGACCCCTTGGGGAATCGGAAAACGGGCGAAATCCACGCCCTCCTTGTGCAGGGCCGCGAGGAACATCTGGCGCTTTTCCAGGGGCAACCCGATAAACCGGCGAGCAAGTTTCAAGGAGTCTTCAGCATTCATTTCTTGGTATCCGAATCAGTAGGCTGGCAGCACAAAGGCACGTCGTCCCTATAAAACGAATGCAAAGCGGAAAAATTAGCGATTGAGAAGAACTATCAGAAGGGAGGTGCAGCGGGGATTTGCGGGCGATAAAAAACCCTGCGGGAGCAAGCCGGCTCGCTCCTCTCAGGGTTCCGGACAGCAATGAATTCGGGTTAAACGGCGGCCATCAAGCCGTGCCGACGATGATGCACGTCGAGTTGATCCTTGATCACCCGCAGCACCTTGGCTTCGTGTTCATGAATGAAGAAGTGCCCGCCGGCCAGCATGTCCACCGAGAAGCTGCCACGGGTTTCCTTGCTCCAGCCGATCAACTGCTCCGTAGTCGCCTTGTCGGCCTTGCCGCCCAGCACATGCACCGGGCAGTTGAGCAGCGGCCGCTGCAACGGCTGGAATTTGCCGCAGAGCAGGAAATCGGCGCGCAGGATCGGCAGCGTCAGGCTCATCAGCTCCTGATTGGCCAGCACTTCCTCGCTGGTGCCGTTGAGCGTGCGCAGTTGATCGATCAGCTCGGCGTCGGTCTTCGGCTCGGCAAAGCCGCGGTCGTAGTCGGCGCGCAACGTCGGCGCCGCGGTGCCCGAGGCGAACAGCGCCACCGGCTCCGGGCAACCCAATGCGCGCAAGGCGTGAGCGATTTCGCAGGCCAGCAAGGCGCCCAGACTATGGCCGAACAGTGCGTAAGGGGCCTTGAGTGTCGGGCGCAGTTCCCTGGCCAGTTGCATGGCCAACGCGCGCATGTCGGTGTGCAGCGGTTCGCCGAACCGGGCGCCGCGCCCCGGCAATTCCACCGGTTGCAATTGCAGCCACTGCGGCAGCTTCGGCCGCCAGCGGCTGTAGACCATGGCACTGGCGCCGGAATACGGCAGGCACAGCAGGGTCAACTTGGTCACCACGCTTCCCTCGGAAAAATGTCTCTTCAAAGGGTACGGATCACCGGCCGGGCAAATTAGTCGGTGGCGTTAAATTTCCCCCCCCGGCTCACGCCCACGGGCACATTTCATTTCAGGTGGCGGAAGCTCTGCACCGCCGAACACAACACCACCGCACCCGCTGCAATCGCCAGCCAGAAGCCGCTGCGAGCACCGAATGCATCCACCAATGCACCGGAACCAGCGGCACCGATGGCCACGCCGATGCTCAGGCCGGTCACCAACCAGGTCAGGCCTTCGGTGAGTTTGGCCGGCGGCACGATGCGTTCGATCAACGCCATCGCCACGATCAGGGTTGGCGAGAAGAACAGCCCGGCGATGAACACCGCCACGGACAACCCGAAAATGTTGGTCGCGAGTAACAGCGGCAGCGTGGTCACCGCCGTCGCCAGGCCGCCATACAGAAACAGGCGCGGCAACGACAGTTTCGAGCGCATCGCACCAAACGCGATGCCCGCCAGACAGGAACCGATGGCGTACACCGACAACACGATGCTCGCCGCCGCCGGCTGCCCTTGTTGCTGGGCGAACGCAACGCTGACCACATCGACCACGCCGACGATCATGCCCATGGCGACCATCAACAGCAGCAGCCATTGCACGTCGGTCGAACGAATGATCGAACCTTGATGCTCTGATTCGTGGGGATGCACCGGCGGCTCGGTGCTGCGCTGGGCGACAAACGCCGTCACGCCGATCGCCAACATCAACAGCGCCGCCAGCGGCCCGGCCTCGGGAAACACGCCGACGCACAGCCCCACCGACAGCGGCGGCCCAACGATAAAGCAGACTTCGTCGAGCACCGATTCCAGCGCATACGCCGTCTGCAATTGCGGCTGGCCGCGATAGATTTCCGTCCAGCGCGCCCGCACCATCGCCGACATGCTCGGCATGCAACCGGCCAGCGCAGCGCAGATGAACAGCGTCCAGGTCGGTGCCTGCAAACGGGTGCACAGCAGCAACATCAGCAACGCCCCGCCACCGATCAGCGCCGACACCGGCAGAATCCGCCCCTGACCGTAACGGTCCACCAGCCGCGACACCTGCGGTGCGCAGAACGCCGTGGCCAAGGCAAACGTCGCCGCCACCCCACCCGCCAGCGCATAGCCGCCGGTCAATTGCGAGAGCATGGTGATCACGCCGATGCCGGTCATGGAAATCGGCATGCGCGCGATCATCCCGGCCATCACAAAAGCCCGGGCGCCGGGGGCGTTGAACAGTTCTCGGTAAGGGTTTGCCATCGGATACAGCCTCATCAGGGGCGGCCAACTTGCCACAAAGCCTGACGGGCGGGAAAGCGAGGAATTGTTGGTGGAATGTGAAGTCCCTGTGGCGTGCAAGGCCAATCGCTGCCGCGCAAAGCTGTCGATCATTTCATGTCCGCGGATGAACTCTCGCCGCCGGCCATCAGTCAGCTAGGTAAGCCTTCGCCTCGGAGCCAGACGACCATGGCCGAGCATCACCCTGAACGACAAAGCCCCATCGACGCCCACGGCATCATTGGCGACCTGCGCAGCGCAGCGCTGGTCAATGACAAGGGCAGCGTGGATTTCTTCTGCTGGCCGGAATTCGACAGCCCGTCGATCTTCTGTTCGCTGCTGGATACGCCCGACGCGGGGATTTTCCAGTTGGCCCCGGACCTGCCCGATGCCCGGCGCGAGCAGATTTACCTGCCGGACACCAACGTCCTGCAAACCCGCTGGCTCAGCGATCACGCCGTGGTGGAAATCACCGATCTGCTGCCCATTGGCGACAACGATGAGGCGTTACCGGTTTTGATCCGCCGGGTTCGGGTGGTCAGCGGGCAGGCAACGTTTCACCTGCGCTGCGCCGTTCGGCATGACTACGCCCGCGCGGAAACGCACGCCGTCATTGATAAAAAGGATGTGCTGTTCAGCGCCACCGGGCAGCCGACACTGCGGCTGGCCTCGGATCAAACCTTGAGCGTCGATCAGGAAGCAGCAGTCGCGCAATTCACCCTCAAACAAGATCAGACCGCCGCGGTCATGCTCGGCGCCAGCGACGATCCGCGCTTCGCCGAAGGGGCCGCCAAGCTGTGCATCGAGCGCACGCTGAAGTTCTGGCGCGACTGGATCGGCCAGTCCAACTATCGCGGTCGCTGGCGGGAAATGGTCAACCGCTCTGCCCTCGCCCTCAAGCTACTCACCTCGCGCCAGCACGGCGCAATCCTCGCCGCCGCCACGTTCGGCCTGCCGGAAACCCCCGGCGGCGAACGCAACTGGGACTATCGCTACACCTGGATCCGCGATGCCTCCTTCACCGTTTACGCCTTCATGCGCCTGGGCTTTGTCGACGAAGCCAACGGCTACATGCGCTGGCTGCGCGGGCGGGTCAGCGATTGCAGCGGCCAGCCGATGAAACTCAACATCCTCTACGCCATCGACGGCCGCCAGGAACTGCCGGAAACCGAACTCACGCATTTGTCCGGACATGGCGGCGCGAAACCGGTGCGCATCGGCAATGGCGCGTACGATCAGATTCAACTGGATATCTTCGGCGAACTGATGGACGCCGTTTATCTGCTCAACAAGTACGGCGACGCGATTTCCCACGAAGGCTGGAAACATGTGATGGAAGTGGTCGATCAGGTCTGTGAGACCTGGCAGACCAAGGATGTAGGCATCTGGGAAATGCGCGGTGAGCAACATCACTTCCTGCACTCGCGGCTGATGTGCTGGGTGGCGCTGGACCGGGCAATCCGGCTCGCTTCGAAACGTTCGCTGCCGGCGCCTTTCGCCCGCTGGGACCAGACCCGCCAGGCGATTCATGCCGACATCTGGGACAACTTCTGGAATGAAGAACACGGGCATTTTGTGCAGTACCAGGGCGGCACCGCGCTGGACGGCTCGATGTTGCTGATGCCGCTGGTGCGCTTCGTCAGCGCAAAGGATCCGCGCTGGCTCGCGACGCTTGAAGCCATCGAAAAACACTTGGTGCGTGACGGCATGGTTTACCGCTATCGCAATGACGATACCGGCATCGACGGATTGTCCGGCACCGAGGGCGCCTTCGCCGCCTGCTCGTTCTGGTACGTCGAATGCCTGGCCCGCGCTGGACAACTGGAGAAGGCCCATCTGGAATTTGAACAACTGTTGCGTTACGCCAATCCGTTGGGACTATACGCGGAGGAATTCGACAACCGTGGCCGGCATCTGGGCAACACGCCCCAGGCATTGACCCATCTGGCACTGATCAGTGCGGCGAGTTTTCTCGATCGCAAGTTGAGTGGGGAGAAGAGTGAATGGCAGCCGTAAAGCCATCAGAGTTTGTAGGAAATATGCCCCGCACTCGCTCTGATCGGGGCTAATCCCTACACGTAAATAAACAGAATCACAGCGCCCGTGGCGAGGGAGCTTGCTCCCGCCGGGTCGTGCAACGGCCCCAGGCCCTGCCCCCACATTTCTCCTGAGAGACTGCATAGCCCGGCTTTGCGACTGCTGCGCAGCCGAGCGGGAGCAAGCTCCCTCGCCACAACTCGCAAAACCTGACACCTACATCCACTAAACAAATCCCAAACATTCCTTCCCCCGTAACTCGCACTTACACCCCGAAATACCTTGTTGCCAGCTGTTACATCCCCCCCCTACCATCCACCGCAACGGGCACAGCGGAGCTGTCCAATAAAAACCCGATTCAAGGAACCAGAATGAGCCAACGCATCCACCGCCAGATCGACGCCCCTCTGCGCACGGGCCTGACCCGCGACGAACTGTGGGAAGCCGCCGACAAGGGCCTGATCAAATGCTGGGAAATCGGCCGCCAGCGCGCCGCCCGCTTCCCCGACCTCGCCCAACGTTGCACTGCCGATGAACTTCCGGTGCTGGGCTGGAAAGGCGGAGTCAGTCGCAGCCTGAAGAAGAATGAAAAGTACGGATCGCTGAAATACCTCGCCCAGTGGCAAGGGTTGCGTGGGGAGGATCTGGATATTGATCTGGGTGCCGAGCGAGTCATGACCTGTTCGCGGACGAAAATGGTGGTGACGTTTACGCCGGATCGCAGCAAGTATTTCAATCAGGTGGCGGAAGCTGAAACTTGAGGAATCCCGTATGACCCAAGCCGTGATGCAACTTTGCAAGACCAAAAGTCTGACCATCGCCTATGAGCATCACGGCCCGGAAAACGGTACGCCGGTCATCCTCCTCCACGGCTTCCCCTACTCCCCCCGCGCCTACGACGAAATAGCCCCGCCCCTCGCCGCCAAGGGCTACCGGGTGATCGTGCCGTACCTTCGCGGTTACGGACCGACCCGTTTCAACAGCCCGGACACGCTGCGTTCGGGCCAGCAAGCGGCGCTGGCTCAGGATCTGCTGGATCTGATGGATGCGCTGGGTATCGAGCAAGCGACGCTGTGCGGTTACGACTGGGGTGGTCGGGCGGCGTGTATCGTTGCGGCGCTGTTTCCTGATCGAGTGTGCGGTTTGGTGACGGGCGACGGTTACAACCTGCAGGACATTCCGAATTCGGTCCAGCCGCTGGATCCGCAGAGCGAGCATCGCTACTGGTATCAGTACTACTTCCACACGCCCCGTGGCGTTGAAGGGCTGACGCAGAATCGTCGGGCGCTGTGCGAGTTGCTGTGGCAGTTGTGGTCACCGACCTGGGCGCGGAACGCCGAGCGTTATCCGTTGAGTGCACCGGCGTTCGACAACCCTGATTTCGTTGAGGTGGTGATTCACTCTTATCGCCATCGGTTCATGTATGCACCGGGCGATCCGGCGTTGGAATGGATGGAGCAGGCGCTGGAGAAACAACCGGCGATCGGCGTTCCGACGATCTCGCTGTGCGGTGCCGATGATGGCGTTGGCCCTGCGCCAGCGGAGGATGAAGATGCCCATCACTTCACCGGGCCTTATGAGCGGCGAGTTCTGGCGGGCGTCGGGCACAACATTCCCGAGGAAGCGCCGGGTGAAACGCTCAAGGCATTACTGGATCTGCTCCAGCGCTGACCGAAAACCGCTCCCGATACGCCTGCGGCGTCACACCCATGGCCCGCAGAAAACTGCGGCGTAACGTCTCTTCACTGCCAAATCCACAATTGGCCGCGACCCGTTTGACCGGCAGACCGGTATCGCTCAGCAACCGGCGGGCGGTTTCGACGCGGATCAGTTCGATGGCGCGGGCCGGGGTCTGGCCGGTATCGGCGCGGTAGTGGCGCACGAAGCTGCGTTCGCTCATGCCGGCCTGTTCGGCGAGGGTCGGGATGCCCAGATCGCAAGTCAGGTGTTCGGCAATCCACGCGTGCAAATCATCGAAGCGGTTGCCCTGTTTTTGCAGCGACAGCGTCACGCTGAATTGCGACTGCCCGCCCGGTCGCTTGAGGAACACCACCAGTTGCCGGGCGACGTCCAGGGCCATGTCGCGCCCTAGGTCGTCTTCGACCATGGCCAGCGCCAGGTCGATGCCGGCGGTGACGCCCGCCGAAGTCCAGACCGGGCCGTCGTTGATGAAGATCGGATTGGGCTCGACCTGCAAGCGTGGGTGCTGCTGCGCCAGTTGTTCGCAGCGGGTCCAGTGGGTGACGACTCGGCGACCGTCGAGCCAGCCGCTGGCCGCCAGCAGAAATGCGCCGGTGCAGACCGAGGCCACGCGCCGGCAGCCGTTCGCATGCTCACGCACCCAACTCACCAACGCGGCATCTTCCGCAGCGGCGTAGACGCCCCAGCCGCCGGCAATGATCAGCGTATCGCTGGGCTGTTTCGGCAGCGATTCGGCCAGCATCGCCAACCCGGCAGAAGAGTTCACCGCCCCACCGCCGCTGGCGATGACCGTTGGTGCGTACGGCGCAGGCAGACCCTGCTGGCGGGCAATGTCGTTGGCCGAGGCGAAGACCTGCAACGGCCCGGTGACATCGAGCAGTTGCACATTGGCGAACGCGAGGACGTGGATGGTTTTCGGCATTTGGCGTAATTCGTGGGCTGATTGGCGTATGCGCCAAAACCTACGCGCCTACAGTGAAGCCGTCCACCCCTTTTCACGGAGATGAATCATGGCGTTGCAGATCGGTTTTCTGTTGTTTCCCCAGGTGCAGCAACTCGACCTGACCGGCCCGTATGACGTGCTGGCCTCGTTGCCGGACGTGCAAGTGCACCTGATCTGGAAGGATCTGGTACCGGTCACCGCCAGCACCGGGCTGGTGCTGAAACCGACCACCACATTCGAGGATTGCCCGGATCTGGATGTGATCTGCGTTCCCGGCGGCGCAGGCGTCGGGCCGTTGATGGAAGATGAGCAGACGCTGTCGTTCATCAAGACGCAAGCGGCGCAGGCGCGCTACGTGACGTCGGTCTGCACCGGTTCGCTGGTGCTTGGGGCGGCGGGTCTGTTGCAGGGCAAACGGGCAACCACGCACTGGGCTTATCACGATCTACTGCCGACACTGGGCGCAATTGCGGTGAAGGATCGGGTGGTGCGTGACGGCAATCTGTTTACCGGGGGCGGCATCACGGCCGGGATCGATTTTGCGTTGACACTGGCGCAAGAACTGGTCGGCGTCGACACGGCGCAACTGGTGCAGTTGCAGCTGGAATATGCGCCGGCGCCGCCGTTTGATTCGGGCAGCCCGGAGACGGCGCCGAGTGCTGTTGTCGATGAGGCGCGCAAACGTGCGGCGCCTTCGCTGAAACTGCGCACTGAAATCACTGAGCGCGCGGCGGCGAAGCTCAATCTGCGCTGATTCGTGCGCAGCACAGGCCCTGTGGGGACCAACCCACAGGGCCTGCGTCCCGGTTTTCCCCTACACCTTCACTTGTCCCCTCGCCCTCACCCGTGTAGAAAGCCTGTCCACAAATCGTGCACAAGGACTTTCCATGACAGCTCTGCCATGGCTCTATCTCGGGCTTCTCAGCCTTGGTTACGGATTGGCGCTGAGCTTTGGCCAGCTCGGCTGGCTGGCGCTGATCTCCATTGCACTGTTGGTTTTCGCCGGTTATGCCGTGCGCCAGCAAACCGTGCCGGTCGGGCGTTTTCTCGGTCATGGCCTGTTTATCGTGCTGGCCGTGGCGCTGGCCATGCACTGGCTGCCGGGCTTCTACAATGGCCGGGCCATCCCGGCGCAGCGCTTCACCGACAACGCCGTGCCGTTCTCGATGTTCGTGAATCTCGACAAACCGCTGATTGGTTTCTGGTTGCTGCTGGCCTGCCCGTGGATTGTCGCGCGGCGGTCGTTGCGCCTGACCGTTTACGCCACCGCACTGGCACTGACGTTGAGCGTGATCCTGGCGCTGGGCGGCGCCGTGTTGCTGGGCATGATCACCTGGGCGCCGAAATGGCCGGATCAGGCGTGGCTGTGGGTGCTGAACAACCTGCTGCTGGTGACACTGGTCGAAGAAGCGCTGTTTCGCGGCTATATACAGGGCGGCCTCAGCCGGCATTTCAAACACTTGCCCTACGGCGAAAACCTCGCGCTGCTGCTCGCGTCCCTGCTGTTCGGCCTGGTGCATGTGGGCGCCGGCTGGCAATGGGTGTTGCTGGCGAGCCTGGCAGGTGTCGGCTATGGTCTGGCCTACCGTTTTGGCGGGCTCGGCGCGGCGATCATGACGCACTTTGGTCTGAACCTGCTGCACTTCGGCCTGTTCACCTATCCGATGCTCGCGGGTTGAAGCAAGCCCCGTTTTGCGACGCCGTACTTATAAATGAAAAAAAACTTCAACAAATCGCCGACCCCGCCGACAACCTTTCAAAGCCTTGCGGATTGAAAAACCATGCGTAATAACCAGCCCATTACACAACGCGAACGGACTTTCCCGGCTCAGCAACGGTTGATCTCCACAACCGACGCCAAGGGCGTGATCACCTACTGCAACGACGCTTTCGTCGAAATCAGCGGGTTTTCGCGTGAGGAGCTGATCCGTGCGCCGCACAACCTGGTTCGTCACCCCGACGTCCCGGCTGCGGTGTTTTCGCACATGTGGGGCACACTGAAACAAGGCTTGCCATGGATGGGCATTGTCAAGAATCGCTGCAAGACCGGTGATCATTACTGGGTGAACGCCTACGTAACGCCGGTGTTCGATGGCAGTCAGGTGGTCGGTTACGAGTCGGTGCGGGTCAAGCCGTCCGCCGAACAGATCCGCCGTGCCGAAGCGCTCTACCAACGCATCAACCAGGGCAAGTCGGCGATTCCTTCGAGCGACAAATGGCTGCCGATTGTGCAGGACTGGCTGCCGTTCATTCTGGTCAGCCAGTTGAGCTTCATGATCGGCGCCACCCTGAACTCGCAGTGGGGCTTCGCCCTCGCCGCCGGCCTGTCGGTGCCGCTGGGCCTGTTGGGCTTGCAATGGCAGCAACGTGGGCTCAAGCGCCTGCTGCGTCTGGCCGAGCAGACCACGTCCGACCCGCTGATCGCGCAGATGTACACCGACAGCCGTGGCGCCCAGGCGCGTCTGGAAATGTCGATCCTCAGCCAGGAAGCGCGCCTGAAAACCTGCCTGACCCGTCTGCAGGACACCGCCGAGCACCTGACCGATCAGGCCAAGCAGTCCGACAGTCTGGCGCACAACAGCTCCATCGGCCTGGAACGCCAACGCGTGGAAACCGAACAGGTCGCCACCGCCGTCAACCAGATGGCCGCCACCACCCAGGAAGTGGCGAGCCACGTCCAGCGCACCGCCGACGCCACCCAGGAAGCCAATCGCCTGACCGGTCGCGGCCGCGACATCGCCGGTGAAACCCGCGAAGCCATCCAGCGCCTGTCGGTCGTCGTCGGTGAAACCGGCCTGACCGTCACGCAACTGGCCAAGGACAGCGACGAAATCGGCGGCGTGGTCGACGTGATCAAAGGCATCGCCGACCAGACCAACCTGCTCGCGCTCAACGCTGCGATTGAAGCAGCGCGTGCCGGCGAGATGGGCCGTGGTTTTGCCGTGGTCGCCGACGAAGTTCGCCAACTGGCGCAACGCACCAGCGAATCCACCGGCCAGATCCACGCCCTGATCGCCAAGTTGCAACAGACTGCATCCAGCGCCGTACAAACCATGGAAGCCGGCCATCGCCAGGCGGAGGAAGGTGTGGCGCGGGTTCTGGAAGCAGATCAGGCACTGGTGGGCATCAGCGAAGCGGTGGCCAACATCACCGACATGACCACCCAGATCGCCGCCGCGACCGAAGAGCAAAGTGCCGTGGCTGAAGAAATCAGCCGCAACATCAGCAACATCTCGGAACTGGCAGACCAGACCTCGGAACAGGCGCATAACTCGGCGTTGCTGAGTGAAGAGCTGACGAAGACGGCTAATACGCAGTATTCGTTGGTGGAGCGGTTTAACCGCTGATTGCTCTGGCAATAAAAAACCCCGGACAGCGAAAGCTTCCGGGGTTTTTTGTTACTTATTTGGCGTTATTCGCGGTTACTGAGGCAAACGCAGCCTGTCCAGCAGTCGATTCACCAGCAACTCGTTCAACATGATCAGCTGTTGCAGCGCCAGCAGCGGTTTGCGCTCAGGACCTTTCACTGAATTGGCGATATTGCCGGCCATGGCGTTGGCTGACGACAGCGATTCGCAGGCTTCGACGAGCAGAGTTTCGTCATCGAGTGTGGGATCGACCATGTAGATGGGACGGGCCTTGGGCGGGAAGTATTTCGGGATTTCGGGGCCGAGGTAAAAGTCGAGTGCGCGGTCGGCGGCTTCTTTTGTCTTCTGGGACTCAAGCTCGGGGTCGTGAGGGGTTGGATCAGTTTCTGGTGGGTTTGGTGTGGCTTTGAACATAGATTTAACTCCAGTTTCGAATATTGAGGAGCCATCACCCTCGCTACCAAACGAAGGGTGGTGGCCATACGCGGGTTGGTAGACCGGTCGAAACGGGAAACCCGGCGCTCACAAAGGAGCCCCGCGCATGCCCACCATAAAAAACTGAGCCCCAAACAAGGGACTGCATATGGTGACGCCATACGACGGTTTCGAAGCGGGCTACCAAACCCGATCACTGTTTTTCAGTGACAGGGAAACGATATAGCCCGCCCCATAGCCGCGTAAGCCGGCGGATTCTGGCGTACGCGTAGGCAACGACGCAAGGTGTTGTAGCCCTTATGGCGTAACGGTTCGTGTACTTTAAACGCCGTCTCGGAATTACGTTTACGCACAGAAAACAAGCAGATCTTTCCCTGCTGCAATCCGCATGGCTCCTCACCACTCAACACGATGAGCGTTAGCTCGAGTACCGCTTTTGATCTTCGGGCGACGTCGGAAGGCTGAGTGGAGGGATTTATCCGGGGGTGGGAGCGCAGCGACCGTTTGGCGAAGCCAAACACATCGAGAGGAGGTGCAGCGAAGCAAACCGTAGGCGATGCCCCCCGGATGAATCCCGGAGCGAAGGAACCCCGAGCCTCAGCGAGCGGGCCGGACGTAGGAGCAAGACCTTTTGGTTACTTTTGGGGCGTTTGCCAAAAGTGACCCGCCGTAAGGGCGGAACCCTAAGCAGCCATAACCGCAGCAACGGATATACACCCCAAAACCAAACCTCAACGAAGAAACCCGGCAACCCTCTCCGCCGCCAAAGCCAAATGCTGCTCATGCGTAAACCCGGAAACCTTGAGCGGCTTCAAATCATGATCCCCAGAAGCCAACCAGAACACCTCAATACTCGGCGATAGATCGTAAGCCCCGACAGCGTCCCTATTGCCAAGCGCATCCCGCTCCCCCTGAACAATCAACGTCCGAGTCCGCAAAGCAGCCAAATGCTCAACCCGAGGCTTCTCCAGTTTCCCCACCGCATAAAACGGATAACCAAGACAAACCAAAGCATCCGCGCCAAGCTCATCGGCAAGCAGACTGGCCATCCGCCCCCCCATCGACTTCCCGCCAACCGCCAAAACCCCAGCGACATGAAGTCGCACCAAGCCATAAACCTCACGCCAGCACTCCTGCAATTTCCCCGCAGGATTCGGCGGCCGCTTGACCCCATCAACCCGCCGCTGCGCCATATAAGGAAACTCAAACCGCAACACGTTCACCCCCAGCCCAGCAAGGCGCCCAGCCATATCGTTCATCCAGTCGCTATCCATCGGCGCCCCCGCCCCATGCGCCAGGATCAAAGTCGCCGAAGCCTCGCCAACAGCGGCATCCCAAAGCCACCCGTGATCCCGCAGGCACTGCGCCCATTGATCCCCGTCAATACTGGCCTTGTGCTGTTTGTCCATGCTTGCCTCGCTTTTAGTCTGCCTATAACTCCAGGCGAAGGATTCGCGGCGTTTTCTGCGCGCGCTCACTTCGGCTGAACCGTGGATGGGGAACCATGAACACTTCTATCAGTACCGCCTACAACTACAAGGTGGTCCGCCAATTCGCCATTATGACGGTGGTGTGGGGCATCGTCGGCATGGGGCTCGGGGTTTTTCTCGCGGCTCAATTGGTCTGGCCCGAACTCAACTTCAACCTGCCGTGGACCAGCTTCGGACGCCTGCGCCCGCTGCACACCAACGCGGTGATCTTCGCGTTCGGCGGCTGTGCCTTGTTCGCCAGTTCGTTCTACTCGGTGCAGCGCACCTGCCAGACGCAATTGTTTGCGCCGAAAATCGCCGCCTTCTGCTTCTGGGGCTGGCAACTGGTGATTCTGCTGGCGGCCATCAGCCTGCCACTGGGTTACACCAGTTCCAAGGAGTACGCCGAGCTGGAATGGCCGATCGACATCCTGATCACCATCGTCTGGGTCGCCTACGCCATCGTGTTCTTCGGCACGATCATGCAGCGCAAGACCAAGCACATTTATGTGGGCAACTGGTTCTTCGGCGCGTTCATCATCACCGTGGCGATCCTGCACATCGTCAACAACCTTGAGTTGCCGGTGAGCTTCACCAAGTCCTACTCGGTGTACGCCGGTGCAACCGACGCGATGGTGCAATGGTGGTACGGCCACAACGCCGTAGGCTTTTTCCTCACCGCCGGTTTCCTCGGGATGATGTACTACTTCGTGCCGAAACAGGCCGAACGTCCGGTGTATTCGTATCGCCTGTCGATCGTGCACTTCTGGGCGCTGATCACCCTGTACATCTGGGCCGGTCCGCACCACTTGCACTACACCGCGCTGCCGGACTGGGCGCAGTCGCTGGGCATGGTGATGTCGCTCGTACTGCTGGCCCCGAGCTGGGGCGGCATGATCAACGGCATGATGACCCTCTCGGGCGCCTGGCATAAGTTGCGCAGCGACCCGATCCTGCGCTTCCTCGTGGTGTCGCTGGCGTTCTACGGCATGTCGACCTTCGAAGGTCCGATGATGGCGATCAAGACCGTCAACGCCCTCTCCCACTACACCGACTGGACCATCGGCCACGTTCACGCCGGCGCGCTCGGCTGGGTGGCGATGATTTCCATCGGCGCGCTGTACCACATGATCCCGAAAATCTTCGGCAAAGAGCAGATGCACAGCATCGGCCTGATCAATGCGCACTTCTGGCTCGCGACCATCGGCACCGTTTTGTACATCGCTTCGATGTGGGTCAACGGCATCGCCCAGGGCCTGATGTGGCGTGCGGTGAACGAGGACGGCACGCTGACCTACTCCTTCGTCGAAACCCTGGTGGCCAGCCACCCTGGCTTCGTCGTGCGGCTGATTGGCGGGGCGATCTTCCTCAGCGGCATGTTCCTGATGGCTTACAACACCTGGCGCACCGTGCGGGCCTCGCAGCCTGCTGACGTCGTTGCTGCCGCGCAGATGGCCTGAGGAGTCCGCCATGAAACACGAAACGATTGAAAAGAACGTCGGCCTGCTGATGCTGCTGATGGTGTTCGCCGTGAGCATCGGCGGCCTGACCCAGATCGTCCCGCTGTTCTTCCAGGACGTGACCAACAAACCGGTGGAAGGCATGAAGCCCTACACCGCGCTGCAACTGGAAGGCCGCGACATCTACATCCGCGAAGGCTGCGTCGGTTGCCACTCGCAGATGATCCGTCCGTTCCGCGCCGAAACCGAGCGCTACGGCCACTACTCGGTGGCCGGCGAAAGCGTGTGGGATCACCCGTTCCTGTGGGGCTCGAAACGTACCGGTCCGGACCTGGCCCGGGTTGGCGCGCGTTACTCGGATGACTGGCACCGTGCGCACTTGTACAACCCGCGCAACGTCGTACCGGAATCGAAGATGCCGGCCTACCCATGGCTGGTTACGCAACCGGTCGACAGCAGCCACACCGAAACCAAGCTCAAGGTCATGCGCACCCTCGGCGTACCGTACACCGACGACGACATCAGCGGCGCGGTGGCCAGCCTCAAGGGCAAGACCGAAATGGACGCCCTCGTCTCCTACCTGCAAGTGCTTGGCACTGCGATCAAGAGCAAGAGGTGAGCCATGGTCTTTGAAATGAGCGCGGGGCTGATTCGCGGCCTCGGCACGGTCGTGGTGTTCGTGGCCTTCGTCGGCCTGACCCTGTGGGTGTTCAACCGCAAGCGCACGCCGGAATTCGCCGAAGCGCGCCTGCTGCCGTTTGCCGACGAGCCGCAACCCGACACTACCCAAGCTAATGAAACAAGGAGTACCCGGCCATGACCACCTTCTGGAGTACGTGGATCTGCGTACTGACCATCGGCAGCCTGATCGGCCTGACCTGGCTGCTGGTCGGCACCCGTCGGGGCGAGACCAAGGGCAGCGTCGACCAGACCATGGGCCACAGCTTCGACGGCATCGAGGAGTACGACAACCCGCTGCCGCAGTGGTGGTTCATGCTGTTCGCCGGCACGCTGGTGTTTTCCGTGGGCTATCTGATCCTTTACCCAGGCCTGGGCAACTGGAAAGGCATCCTGCCCGGCTACGAGGACGGCTGGACCGGCGTCCACGAGTGGGAAAAGGAAATGAGCAAGGCTGACGCCAAGTTCGGGCCGATCTTCGCCAAATTCGCCGCGATGCCGGTGGAAGAAGTGGCGAAGGATCCGCAGGCGCTGAAAATGGGCGGCCGTCTGTTCGCGTCGAACTGCTCGGTGTGCCACGGTTCGGATGCCAAGGGCGCCTTCGGCTTCCCTAACCTCGCCGACCAGGACTGGCGCTGGGGCGGCAGTGCCGAGACGATCAAGACCACCATCATGGGTGGCCGGATCGCGGCGATGCCGGCCTGGGGCGAGTCGCTCGGTGAGGCGGGTGTGAAAAACGTCGCAGCGTACGTGCGTCACGGGCTGGCCGGGCTGCCACTGCCGGCGGACAACAAGGCCGACCTGCAAGCGGGACAGCAAACGTTCAGCACCATGTGCGTAGCCTGTCATGGGGCAACCGGCCAGGGCACTGAAGCCATGGGTGCGCCGAATCTGACGCACCCGGCCGGATTCATCTATGGCACCAGCCTGACCCAACTTGAACAGACCATTCGCCATGGTCGTCAGGGCCACATGCCAGCTCAGAACGAGCTGCTGGGTAACGATAAAGTGCAATTGCTGGCGGCTTATGTGTACAGCTTGAGCCATGGATTGAATACAGAAAAACTGATTACTGAGGACAATAAAAAGTAATCATTGCGTACAACACTGCCGCACGTTTCCAGTGCGGCAGTTTCCAGTCCCTTTGCGACGCATTGTCGCACCCCTTCACCCACTCTCCTTTCGGTTACCCGGATTCGGGTCTACGCTTGCTCGATGCGGACTGGCCCGTGCCGGTTCCAGGTCGACCCTGAGCGAGGCGTTGAACGAATCGGCTGACTGACATGGCCGCAAAGGCCGGTAGATACCGGCTGTCGTGCCGATTACCGTCCGTCACCCGAACCGAGCGTTCGAACACACCCCGTTACATCCGACCGGGACCCCTCGCTTTTTTCGTTCGCTGCGACATTTTGCCCGAGGGCAATTTTGTCCTTACGCGGCGCATGGAAAGGCCGCAGAATCAGCGTTGGAAAGCATTGACCCAGGTCATGGCGCGTTGCATTGACCCCCTGCTTTCTACATACTTGCGGCCGATTTTAATCCTAATAAAACACCCAAACCGTGGAACCTTAGAATGAGCACAGCAATCAGTCCGACTGCTTATAACTATAAGGTAGTCCGCCAGTTCGCCATCATGACGGTGGTCTGGGGGATCCTTGGCATGGGGCTCGGTGTCTTCATTGCCTCGCAACTGGTCTGGCCGGAGTTGAACTTCGGTCTGCCGTGGACGAGCTTTGGACGCCTGCGCCCGTTGCACACAAACCTGGTGATTTTCGCCTTCGGTGGTTGTGCACTGTTTGCCACTTCCTACTATGTCGTGCAGCGAACCTGCCAGACGCGACTGATTTCCGACAGCCTCGCGGCCTTCACCTTCTGGGGATGGCAAGCGGTTATCGTCGGCGCGATCATTACCTTGCCGCTGGGTTACACCACCACCAAGGAATACGCGGAACTGGAATGGCCCCTCGCCATTCTGCTGGCCATTGTCTGGGTCACCTACGGTCTGGTGTTCTTCGGCACCATCACCAAGCGCAAGACCAAGCACATCTACGTGGGTAACTGGTTCTACGGCGCGTTCATCGTCGTGACCGCGATGCTGCACATCGTCAACCACGCCTCGCTGCCGGTCAGCTTCTTCAAGTCCTACTCGGCCTACGCCGGTGCGACCGACGCGATGATCCAGTGGTGGTACGGCCACAACGCCGTGGGTTTCTTCCTGACCACCGGCTTCCTGGGGATGATGTACTACTTCGTGCCGAAACAGGCCGAACGTCCGATCTACTCCTATCGCCTGTCGATCGTGCACTTCTGGGCACTGATCACCCTGTACATCTGGGCCGGCCCGCACCACCTGCACTACACCGCGCTGCCGGACTGGGCCCAATCGCTGGGCATGGCGATGTCGATCATCCTGCTGGCACCAAGCTGGGGCGGCATGATCAACGGCATGATGACCCTGTCGGGCGCCTGGCATAAGCTGCGCACCGACCCGATCCTGCGTTTCCTCGTGGTATCGCTGGCGTTCTACGGCATGTCGACCTTCGAAGGTCCGATGATGGCGATCAAGACCGTCAACTCGCTCTCGCACTACACCGACTGGACCATCGGCCACGTACACGCCGGCGCACTCGGCTGGGTGGCGATGATCTCGATCGGCGCGATCTACCACATGATCCCGAAACTGTTCGGCCGCGCGCAGATGCACAGCGTCGGTCTGATCAACGCGCACTTCTGGCTCGCGACCATCGGTACCGTGCTGTACATCGCTTCGATGTGGGTCAACGGCATCACTCAAGGCCTGATGTGGCGTGCAATCAACGACGACGGCACCCTCACCTACTCGTTCGTTGAAGCGCTGCAGGCCAGCCACCCTGGCTACATCGTTCGCGCCCTGGGCGGTGCGTTCTTCGCCAGCGGCATGTTCCTGATGGCCTACAACGTGTGGCGCACCGTTCGCGCCTCGGACCCGGCTGAAGCTGAAGCCGCCGCCAAGATCGCCGTAGTTGGAGCTCACTGATGAAGCATGAAGCTGTCGAGAAGAATATTGGCCTGCTGGCCTTCTTCATGGTCATCGCCGTCAGCGTCGGTGGCCTGACCCAAATCGTTCCGCTGTTTTTCCAGGACGTCACCAACAAGCCGGTCGAAGGCATGAAGCCGCGCACCGCCCTTGAACTGGAAGGCCGCGACGTTTACATCGCCAACGGCTGTGTCGGCTGCCACTCGCAGATGATCCGTCCGTTCCGTGCCGAAACCGAACGCTACGGCCACTACTCGGTCGCCGGTGAAAGCGTCTGGGATCACCCGTTCCTGTGGGGTTCCAAACGTACCGGCCCGGACCTGGCCCGTGTCGGCGGTCGTTACTCCGACGACTGGCAGCGTGCGCACTTGTACAACCCGCGCAACGTTGTGCCTGAATCGAAAATGCCGGCTTACCCGTTCCTCGTGGAAAACAAGCTCGACGGCAAAGACACGGCCAAGAAAATGGAAGTGTTGCGCACGCTCGGCGTCCCTTACACCGACGAAGACATTGCCGGTGCAAAAGACGCTGTGAAGGGTAAAACCGAAATGGACGCGCTGGTGGCCTATCTGCAAGGCCTGGGCACCATCATCAAAAGCAAACGGTGATCTAGATGGATATCGGGATGATTCGAGGCCTGGGCACCGTTGTCGTGATGGTTGCCTTCATCGGTCTGGCGTTGTGGGTGTTCAGCCCCAAGCGCAAGTCGGAGTTTGAAGACGCGACCTTGCTGCCCTTCGCGGATGATCCCGAAGCCATCAAGCACGTCGAGCAAGCTTCTAGGAGTAACAAAGAATGACTACATTCTGGAGTCTGTACGTCACAGTCCTCAGTCTCGGTACGATCTTTTCCCTGACCTGGCTGTTGCTGTCGACCCGCAAGGGACAGCGCGCCGAGCAGACCGACGAGACGGTCGGCCACTCCTTCGACGGGATCGAGGAGTACGACAACCCGCTGCCGAAATGGTGGTTCATGCTGTTCGTGGGCACCATCGTGTTCGCTCTGGGTTATCTGGTGCTGTACCCGGGTCTGGGCAACTGGAAAGGTCTGCTGCCGGGCTACAACTACCTCGATAACGACAAGCAGACCGCGTTCGCCAACGGCCAGACCGGCTGGACCGGCGTTCACGAGTGGGAAAAGGAAATGGCTCGTTCGGACGCCAAGTTCGGTCCGATCTTCGCCAAGTTCGCCGCCATGCCGATCGAAGAAGTAGCGAAGGATCCGCAAGCCCTGAAGATGGGCGGCCGTCTGTTCGCCTCCAACTGCTCGGTCTGCCACGGTTCCGACGCCAAGGGCGCTTATGGTTTCCCTAACCTGACCGACGCCGACTGGCGCTGGGGCGGCGAGCCGGAAACCATCAAGACCACCATCATGGGCGGTCGTCACGCCGTGATGCCGGCCTGGGCTGAAGTGATTGGCGAGCAAGGCGTAGCCGACGTGGCGGCATTCGTGCTGACCAACCTCGATGGCCGCAAGCTGCCGGAAGGCACCAAGGCTGACCCGGTTGCCGGCCAGAAACTGTTCGCGACCAACTGCGTGGCCTGCCACGGTCCGGAAGGCAAAGGCACGCCAGCAATGGGCGCACCCAACCTGACCCACCCGGCCGCGTTCATCTACGGTTCGAGCTTCGCGCAACTGCAGCAGACCATCCGTTACGGCCGTCAGGGCCAGATGCCTGCTCAGGAACAACTGCAAGGCAACGACAAGGTTCACCTGCTGGCGGCGTATGTTTACAGCCTGTCTCATGGTGAAAAGCCAGCGGAAGCCGAGGCGCAGTAAGGCCAACGCTTGAAGCAAAAAAAGGCCCCGCCAATGAGAATTGGCGGGGCCTTTTTGTTTCTGGCCTTTGATGGGCCGACCAGTGGTTGCGCTCGACAGGCTCTCCAGGTTGTGGGGGATCGCACGCGGTAGTAACGTTGCTACAAATCTTCTTCAGGAGAGGTCGCAATGATGGCCATCACCACCATTTCCAGCCGCGAATTCAATCAGGACACAAGCAGTGCCAAAAAAGCCACGCGCAACGGGCCGGTAATCATCACTGATCGTGGCAAGCCCGCCCACGTACTGCTAAGCATTGAGGAGTACGAAAAACTCACCGGCCTCAACGCGAGCATCGTCGATCTGCTGGTCATGCCTGAAGCAGCAGACATCGAGTTCGAAACCGAGCGTGCCGTGATCACTCACCGCCCCGTGGATCTGTCCTGAATGTATTTGCTCGACACCAATGTGATTTCTGAACTGCGCAAACCCCAGGCCGACAAGAACGTTGTCGCCTGGGCCAGATCTGTCATTGCCCCTCGCATGTTTATTTCGGCCATTACCTTGAAGGAACTGGAGACCGGGGTGCTCCGCATGGAGCGTCGCGATCCGGCTCAGGGAAAGGTTTTGCGCACCTGGCTCAAGCGTCATGTGATGCCGGCCTTCGATGCGCGAATCCTGCCGGTCGATGCCGCCGTCGCCCTGCGCTGCGCCCGCCTTCATGTGCCGGATCAGGCCAATGAAAGCGATGCCTTGATCGCCGCGACGGCATTGGTACATGGGCTGACGGTGGTCACCCGCAATGTCGCCGACTTTGAATCCAGTGGTGTTGCGTTGATCAATCCGTGGGATAGCAGAAATGCCGATACCTTTTGATTTCGTCACTACGCCAGCCAAAGGCGTATGGCTCGCGAACAACACACTCCGAAAACCCGTCCATACTTAGCAAGTCAATTGATCTGCATCATGCTTTGTTACATTCGCTACACCATTCAAGATTTTTCCCCAACGCGACCAAAGGTCGCACCCGTTCGTCGGCATGACAGGCGTATCATTGCGCCACCGCAACACCCCTTTTTGACCCCGGCCGGCACGTATCGACCGAGGCATTTTTCCACTGCCGTGGGATGCAATGATGAGTAATCAGATTCCGGTACACGACGTCACGCCCCCCAACAAGAACGCGAACAACAGCGTCGACCTTTACGCCTCTCGAGAAAAAATCTACACCCGTGCTTTCACCGGCCTGTTCCGCAATCTGCGGATGATGGGCGGCGCGGCGCTGTTCCTGCTGTATTTCGGAACGGTCTGGCTGAACTGGGGCGGCCATCAGGCGGTGTGGTGGAACCTGCCGGAACGCAAGTTCTTCATCTTCGGTGCGACCTTCTGGCCGCAGGACTTCATTCTGCTCTCGGGCCTGCTGATCATTGCCGCGTTCGGCCTGTTCTTCATCACGGTGTATGCCGGCCGGGTCTGGTGTGGCTACACCTGCCCGCAAAGCGTGTGGACGTGGATTTTCATGTGGTGCGAGAAGGTCACCGAAGGCGACCGCAACCAGCGCATCAAGCTCGACAAGGCGCCGATGAGCGCCAACAAGTTCCTGCGCAAATTCTCCAAGCACGCACTGTGGCTGCTGATCGGTTTCGTCACCGGCATGACCTTTGTCGGCTACTTCTCGCCGATCCGCGAACTGGTGTTCGAATTCTTCACCGGGCAAGCCGATGGCTGGTCGTATTTCTGGGTCGGTTTCTTCACCCTCGCCACCTACGGCAACGCCGGCTGGCTGCGTGAGCAGGTGTGCATCTACATGTGTCCGTATGCGCGCTTCCAGAGCGTGATGTTCGACAAGGACACCCTGATCGTCTCCTACGACCCGCGTCGCGGCGAAAGCCGTGGCCCGCGCAAGAAAGGCGTTGACTACAAGGCTCAGGGCCTGGGCGACTGCATCGACTGCACCATGTGCGTCCAGGTCTGCCCGACCGGCATCGACATCCGCGACGGCCTGCAGATCGAGTGCATCGGCTGCGCCGCGTGCATCGACGCCTGTGACAGCATCATGGACAAGATGGATTACCCGCGCGGGCTGATCAGCTACACCACCGAACACAACCTGTCCGGCCAGAAGACCCATAAACTGCGTCCACGCCTGATCGGTTATGCCGTGGTGCTGCTGGCGATGATCAGTCTGCTGGTGACAGCCTTCTTCATGCGTTCGCTGGTAGGCTTCGACGTCAGCAAGGACCGCGTGCTGTACCGTGAAAACGCAGAAGGCCGGATCGAAAACGTCTACAGCCTGAAGATCATGAACAAGGATCAGCGCGACCACACTTACGTGCTGGAAGCCGCCGGATTGCCGGATCTGCGCCTGCAAGGCAAACGCGAGATCAAGGTGCCGGCCGGGGAAATCTTCAGCATGCCGGTCGAGCTGTCGAGCGCGCCCGAACAACTGCCGTCGAGCACCAACGAGGTGAAATTCATCCTCAAGGATGCCGATGACGACAGCGTCCACGTAGAAGCCAAGAGCCGGTTCATCGGCCCACAAAATCGTTGAGAGAACTGAACATGCCCGCAGCAAACGCCGCAAGCCCTTGGTACAAGCATCTCTGGCCATGGATCATCATCGGGATTCTGGCCTGCTCGGTGACCCTGACGCTGTCCATGGTGACCATTGCGGTAAACAACCCGGACAACCTGGTCAACGACAACTACTACGAGGCCGGCAAAGGCATCAACCGTTCGCTGGATCGCGAACTGCTGGCGCAGAACCTGAAGATGCGCGCTGCCGTGCATCTGGATGACGTCACCGGTGAAGTCGATCTGCGGTTGAGCGGCAACAGCCAGCCGAAAACCCTTGAGCTGAACCTGATCTCGCCGACCCAGCCGGACAAGGATCGCAAGATTGTCCTGACCCGCAGTGAAACCGAAACCGGCCGCTACATTGGCCAGTTGAGCGACAAGATCGAAGGCCGGCGCTTTGTGGAACTGCTGGGTTCGCAGGACGATCACGTGTGGCGGATGTTTGAAGAAGAAGTAGTCAGCCATGACAAGGATCTGTTGCTGGGTGATGAACCGCTGCAAGGTGCTGAAGACCTGAAGAAATAAGCCTGTTCCTGATGACCGCCCCCATCCCCTGCTACCACTGCGCACTCCCCGTCCCTTCGGGCAGCCGCTTCACCGCCGTCGTGCTCGGGGAGTCCCGCGAGTTCTGCTGCCCCGGCTGTCAGGCCGTGGCCGAAGCCATCGTCGCTGGCGGGCTGGAAAGTTATTACCAGCACCGCAGCGAAGCCTCGGCCAACCCTGAAGCACTGCCGGTGCAACTGGTCGACGAGTTGGCGCTGTACGACCGCGCCGACGTGCAGCAACCCTTCGTCCGCCACGAAGGCGAACTGGCCGAAACCACGCTGTTGATGGAAGGCATCAGTTGCGCCGCGTGCGGCTGGCTGATCGAGAAACACCTGCGCACCCTGCCCGCCGTGGCCGAGGCGCGGTTGAACCTGTCCAACCATCGCTTGCACGTACGCTGGGCTGACGGGCAATTGCCGCTGAGCCAGATCCTCGGCGAACTGCGCCACATCGGTTACGCCGCGCACCCGTATCAGGCCGACCGCGCCAGCGAACAACTGGCCAGCGAAAACCGCCTGGCCCTGCGTCAGCTCGGTGTTGCCGGGTTGCTGTGGTTTCAGGCGATGATGGCGACCATGGCGACATGGCCGGAATTCAACATCGACCTCAGCCCGGAATTGCACACCATCCTGCGCTGGGTCGCGCTGTTCCTCACCACGCCGATTGTGTTCTACAGCTGCGCGCCGTTTTTCAAAGGTGCCATGCGCGACTTGCGCACCCGTCATCTGACCATGGACGTCTCGGTATCGCTGGCGATCGGTGCGGCTTATGTCGCCGGGATCTGGACCTCGATCACCGGGGTCGGCGAGCTGTATTTCGACGCGGTGGGCATGTTCGCGCTGTTCCTGTTGGCCGGGCGCTACCTGGAACGCCGCGCCCGGGAACGCACCGCCGCTGCCACCGCGCAACTGGTCAATCTATTGCCGGCTTCGTGCCTGCGCCTCGACGACGCCGGCCAGAGCGAACGCATCCTGCTCAGCGAACTGCGCCTCGGTGACCGGGTGCTGGTTCAACCGGGTTCTGTGCTGCCGGCGGACGGCAAGATCCTCGACGGCCAGTCGAGTATTGATGAGTCGCTGCTGACCGGCGAATACCTGCCACAGCCGCGCACATTGGGCGATGTAGTCACCGCCGGCACGCTGAATGTGGAAGGTGCGCTGACCGTCGAAGTGCAGGCGTTGGGTCAGGACACGCGGCTGTCGGCCATCGTCCGCCTGCTGGATCGCGCCCAGGCGGAAAAACCTCGGCTGGCGGAAATCGCCGACCGTGCCGCGCAGTGGTTCCTGTTGCTGTCGTTGATCGCAGCAGCCGCCATCGGCCTGCTGTGGTGGGAGCTGGATTCGTCGCGGGCGTTCTGGATCGTCCTCGCGATGCTGGTAGCGACCTGCCCGTGCGCGCTGTCGCTGGCGACGCCGACCGCCCTCACCGCCGCCACCGGCACCCTGCACAAACTCGGCCTGCTGCTCACGCGCGGTCATGTGCTGGAAGGCCTGAACCAGATCGACACCGTGATCTTCGACAAGACCGGCACCCTCACCGAGGGGCGTCTGGTGCTGCGTTCGATACGCCCGCTCGGCGCTCTCGACAGCGATCAGTGCCTGAGCCTGGCTGCCGCGCTGGAAAACCGCTCCGAACACCCGATTGCCCGGGCCTTTGGTCGGGCGCCGCTGGCCGCCGAAGAAGTTCACAGCACGCCGGGGCTGGGGCTTGAAGGATTGGTCGGAGCACAGCGCTTGCGTATCGGTCAGGCCGATTTTGTCTGCGATCTGAGCGGCGCGCCTGTGCCGTCGATGCCCGATGAACCGGGCCAATGGTTGTTGCTCGGTGACGATCAGGGGCCGCTGGCCTGGTTCGTCCTTGATGATCGCCTGCGCGCCGACGCCCCGGCCCTGCTCGCCGCGTGCAAGGCGCGCGGCTGGCACACGCTGTTGCTGTCGGGCGACAGTTCGCCGATGGTCGCCAGTGTCGCCGCCGAACTGGGCATCGACGAGGCCCGGGGCGGTCTGCGTCCGGACGACAAGCTGCAAGTGCTGCAACAACTGCACAAGGACGGCCGCAAGGTGTTGATGCTTGGCGACGGGGTCAACGACGTGCCGGTATTGGCTGCCGCCGACATCAGCGTGGCGATGGGCTCGGCCACTGATCTTGCGAAAACCAGTGCCGATGCGGTGTTGCTGTCCAACCGTCTCGACGCCCTCGTACAAGCCTTCTCGCTCGCCCGTCGCACACGGCGGGTGATCATCGAGAACCTGTTGTGGGCCGCGCTGTACAATGGCCTCATGTTGCCGTTCGCCGCCCTCGGCTGGATCACTCCGGTGTGGGCCGCCGTCGGCATGTCGATCAGTTCGCTGACCGTGGTGCTCAACGCCCTGCGCCTGACTCGCCTGCCGAGTGCGCCGGCCGTCAGCACCTCGTCAGAAACCCGCCCGCTGCCGGCCTGAGCCGCGCGGGCATGGAGTACAGATGCCAGCTCTCTACGTGATGATCCCGGCCGCGCTGCTGATCGTGGCCATCGCCGTGTACATCTTCTTCTGGGCGGTGGACAGCGGCCAGTACGACGACCTCGACGGCCCCGCCCACAGCATCCTGTTCGACGACCAGGACCCGAACCACACCGCTGCGGTGGACGAAGCCAACCCGGCCAAACCGGACGACAAGGCGCCGCCCCATGCTTGAACTGGCGCCGCTGTTGGTGTCTGCGTTGATTCTCGGCCTGCTCGGCGGCGGGCATTGCCTGGGCATGTGCGGCGGCTTGATGGGCGCGCTGACCCTGGCGATTCCCAAGGAACAACGCAGCCGACGCTTTCGATTGCTGCTGGCCTACAACCTCGGGCGAATCCTCAGTTATGCCACGGCTGGATTGCTGATCGGGCTGGCCGGATGGGCCGTCGCCAACAGTCCTGCGGCGTTGTTCATGCGCGTGCTCGCCGGGTTGCTGCTGGTCGCCATGGGCTTGTACCTGGCGGGCTGGTGGAGCGGCCTGACCCGCATCGAAAGCCTGGGTCGCGGACTGTGGCGTTACATTCAACCTGTCGCCAATCGTCTGCTGCCGGTGTCGAGTCTGCCCCGGGCGCTGCTGCTCGGCGCGCTGTGGGGCTGGCTGCCGTGCGGGCTGGTTTACAGCACGTTGCTGTGGTCGGCCAGCCAGGGCAATGCACTGGACAGTGCCTTGCTGATGCTCGCCTTCGGGCTCGGCACCTGGCCGGTATTGCTGGCGACCGGCCTCGCGGCCGAGCGGGTCACAGCGCTGTTGCGCAAACGCAGCGTGCGCATGGCTGGTGGATTGCTGGTGATCCTGTTCGGCATCTGGACCCTGCCGGGGCCGCACCAGCACTGGCTGATGGGCCACTGATCCAGGCTTGATGCAAATCAAGATGCCCCGCCGCGCCCTCCCCTAGACTCGCTCACACTGCCAGCCTATCCGGGGGAATGCCCGCATGCTCGACGCCATTCGTTGGGACACCGATTTGATCCGCCGCTACGACCTGGCGGGGCCGCGCTACACCTCGTACCCGACGGCCGTGCAATTCAACAGTCAGGTCGGCACCTTCGACCTGTTCCACGCCCTGCGCGACAGCCGCAAGGCCCTGCGCCCGCTGTCGCTGTACGTGCACGTGCCGTTCTGCGCGAACATTTGCTACTACTGCGCCTGCAACAAGGTCATCACCAAGGATCGCGGCCGCGCCCTGCCGTACCTGCAACGGCTCGAACAGGAAATCCAGCTGATCGCCTGCCACCTCGACCCGGCGCAGAAAGTCGAACAACTGCACTTCGGCGGCGGCACACCGACCTTTCTCAGCCACGACGAGTTGCGGCAGTTGATGGCGCACCTGCGCAAACATTTCAATCTGCTGGATGACGATTCTGGCGATTACGGCATTGAGATCGACCCGCGCGAAGCCGACTGGTCGACCATGGGCCTGCTGCGTGAGCTGGGCTTCAACCGGGTCAGCATCGGCCTGCAGGATCTCGACCCGGCGGTGCAACGCGCGGTCAATCGCCTGCAAAGCCTGGAAGAAACCCGCGCCGTGATCGACGCGGCACGCACCCTGCAATTTCGCTCGATCAACATCGACCTGATCTACGGTTTGCCCAAGCAGACCCCGGACAACTTCGCCCGTACCGTCGAGGAAGTCATCAGCCTGCAACCGGATCGGCTGTCAGTATTCAACTACGCGCACCTGCCGGAACGCTTCATGCCGCAGCGACGGATCAACGGCAACGAACTGCCGAGCCCGACGCAGAAACTGGAAATGCTGCAACGCACCATCGAACAACTGACTGCCGCCGGCTATCGCTACATCGGCATGGACCACTTCGCCCTGCCCGACGATGAACTGGCGATTGCCCAGGAAGAATCGACCCTGCAACGCAACTTCCAGGGCTACACCACCCACGGTCATTGCGACCTGATCGGTCTGGGCGTATCGGCCATCAGCCAGATCGGCGACCTGTACTGCCAGAACAGCAGCGACCTCAATCAATACCAGAACACCCTGGCTGGCGCGCAACTGGCCACCAGCCGTGGCCTGGTGTGCAACGCTGACGATCGCCTGCGTCGCGCAGTGATTCAGCAACTGATCTGCAACTTCAGCCTGGATTTCGCCGAGATCGAGCGCAGCTTCAACATCGATTTTCAGGGTTACTTCGGCGCGCTCTGGCCACAGTTGCAGGGCATGGCAAAGGATGGGCTGATCGAACTGGATCGCGAACGGATCAATGTGCTGCCGGCCGGGCGCCTGCTGGTGCGTTCGGTGTGCATGGTGTTCGACGCGTATCTGGAGCAGCAGAATCGCCAGCGGTTTTCGCGGGTGATCTAGCTTTTCATCAGCAAGGTATTGGTTTTCAGGTTCTGGTCCGCGGTCAGGCCCGATTGATCGATGACCTTGGCCAGGGACAGATTGGCGGTAATGAGACCGTTGTTGAGGGCAGAAATGGCGCCTTTGAGGGCAGCGATCTTGGCGAATCGCTCTTCGTTGGAGAGGGTCTTGTTGGCCATCAGCGCGTTGATCTGGGCGTTCTTTTCGGCGATCTGCTGGCGCAACTTGCGAATCATCTTCAGCAATTGCTGGACGTTTTCCGGCAAGCCGCTTTCATCGATATCGCTGTTTTTCCCGCCGACACCGGCGGATTTTGCAATGGCGGCACCGGACAGCGACACTTTGACGCCCTCGACCAAGGTCGGGGTTCCCAACAATGCCGCGTCTGTGCCGGACTCATCGTCAACGGAGGTTTCAGCACTTTCCAGCAACGACGCAACGCCACTGTTACCGGGGGTCAGCGTACCAATAGCAGTCATCGAAGCGGTTCCTTGCATGCCGTCAGATACCTGTTTATCGGCCGTCATCCCTGCGGCTTTATGCCGTGGGAGCAATCTCGCCACAGGCTGGCCTGAATGTCCTCCCCTGGGTTACCCTTACGCCTTATGTGTGTTTTCCCACAAGGATTTAAGAAATGTCCGAGCCAGTTAAACTGCGCGCTCACAACCAGGCTAATTGCAAGGATTGCAGCCTGGCCCCTCTCTGCCTGCCACTTTCGCTGAATCTGGAAGACATGGATGCGCTGGACGAAATCGTTAAACGTGGCCGCCCGCTGAAAAAGGGTGAGTTCCTGTTCCGCCAGGGCGACACCTTCGATTCCGTTTATGCAGTACGCTCCGGCGCCCTGAAGACTTTCAGCCTGAGCGATACCGGCGAAGAACAACTCACGGGTTTCCACCTGCCGAGCGAACTGGTCGGGCTGTCCGGCATGGATACCGAGAAACACCCGGTCTCCGCCCAGGCTCTGGAAACCACCTCGGTCTGCGAGATTCCGTTCGAGCGTCTCGACGAACTGGCCCTGCAACTGCCGCAGTTGCGTCGTCAGTTGATGCGCGTGATGAGCCGCGAAATCCGCGACGACCAGCAAATGATGTTGCTGCTGTCGAAGAAAACCGCCGACGAGCGCATCGCCACGTTCCTGGTCAACCTGTCGGCCCGCTTCCGCGCTCGCGGGTTCTCGGCCAACCAGTTCCGTTTGAGCATGTCGCGCAATGAAATCGGCAACTACCTGGGGCTGGCGGTGGAAACCGTGTCCCGGGTCTTCACCCGCTTCCAGCAAAACGAACTGATCGCCGCCGAGGGCAAGGAAATCCATATCCTCGACCCGATCCAGCTCTGCGCCCTGGCCGGTGGCTCGCTCGAAGTCTGATCTCGACCCGCGGCCGAGCGTATCGTTTCAGCCGCGGGTATACTGCGCCGTTTGCAGCCCTGCCAGGACACCTCGACGATGGTCTTCGACTCCTTCGACATCAAATCCCTGATCCGCCCTGTGATCGATTTCCCGAAACCGGGCGTGATTTTTCGCGACATCACCCCGCTGTTCCAGTCGCCCAAGGCCCTGCGCCTGGTGATGGACAGCTTCGCCCACCGCTATGTGGAAGCCGACTTCACCCACATCGGCGCGATGGATGCGCGGGGCTTTCTGATCGGTTCGGTGCTGGCGTATCAGTTGAACAAGCCGCTGGTGCTGTTCCGCAAGCAAGGCAAACTGCCGGCGGACGTGCTGGCTGAAGGCTACGCGACCGAATACGGCGAAGCGTTCCTCGAAGTGCACGCCGACAGCCTGTGTGAAGGTGATTCGGTGGTGATGTTCGATGACCTGATCGCCACCGGCGGTACGCTGATCGCAGCGGCCAACCTGATCCGCCGCATGGGCGCCCGCGTTCACGAAGCGGCGGCAATCATCGACCTGCCGGAACTGGGTGGCTCGCAGCGTCTTGAGGACATGGGTATTCCTACGTTCTGCCTGACGCAGTTTGCGCTGACCGACAAGTAAGCAACCCCGCTCCGCGACTCCCGATCGTTCCCACGCTCCGCGTGGGAATGCCTCAACGGACGCTCCGCGTTCGGCTTTGGAAGGGACGCGGAGCGTCCCGGGCTGCATTCCCACGCAGAGCGTGGGAACGATCAGTCACAAAATCTAAAGCCCCATCTGTTTGCTGATGATCTCGTTCATCACTTCCCGCGTCCCGCCGCCAATCGACAAGATGCGGTTATCCCGATACAGCCGCTCCACCAGGCTTTCGCGCATATAACCCAGCCCGCCGAGTATCTGCACCGCTTCCGTGGTGATCCGGTCCGAGGTGTCCGTGGCGAAGTTCTTGGCCATGGAGATTTCCTTGATCACGCTCTGCCCAGCCGCCATTTTCGCCGCCTGCCGGTAGGTGAACTCCCGCGAGACTTCCAGCGCCGTGGCCATTTCGGCGAGGCGATGCTTGATCACCTGGAACTTGCCGATGGGCTTACCGAACGCCTGCCGCTCCCGTGCCCACTTCAGGCTTTCTTCCAGCGCCAGTTGCGCGGTCATGTTGGCCATCAACGCCAGGGCCAGACGCTCGCTCTGAAAGTTGCCCATGATGCAGGCGAACCCCATGTTCTCCGCGCCGATCAGGTTTCCCACAGGCACCCGGCAATCGTCGAAGAACAATTCAGCCGTGTCCGACGCCCACCAGCCCATTTTCTTCAGCTGCCGACCGACGGTAAAACCGGGCGTACCCTTCTCGATCAACAGCAGGCTGATGCCGCCAAACCCGGGCGCACCGGTACGCACCGCGACGGTGTAGTAATCCGCGCGTACGCCACTGGTGATAAAGGTTTTACTGCCGCTGACCCGGTAATGATCGCCGTCGCGGATGGCGCGGGTCTGCAGGTTGGCGACGTCAGAACCGCCGCCCGGCTCGGTGACGGCCAATGCGCTGATTTTCTCGCCACTGAGCACTTGAGGCACGACGCGATCACGCACTTCGGGCCGGGCCCATTTGACGACTGGCGGTAGACCGATATCGAGCGAACCGAGCCCGGCCACCAACCCGCCGGAGCCACAGCGCATCAGTTCTTCACTGGCGGCGATCTTGGCGAACAGATCACCTTCGTGACTGCCGCCCAGTGCTTCGGGGTAACCGATGCCGAGGACGCCAGCCGCACCGGCCTTGAGGTACAGCTCACGGGGAAAGCTTTCGGCTTCTTCCCACGCATCGATGTCCGGCAGGATCTCGCGTTCGACGAAACGTCTGACGCTGTCGCGGACCATTTGGTGGCTGGGGTCGAAGTATTCCTGGAAGGCGGGCATCGGCGAACTCCATGGAAGGGTTCGCCGAACTTAACCGAGCGCTTGCTTGGTTTTCAACAGGATTGTGTGGTTCAGAGGGAAATCGGCTTGCGCCCGGCAAACGAGTGAGCCAGCGTGCCGCCGTCCACCAGTTCCAGCTCGCCACCCAACGGCACACCGTGAGCGATGCGCGAGGCGATCAGGCCTTTGTTGTTGAGCAATTGCGCGATGTAGTGAGCCGTCGCTTCACCTTCCACGGTCGGGTTGGTGGCAAGGATGACCTCGGTGAAGGTGCCCGCCTCTTCGATTCGCGTCATCAACTGCGGAATGCCGATGGCCTCCGGGCCGAGCCCGTCCAGCGGCGACAGATGCCCCTTGAGCACGAAATAGCGCCCACGGAACCCGGTCTGCTCGACCGCGTACACGTCCATCGGACCTTCCACCACGCACAGCAGCGTGTCGTCACGGCGTGTGTCGGCGCATTGCGGGCACAGATCGTCTTCGGTCAGCGTGCGGCACTGGCGGCAGTGTCCGACCCCTTCCATTGCCTGGCTCAAGGCCTGAGCCAGGCGCGTACCGCCGCTACGGTCACGTTCGAGCAACTGCAACGCCATACGCTGGGCAGTTTTCTGACCCACGCCCGGCAGAATTCGCAGGGCGTCGATCAGTTGGCGAATCAAAGGGCTGAAGCTCATGGGGAAAAAGTCCGACAAAACAACGAGACGCGGTTTATACCCGCGCCTCCGGCCAGCGTCAAATCCTCAGTCCTGGGCGACCCGCACCACCAGTTTGCCGAAATTACGTCCCTCCAACAGCCCGATAAACGCTTGCGGCGCCTGCTCCAGGCCATCGACCACATCTTCGCGGAATTTCACCTTGCCCTCGCGCACCCACGGCACCATGGCGCTGATGAATTCCGGCTGACGGTCGCCATAGTCGTCGAACACGATGAAGCCCTGAATGCGTACGCGCTTGGTCAGCAAGGTCCGTTGCAGTGCGGGCAGGCGATCCGGACCTTTCGGTACTTCAGTGGCGTTGTAGCCGGCAATCAGGCCGCACAGCGGGATCCGCGCCTTGGGATTGAGCAGCGGGACGACCGCATCGAAGACATGGCCGCCGACGTTTTCGTAATAGACGTCGATGCCTTTCGGGCAGGCCTTGGCCAGTTGCTCGGCGAAGTCCGGCGCCTTGTGATCGATACAGGCGTCGAAACCCAGCTCCTCGACCACGTATTTGCACTTCTCTGCACCGCCGGCCACGCCGACGACGCGCAGGCCTTTGATCTTAGCCACCTGCCCGACCACCGAACCTACTGCGCCAGAAGCGGCGGCGACCACCAGGGTCTCCCCTGCCTTCGGCTGGCCGATGTCCATCAGCCCCATGTAAGCGGTCATGCCCGGCATGCCCAGCACGCCGAGGGCCATCGACGGGCTCGGCAGCCCCGACGGGATCGGGATGATGTTGCGCCCGTCGCTGATGCTGTGGCTTTGCCAACCCGTAGCGCCGACCACCAGATCGCCGACCTGGAATTTTGGATGACGCGACTGCTCGACCCGGCTGACAGCCCCACCGGTCATCACCTCGCCGATTTGTACCGGCGCAGCGTAGGACGGTGCGTCACTCATGCGCCCGCGCATGTAGGGATCGAGTGACAGGTAAAGGGTCTTGAGCAGCAACTGGCCGTCTTCAAGCGCCGGCAGCGCTTCGCGCTCCAGACGGAAATTCTCGGGTGTTGGCGCGCCCACCGGACGCGAGGCCAGCACGATGCGTTGATTGAGGGTCAGGGGGTCGGACATGTCAGCGTCTCCTTTGAATAATGAATTCGGGGTATAGGGAGCAGACCTTGGTGGCTTTTGCGCGTTCGATGCTTCTTCAGCCAGAAACAAAAATGCCAGGCGCGATGCCTGGCATTTTTTGTAGCTCATCCAATCCGCAAAGGCGAATCAGAACGGCAGTTTCATACCGGCCGGCAGGTTCATGCCAGCGGTCATGCTGCCCATCTTGGCCTGGCTGTTGGCTTCGATCTGACGCACGGCAGCGTTGACGGCAGCGGCAACCAGATCTTCGACCACTTCACGGTCGTCTTCGTCCAGGCCCGGCAGAACGCTTGGGTCGATGCTGACTTTTTTCACGTCGTGACGACCGGTCATCACCACGGTGACCAGATCGCCGCCGGCCTTACCGGTGACTTCTGCGTTGGCCAGCTCTTCCTGCATCTTGGCCATTTTTTCCTGCATCTGCTGCGCCTGCTTCATCAGGCCGGCCATGCCACCTTTCATCATGGTAATCACCTCAAAAGTACTTGGATCAATACAGCGTCCGGCGATTTGCGCCGAACGCCTTCAGTTATTAGCCCTGACTGACCAGGGCGTCGACAGGTTCAATAGTATCGTGTCGCACGACCGCGCCGAACTGCTGGACCATCTGCTGGATGAACGGATCGCCGTGGATCGACTCCTCCGCCTCGCGCTGACGGTTGGCACGGCGCCGGGACGCAGCCTGGGCCGGGGTTTCCTGCTCGGGCTTGATCAGCTCCATGCTCAGGTTCAGCGTGCGGCCGTGGTACTGGTTCAATGCATCGTTCAGCCGACGCTGCTGGGTGGCGTTGAACAAGGCGCTATGAGCCGGGTCCAGGTGCATCAGCCAGTTGTCGCCATCGACCGCGATCAGCGTGCAGTTGGCGGCGATGCTGCCGGTCATGCCGGAGATCGGCAGTTTCGGGAACAGCTCCAGCCATTGCAGGGCCAGACCGGTGGCCGGCGCGGCGGCGGGTTCCGGCTCGGGCTCCGGGACCGGATCGGCCGCGTGTTCGCTGGCCAGATCGTCGAGGTAACTGTAGGCCGAATCCATGTCCGGCTCGATGTAGTCTTCGTCGAGCGGCGGCTCGTCGTCCATGTCCATGCCCGGCGTGGCGGCATCGACCTCGGCCACCGACGGCTCGGGGATCGGCGCGGCGGCCCACTCCGGCGCATCCGGCACGACGCTGTCCGGGGTCGGCAGCGGCATCGGCGGCAGGTCAGGCTGCTCGGCGGTGGTTTCCAGAACCGGTTCTACCGCTGGCTGTTGCACAGGCGCCGGTTCTACCGGGTCATTCCACGGCAGATCGACGACTTCCTCGACGGCGACCGGCTCTGGTTCCGGCTCAGGCACGGGTTCAGGCGCAATCACCGGGGCAACCGGTGCGGGCTCGGGAACAGGCGCTGGTACAGGTGCGACCACCGGAGCCGGCGCAACAGCCGCAGCAACTACCGGCGCAGGTTTCGGCGCGGCAGCCACTGAGTTTGCGGAATCAACTGTGGCCTGGCTGATCCCCACTGGCTTTAGCGGTTGCCTCGGGGCGTCCGCCGTATCCGCCGGCCGGAAGGCCAGCATCCGCAGCAGGACCATTTCGAATCCGCCACGCGGGTCTGGCGCCAGTGGCAAGTCGCGGCGGCCGATCAGGCCCATCTGGTAATAGAACTGCACGTCTTCGGCCGGCAAGGCCTGGGCCAGTGCCAGCACCCGGTCACGGTCGCCGTGGCCGTTGTCGACGCCTTCCGGCAAGGCCTGGGCGATGGCGACGCGGTGCAGCACGTTGAGAATTTCCGAGAGCACGCCGTTCCAGTCCGGCCCTTGTTCGGCCAGGTGACGCACGGCTTCGAGCAACGCCTTGGCGTCACCTTCGATCAGCGCATGCAACACGTCATAGACCTGGCCGTGATCCAGCGTACCGAGCATTGCCCGCACATCGGCGGCCAACACCTTGCCTTCACCGAAGGCAATGGCCTGATCGGTCAGGCTCATGGCGTCGCGCATCGAACCGTCGGCCGCGCGGCCGAGCAGCCACAGGGCGTCGTCTTCAAACGGCACGTTTTCCGCGCCGAGAACGTGGGTCAGATGCTCGACCACCCGCTCGGGGGTCATGTTCTTCAGCGAGAATTGCAGGCATCGCGACAAAATCGTTGCCGGAAGTTTCTGCGGGTCGGTGGTCGCCAGGATGAACTTGACGTAGGGCGGCGGCTCTTCGAGGGTTTTCAGCAGCGCATTGAAGGAATGGCTGGAGAGCATGTGCACTTCGTCGATCAGGTAGACCTTGAAGCGCCCGCGGCTCGGGGCGTACTGCACGTTGTCGAGCAGCTCGCGGGTGTCCTCGACCTTGGTCCGGCTCGCGGCGTCGATCTCGATCAGGTCGACGAAGCGCCCTTCATCGATCTCGCGGCACACCGAACACTCGCCGCACGGGCTTGAAGTGATACCTGTTTCACAGTTCAGACATTTGGCGATGATCCGCGCAATCGTCGTCTTGCCGACGCCCCGCGTCCCGGTGAACAGGTAGGCGTGGTGCAGGCGTTGGCTGTCCAAGGCATTGATCAGAGCCTTGAGCACATGGGTCTGGCCGACCATTTCGCGGAACGAGCGCGGACGCCATTTACGTGCAAGAACCTGATAACTCATCGAAAACCGTCGCGGCAAAGGAAGCAGAAGCGGCTAATGCTAGCGGAGCAAGGGCAAAATTGCATCCGGTGCGCTCTTCTATTCTGGCTAAGCTGCATGGGCGGAGGCTTTTGTCGGCACGGGAACGGGAATTACCGGAGCATTTATGCGGTGGGCCGTGGGGGCAATACTGGGAATCAGCCTGAACGCGATGGCCGCGCAGCCGCCGCTGCGCTTCGCCATGGCCGACAGCTGGGCGATGCCGCTGGCGCAATACGAACGCGGCCGCCCGACCCAGGGCATCCTTTACGACATGATGCTCAGCCTGGCGACCCAGGTCGGCGTGCCGGCGGAGTTTCACGTCCTGCCCCGCACCCGCGTGCAAAACGCCATGGAACACGGCGAAGTCGACGTGCGCTGTTATGCCTCGCAATCGTGGCTGCCGAACCTGTCCGGGAATTACATCTGGAGTATCCCGCTATTCTTCCAGCGCGACCTGCTGATCGGCCGCCAGGATCAACCCTCCAGCGTCGATCCGGTCCACCTGCCCCGCCAATCGATCGGCACCGTGCTCGGCTACAGCTACCCCACGCTGCAACCGCTGTTCGACGCCGACCGGTTATGGCGCGAAGACACGCGCAATCAGGAACAGGTGCTGGACAAACTCCTGGCCGGTCGCTACCGCTACGCCGTGAGCAATCAATGGACACTGGACTGGTTCAACCAGCGCCTGCTGCCGGGACAGCAACTGCGAGGGGTGGCGGTGTTGCAGGAGCAGCAAGTCGGCTGCTACGTTCGCAACGACCCGAAAGTGCCGGTGCAGCGGATATTGAGGACGTTGCTGCAGATGAAAATGTCGGGGGAGATTGATGACATTATCCGGTTGTATACCGGTGGTTCGGAAGGCGCCCCATAACCCTGCGCAGTGAGCCGAATATTCAATGCCCCGCCGTATCGCGGAATTTCTGGTACTCGTGATACTCGACCCAGGCAACCACATCGTACGGCACGTAAAGCTTCAGCCTGGCGCGGGAAATGGCGATGTACACGGCGCAGATCCGCTGATCGAACGCATAGGCATCCTTGAATTTCTCGTTGGTCAGCAGGCCGGGGGTCAGCAGCACCTTGTCGAACTCCATGCCCCCCGCCTCTTCCGCCAGCATCAACATGCAATGGTTGTCAGCGTTGTCGATCATTCGGTTCAGGCGTGTCAGGTCGGCAATCATGAAGCCGTTTTCCAGCTTGGCCTTGACCCGCAGAAACGACTCGTCGAACTGATTGGCGTCGCACACCGTTTGCCAGTCAGACAGGTCACTGAAGTACGGATGCACGCCGTTTTCGCTGTATTCGGAGCGATAGAAATCCGGTTTGAACAATTCGATGGCCGTAGCCATGAAATGCTTCAGATCATCCTGGGTTCGCTTGTCCGGGAATCTGAACTTGCAGTTGGAATCGTGCAGGTGGATGGCCCAGATCATGGTGTCCCACGGCGATGCCGTCAGCACCACGCAACCTTCGGACGGTACGAAACCTTCCGGGTACTCCTTGATGACGACATCAGCATCACTGGCGCCTTCGAACGGAATCTTGCCCTTCTGCGAGTGCCGGGCGATCAGCGGGTTGACCAGCTTTTCGACGTTGCGGCCCGAGCGCACGGAATAGCTGATATCGCTCTGGCGGACCTCGCGGTGGCGCTTGACCGGCACGCCGCTGGCCTGCTGGTACTCGTCGCCGAGGGTGATCAACACCTGGCGGCCACGTTCGATGATCTGCAACAGCGAGCCGGGAATGTCCTGACTCTCGTCGATCAGCACGTGCGTGTAGCGCGCCGGCACCACGCAACCGGCAATGCAGGCCCGCTTGATCATCAGTAGCGCTTCAAACCCGGTCTGACTGCCCCACGCCGGGTTGAGCTCAAGGTAGCCCCACACCCGGCTCGAATACTCCAGTAAAACCTGCGCGTCCACGCTGGAGAGCGGCTGGTTGAAATGCGGTAGATGCTTCGCCGAAAAAGTGTGATCACGGAAACGGCAGTAGCGCTCGATCACTTTGAGGCAGAGCTCAAGGGTCGCCTGCCCGTCGTGGTGGCGGAAACCGAAGATGTTCAGTTCCTGCGCCAGCGCCTGTCGACTCGGGATTCGAGCCCCCTCCGCCGCAGGCCTGCGACCGAGCATCAGCGACTGGGCAAACGCCAGGAAGGTCTTGCCGGCCTTCTTCTCGCTCGGCCCCACCATGCGCTGGCGAAGGACTTCGAGCTTGGCCGGGGTGCGCGCCAGCAACAGGTTTTTTTCCGGGCGTAGATGCTCCAGCAAGGCCACCAGCAGATGGCTCTTGCCGATCCCTGCGTAACCTTGAACGTGGAGGTCTTCATCCAGGTTGGCGCGGAAGGTCCTGACCAGTTTGTCCTGCGCCGGGCTCAACCAGCGCTCGCGCTGCCGGGGCGTCACGATCTGTTGACTGAACGGGTCATGGCTACGGTGGCGCCGGACTTTGTATTCGAAATCCCACTGACCATCGGGCAACAAATAGTCGCGTGCGGACACTTCTTCGGCCAGCAGAAAACGCAGGTTCAGTGGTTTGAGAACTTTCAGGCCGAAATACAGTTTGCGCGGATCGAACAGTCGCTGTGCTTCCGACAGCAGGCCCGCCGTTGTTGACTGCCGCTTTTCGGCAGCCCAAGACAAGAGCTTGGCCAGAATCTTCTCTGCCGCCACGGCGCCGAGATCCTGCTCTGTCGTTTGCACCAGATTCTGGATGACCAGCACGGCCGCCAATTCGGGATCGCTCAGGGCTTCGAGGGCTTTGGCGCCACTCGCCTGCAGCAGGTTCGCGCAGGTTTCATCCGTGACGGGCAAAAACACGGGGCTGGATAAATCGGAATGTTCCGGGAGCATAAAACCTCGCGGCCAGGGTGCAGACCTTACAAGGTCGATCCCGGCCAGACTCTTCATTTATTTCGGTGGCTGCGAGTATGCGGGATTGAAGAGCAAATGATTACCCCGTGTCGGCGCCCTCGCGAGCAGGGGGTTTGGGTACGAACCGCCAAATCGCAGGCATAAAAAAACCGCAGTGGGCGAAACCCATGCAGTTCGGTGTTGAATCGTTCGATGCTCGTTAAGGTGGTAACCCTACCAGCCACACCCCGGCACACAATGTTCCCGCTGTGGCTGCTGCCTTCCGGCTCTGACCAGGTTCACGGGTAATCGTTGCGGGGGGACCGATAGGGTCACCATAACGACGCTCACCTGTCGGCGAGCCGCGCCATTGTACCTATCTGAGACGAAGTTACAACCGCTGGTTGTAGATAAAAAATATGAAGGGCTTCAAGCACTTGCTATTGCGCCTGAAGCACCTCGTCGGCCCGGCCGCCCTCTTGCTGGATCACCAGATGAATGAAGTGCAGCTTGGCGATCGCCGCAGGCGGCAGCACAAAGGGATAGAAATCCGGCTGGCCCATGCTGCGCGACAGTTCGTTGAGCATGCCGGCCAGTTCGATCCACGCGTTGACGAACGACAGGAACGCCGCGCCGCCGGGATGCTCAGGGTCGTACAGCGTGCTCGACGGAAACGGCTGGTAATCGAGGTCCATCTCCCGGGCGCTCATGCCGAAGCCCAGCGCCGTGTCCACCGCGTCCATCATGTGCAGGTAATGCGCCCACGTTTCCGCCCAGTCTTCCCACGGGTGCATGGTGGCGTAGGCACTGACGTAATGCTGCGACCAGTCCGCCGGCGCGCCCTGTTGATAATGCCGCTCCAGCGCCTCGGCATAACTGGCGCGCTCGTCGCCGAACAGGTTGCGGAACGAACCCAGCCAAGGGCCGTTGTCGATCAGCCGATCCCAGTAGTAATGCCCGACCTCATGGCGAAAATGCCCGAGCAGCGTGCGATAGGGTTCGTGCATCTGCGCCCGAACCTGCTCGCGGTGGGCGTCGTCGGCCTCTGCGATATCGAGGGTGATCAGGCCGTTGGCGTGGCCGGTCATCGGCGCGTTGCCTTCCAGATCGACACCGATGAAATCGAACGCCAGGCCGGTGTCTTCGTCGACGGCTTTCGGGACGACCGGCAGGCCGAGGCTGATCAGTTGTGCGACCAGTCGCCGCTTGGCGATTTCCACCTTGCGCCAGCGTTCGGGGTTTTCCGGGACGGACAGATCGGGGATGGTGCGATTCAGATCGCAAGCCGCGCACAGGGTGTCGTGATCGCTGGCGGGCAGCAGCCAGTTGCAGGCCGCCGGGGTATCGAGGTTGGCGCAGCGCCGGAACAGGCCGGCCTCGGGATCGGCATCCAGCGTCCAGGTGCCTTCAAACGGCCCCGGTTGCAGCGACGTCAGCCGACTGTGTTCCGGTTGATAACCCAGCGCCGCGTTACAGGCCAGGCACTGACTGTTGCGAAAGAACAGCGACTGGCCGCAACGGCACGGCCAGACTTTGCTGTTGCGCGAGGATTCGCCCATGAACGGCGCGACGATGCGGGAACTGAGCTGCTCGAAAAAGCGGTACATGGCGATCTCTCCCTGGGGCTTGCCAAGACTAGATCATTCCCGCGAGTTGATCGTTCCCGCGCGTTTCGTCAGGCGGAAATACCGTGCCCTTTCAGGAACGCGATAAACGCCTCTTCATCCATCACCTTCACGCCCAGCTCGTTGGCCTTGGTCAGTTTCGACCCGGCACCCGGCCCCGCGACCACGCAGTGGGTCTTGGCCGACACGGAGCCGGCGACCTTGGCGCCGAGGCTTTCCAGGTGTTCCTTGGCGACGTCGCGGCTCATCAGCTCGACCTTGCCGGTCAGCACCCAGGTCTCCCCGGCCAGCGGCAGGCCTTCGACGACTTTCTTCTCGCTCTGCCAGTGCATGCCGAAATCGCGCAGTTGCTTCTCGGCGCTTTCAGCCAGTTGCCGATGTTCAGGCGATTCAAAAAACTCACGCACCGAATTGGCCTGTTTCTCCGGCAATGCCTGGCGCATGTCCAGCCAGTCAGCGTTCATCACCCCTTCCAGCGATTCGAACTTGTCCGCCAGCTTCTGCGCCCCGCCCGGCCCGACCGAAGGAATGTGCAACTTGTCGAGGAAGCCACCCAGCGTTGTACTCGCGGCAAACTCGGCGCCCAACTCGCCCTGATCCTGAATCTGCAAGCCGTGGCCCAGCAGCTCGGTGATTACTTGCTGGTTGTGCGCATCTTCAAAGAAGCTGTGAATCTCGTGCGCCACTTCCAGGCCGATGTCCGGCAAGTACGTCAGCACTTGCGGCAAGGCTTGCTGGACGCGCTCCAGCGACCCCAGCGAGCGCGCCAGCACCTTGGCCGTCTCCTCGCCGACATCCGGGATACCCAGCGCATAAATGAACCGCGCCAGACCCGGCTTCTTGCTGTCTTCGATGGCGGCCAGCAACTTGTTGCTCGACACCTCGGCAAAGCCTTCCAGATCGACGATGTCGTCGAACTTCAGCGCGTAGAGATCGGCCGGCGAACTGACCAGACCTTCGTCCACCAACTGCTCGACGCTCTTGTCGCCGAGGCCTTCGATATCCATGGCGCGTCGCGAAACGAAGTGAATGATCGCCTGCTTCAGTTGCGCACCGCAGGCCAGTCGGCCGACGCAGCGATACACCGCACCTTCGCTGATGGTTTCCTTGCCTTTGCTGCGTTTGACCAGTTGCGTGCGCTCGACGTGGGAGCCGCAGACCGGGCAGCTCTCAGGGATTTGCACGGGGCGCGCATCTTCCGGGCGGCGCTCGATGACCACTTGCACCACTTGCGGAATCACATCACCGGCGCGGCGAATGATCACCGTATCGCCGATCATCAGGCCCAGCCGGGCGACTTCGTCCATGTTGTGCAGCGTGGCGTTGGCCACGGTGACGCCGGCAACCTTGACCGGTTTCAACCGCGCCACAGGCGTGACCGCACCGGTGCGACCGACCTGGAATTCCACATCGAGCAGCTCGGTGAGTTCTTCCATCGCCGGGAATTTGTGGGCGATGGCCCAGCGCGGCTCGCGCGCGCGGAAGCCCAGTTCGCGCTGGTCGGCAATGCTGTTGACCTTGAACACCACGCCGTCGATTTCATAAGCCAGCGAGTTACGACGCTCACCGATATCGCGGTAGTAATCCAGGCATTCGCCGATACCCTTGGCCAGTTTCAATTCGTGGCTGATCGGCATGCCCCAGGCTTGCAGTTGCTTGAGGTTGCCAATGTGGGTGTCGGCGATGTCGTTGGACACCTGACCGATGCCGTAGCAGCAGAATTCCAGCGGACGGTTGGCGGTGATCTTTGAATCCAGCTGACGCAAGCTACCGGCGGCGGCGTTGCGCGGGTTGGCGAAGGTCTTGCCGCCGACTTCCAGTTGCGAGGCGTTCAGGCGTTCGAAACCGGCCTTGGACATGAACACTTCACCGCGCACTTCCAACGTCGCCGGCCAGCCTTCGCCGTGAAGCTTCAGCGGGATGTTGCGCACGGTGCGCACGTTGACGCTGATGTCTTCGCCGGTGGTGCCGTCGCCGCGCGTGGCGCCGCGCACCAGCACGCCGTCCTGATACAGCAGGCTGACCGCCAGGCCATCGAGTTTCGGCTCGCAGCTGTATTCCACCGCCGCACCACCGCCGAACAGGTCACCGGCCGGCAGGTCCAGACCTTCGGTCACCCGGCGGTCGAACTCGCGCATGTCGGTTTCTTCGAAGGCGTTGCCGAGGCTGAGCATCGGCACTTCGTGACGCACCTGGGTGAACGCGGTCAGCGCCACGCTGCCGACGCGCTGGGTCGGCGAGTCGCTGGTGATCAGTTCCGGGTTGGCCGCTTCCAGCGCCTTGAGCTCGTGGAACAACCGGTCGTACTCGGCATCCGGAATGCTCGGTTCATCGAGAACGTGGTAACGGTAGTTGTGCTGATCGAGCTCAGCACGCAGCTCTAGAATGCGGGTTTCGGCGGCAGTCATGGGTGTTCTCTCATAAAGCAAAAGAGCAGCCGAGGCTGCTCAATCTATTTGCCGATTGCCTCTTTATCGCGAGGCAACCTTTTCAATCAACGCTTCTGGGTCAGGGCGCGACGTTCGAATTCGACGATGCGCTGACGGTAGTGCTCGATGGTCTGCGCGGTCAGGACGCTGCGCTGGTCATCTTTCAATTCGCCGTTCAGTTCTTGGGACAGCTTGCGTGCTGCCGCGACCATCACGTCGAAGGCCTGCTTCGGATGACGCGGGCCTGGCAGGCCGAGGAAGAAGCTCACCGCCGGGGTGCTGAAATGGTCGATGTCGTCCAGATCGAAGATGCCCGGCTTGACCGCGTTGGCCATGGAGAACAGCACTTCGCCGTTACCGGCCATGCTTTCGTGACGGTGGAAGATATCCATCTCGCCGAAACGCAGACCGCTTTCCAGAATGTTCTGCAGCAGTGCCGGGCCTTTGAAGCCGGCCGGGTCGCGGCAGATCACGCTGATGACCAATACTTCTTCAGCTTGCGGCTGATCTTTATCGGCAACTGCCGGCGACGCCTTGGCGACCGGCTCGATGAAATCATCGTCACGGCTGCTGAAGCTCGGGCCGCCGTCCAGATCCAGATCGAGGTTCAGGTCGCCCTGGGCCGGACCGTTGCTGCCGCGCTTGCCGCGCTTGGAACCGGATTCGCGAGGCTCGCGTGCTTCGCGGGCCGGCATGCTCACCGATGGCAGGTCGTGTTCGTCCAGTTGCGGCTCTTTATGGTTGTCCAGTACGCGGGCCGGGCCCAACAGCTCAGCGCTGGTGTCCTCGTCCGGCAGGTTGGACAGACTTCGGTCAAGACGGAATTTCAGTTTTCCCTTGCCGCCGCGCATACGGCGCCAGCCATCGAAAAGAATACCGGCTATCACAATGATGCCGATGACGATCAGCCACTCGCGCAGACCGATTTCCATGTAATCCCGTGCCTCTATAAAAAATGCTGAAAAATAAGGGGTTTACACTGTGCAAACCGCTTTAAAACGTGGCGCCAACTCTATGTTCTGACAGGCGTTTTGCCCACGTATACGAAAAATTGACATTAAACTAGCACGACCAAAGACAACTTTACACCGTCTGTCTCATTGGCTTGCGCGAATATGTCGATTGGCCAGCAAGTCGGAGCTGGTAAAAAAGTCCTACAACCTTCAAATACCTTTCCGACACTGCGCCGGCTCAGGCATCCACCATCGCCATCGCCTCCTCGACATCCACGGCTACCAGTCGCGAACACCCCGGCTCGTGCATCGTTACACCCATCAACTGCTCGGCCATTTCCATGGCGATCTTGTTGTGGGTGATATAGATGAACTGCACGGTCTGCGACATCTCTTTGACCAATCGTGCGTAGCGTCCAACGTTAGCGTCATCCAGTGGCGCGTCAACCTCATCGAGCATGCAGAACGGCGCCGGGTTCAACTTGAAGATCGCAAAAACCAGTGCCAGTGCGGTCAGGGCTTTTTCGCCGCCGGACAGCAAATGGATGGTGCTGTTCTTCTTCCCGGGCGGCTGCGCCATGATCGTCACCCCTGTATCGAGTAGATCTTCGCCCGTCAGTTCCAAATACGCGCGCCCGCCACCGAAAACTTTCGGGAAAAGCGCCTGTAAACCGCCATTGATCTGATCAAAGGTATCTTTGAAACGGTTACGGGTTTCCTTGTCGATCTTGCGGATGACGTTTTCCAGCGTCTCGAGGGCTTCGACCAGATCGGCGTCCTGTGCATCCAGATAACGTTTACGCTCGGATTGTTGCGTGTATTCGTCGATCGCCGCGAGGTTGATCGCGCCCAGGCGCTGAATTCGCGCGGCGATGCGCTCAAGTTCTTCTTCGGCCTCCTTCTCGCTGGCCTCGGCGGTCAGGGTATTGAGCACGCCGTGCAAATCGTAGCCGTCTTCCAGCAGTTGATCCTGCAGGGCCTTGCGGCGCACGGTCAGGGCTTGCCATTCCATGCGTTGCTGTTCGAGCTGGCCACGGATCAATTGCGATTGCTGCTCGGCCTGGGTCCGGCGTTTTTCCGCGTCGCGCAGTTCGCGGTCGGCGTCTTCCAGGGCGATCTGCGCGGTCTTGAGTTCATCGTCGACGCTCATGCGCTTGTCGAGCAATTCTTCAAGCTTGAGGCGCAGCTCTTCCAGCGGTGCCTCGCCCTCCTCCAGATTCAGACTGAGCTGTTCACGTTTTTCAGTGAGGCGCTCGGCCTGCATTTCCAGACGCTCGAGGGCCTGGCGGGTCGAATCGTGTTGTGCGCGCAGCGAGCCAAGGCGCACGGCCAATTGATGGGCGTGATCCTTGTGCTGACGCGCTTCCTGACGCACCCGGTCGAGGCGTTCGCGCAGGCTGTCGCGCTGGGCCAGCAGCAACTCGCGCTGCTCGGTGTCGAGGGCCATGGCGTCGAGGGCGTCCTGCAACTGGATCCGCGCTTCGCCGATATTTTCGTGTTCCAGCTCGCGCTGCTCGGCGAGCTCGACCAACTCGTCATCGAGACGGGTACGACGCAGGGTCAACTGTTCGGCCTTGGCTTTGCCGGCGGACAGTTGAGCTTTCAATTCACCTTGCTGACGGGCTTCGTCCTGCAGCAAACGACGCAGATGTTCGCGACCGTTTTCCTGCTGACGCTGTTGCGCGCGCAGGGTCTGTAAACGGGTTTCCATGGCCTCGACCGTGGCTTCACGCTCTTCGCGTTCCGCATGCAACGATTCGATTTCCTGCCCGCGTGCGAGCATGCCGCTTTCGGCTTCGCTGGCGCGGCGTACCCGCAGAAAATGCCGGCCGACCCAGTAACCGTCGCGGCTGATCAGGCTCTGCCCGGCAGCCAGTTGGCCGCGCAAGGCCAGCGCCTGTTCAAGGCTGTCGACCGGTTTGACCTGAGCCAGCCAGGGCGACAAATCAACCTGTGCCTCAACCTTGTCCAGCAGACTGCCGGGCACGCGCACGCCGTCACTGCCGGGGCTGAGCAAACGCAGATCGCCCTGAGCGAAACCGGACAGATCGAAACCGTCGAAATCATCCACCAGCACCGCTTGCAGGTCGGCACCGAGCACGGTTTCCACCGCCAGTTCCCAACCGGCCTCTACCTTCAGGCCTTCGGCCAGACGCGGACGCTCGGCGAGGTTGTGTTCCTTCAGCCATTCGGCGGTGCCGGTGCCCGGATCGAGCGCGGCCTGCTGCAAGGCTTCGAGGGAGGCGAGGCGACCGTTGAGGCGCTGCAAATCGCCCTGCGCCTGTTGCTGTGCGGTCAGCGCTTGCTGCAATTCCTGGCGCAGTTGTTCGAGTTTTTCGACCTGGGCTTCTTCGCTGGTCTGCAAATCTTCAAGGGTGGCTTCGGACTCGGCGAGCTGTTCGCTGAGTTCCATGATCGCCGCGTCCTCAGGGTCTGCCGAGAGCAACGCCCGCTCTTCGCCCAGACGCTTTTGCCGATCGGCCAGGCGCTCCATGCTGGTTTCCAGCTGCTGGATCCGCGACTGCTGCACTTCGGCCTGACGGCGCGGTTCGGCGGCGGTCAGGTTGAAGGTGTCCCACTGCTCCTGCCAGCCGTGCATCACGGTTTCGGAATCTTCCAGCGCAGCGGCGGCTTCTTCAGCGGCGGCGTTAGTGATTTCCTGCTCAGGGGTCAGTTGATCGAGCTCTTCGCCGAGGGTCAGCAGCAAGGTGCGGTCGTGACCCAGGTGCGATTCGGTTTCGAGGCGCGCGCGCTCGGCTTCTTTCAGGTCGTCCTGCAATTGGCGCAAGCGCTGTTGGCCGTGCTGGATGCTCTGCTCGACCCGGGCGATGTCGCCGCCGACCGAATAGAAGCGCCCCTGCACCAGATTGAAGCGCTCGGACAGATCGTGGTGACCGTCGCGCAGGCGTTCAATGGCGGCGTCGGCGTTGCGTTGCTCGGCGACCAGCGCTTCAAAGCTGATTTCCTGGTTGCCGATGATCGACTCGCGCTGGCCGACCTGATCGTTCAGATCTTGCCAGCGCAGGGCCGACAGTTGCGCCTTGAGCTGGCGCTCTTCAGCCTTGAATTCCTGATACTTCTTGGCGGCCTCGGCCTGGCGGTGCAGGCGTTCGAGTTGACGCTCGAGTTCTTCGCGCAGGTCGGTCAGACGGGCAAGGTTTTCGTGGGTGCGACGGATGCGGTTTTCGGTCTCACGCCGGCGCTCTTTGTACTTGGAGATGCCGGCGGCTTCTTCGATGAAGTTGCGCAGGTCTTCGGGCTTGGACTCGATCAGCTTGGAGATCATCCCCTGCTCGATGATCGAGTAGCTGCGCGGGCCGAGGCCGGTGCCGAGGAAGATGTCGGTGATGTCGCGACGACGGCATTTGGCGCCGTTGAGGTAATAAGTCGTCTGGCTGTCGCGGGTCACTTTGCGACGGATCGAAATTTCCGCATAAGCAGCCCACTCGCCCAGCAGCGTGCCGTCGGAGTTGTCGAACACCAGTTCGATGCTCGCCTGACTCACCGGTTTGCGGCTGGTCGAGCCGTTGAAGATGACGTCGGTCATCGACTCGCCACGCAGGTTTTTCGCCGAGCTTTCGCCCATCACCCAGCGCACGGCATCGATGATGTTCGACTTGCCGCAACCGTTCGGCCCGACGACCGCCGCCATGTTGCTGGGGAAGTTCACCGTGGTCGGGTCGACGAAGGATTTGAACCCCGCCAGTTTGATGCACTTGAGCCGCAAGGTCAGGCAACCGTCAGGGCGGACACCACCAGATCGCAGCTGCGCTGGGCGTAAGCCGTCAGCACGATGCGGATCTGCGGCAGGTCACGGGCGAGGACGGCGGCCAGCAAGCGTTCGAACAGTTCGAGGAACTCGCTCATCTCGGCCTTGCGCTGTTCCAGCGCGAGGAAGTACGCACGGCTCATGGCCGGTTGCAGGTTCTCGACGGTTTCCTGCAGGTACGGGTTGTTGGCAAACGGATACGCGGCACGCATCACGTTGAAGCTGTCGTCGACGAAGGTACGGATGTCCTGACGCTCGTAGCTGGCGCTCAAGCGCTGCTGGATCTGCACGAACGGCGCCATGTCGGCCTGGACTTGCCAGCCGTTGGCCACTGCGTTGCCGAGCAGGATGTACAGCTCGCTCATCAACGTGCACAGGCTCTGCACCTTGTGCGCCGTAAGCTCAGTGACGTGGGCGCCGCGACGCGGCAGGATCGCGATCAGGTGACGGCGCTCGAGGATCAGCAAGGCTTCGCGGACCGAGCCGCGGCTGACGTTCAGCGCCAGCGTGACCTTCTGTTCCTGGATACGCTCTCCCGGCTTCATTTCGCCGCGAATGATCCGTTCGGCGAGGTGGTGAGCGATTTGCTCGGCGAGGCTGTCCGGCGCCTTGAACGTCATGGTTGTCCTTCAAACTCTTCGATCTGCACAAGCGGCGCAGTGTAGCGCAATGCGCGTTCATGGCGGAGTGCCCGCACAGCGGTTTTTGGCACGAATCCCGCAAAAAAGCGCTTGATCCAATGAGGGTCAATACTGAATAGGCACGTTGTCGAGCGACAAAATGGCTTTTCCTGACCTTTAAGTCAGAAAACCATTGACCGAAAAGTCAGACCTGCTAAATTCGGCTCAAGTCGCTTAACAACAATAATGAGTCTGCGAGGCCTTCCGTGATCCAGTTTTTACTCAACCAGGAACTCCGTAGCGAGCACGCCCTGGACCCGAACCTGACTGTGCTCAACTACCTGCGTGAACACGTGGGCAAATCCGGCACCAAAGAAGGCTGCGCCAGCGGTGACTGCGGCGCCTGTACGGTGGTGGTCGGCGAGTTGCAGACGGATGACGATGGCCGCGAACACATTCGCTATCGCAGCCTCAACTCGTGCCTGACGTTCGTTTCGTCGCTGCACGGCAAGCAATTGATCAGCGTCGAAGACCTCAAGCACAAGGGCGAACTGCACAGCGTGCAGAAAGCCATGGTCGAGTGCCACGGTTCGCAGTGCGGTTTCTGTACCCCCGGCTTCGTGATGTCGCTGTTCGCCCTGCAAAAGAACAGCGATGCACCGGACCATGCCAAGGCCCACGAAGCGCTGGCCGGCAATCTCTGCCGCTGCACCGGCTACCGGCCGATCCTGGCCGCTGCCGAACAATCCTGCTGCGGCAAGCAACCGGATCAGTTCGACGCCCGGGAAGCGGAAACCATCGCTCGCCTCAAAGCCATTGCCCCGACATCGATCGGCGAACTCAACAGCGGCGATAAACGCTGCCTGGTGCCGCTGACCGTAGCCGACCTGGCCGACCTCTATGACGCTTATCCACAAGCCCGGCTGCTGGCCGGCGGCACCGATCTGGCGCTGGAAGTCACGCAGTTCCACCGCACCCTGCCGGTGATGATCTACGTCGGCAACGTCGCTGAAATGAAGCGCATCGAGACCTTCGAAGACCGCATCGAAATCGGCGCCGCCACTGCCCTCTCCGACTGCTACGAAGCGTTGAACGCCGAATACCCGGACTTCGGCGAACTGCTGCACCGTTTCGCCTCTCTGCAGATCCGCAACCAGGGCACCCTCGGCGGCAACATCGGCAACGCTTCGCCGATTGGTGATTCGCCACCGCTGCTGATCGCCCTCGGCGCGCAGATCGTGCTGTGCAAGGGCGAGACTCGGCGCACGCTGAACCTGGAAGATTACTTCATCGATTACCGGGTCACCGCGCGTCAGGAAAGCGAGTTCATCGAAAAAATCATCGTCCCTCGCGCCACGGCCGAGCAGCGTTTCCGCGCCTACAAAGTCTCCAAGCGCCTGGACGACGACATCTCTGCCGTCTGCGCTGCATTCAACCTGCGTGTCGAAAACGGTGTGATCACCGACGCCCGCGTCGCCTTCGGCGGCATGGCCGCGATCCCGAAACGCGCCGCTCACTGCGAAGCCGTGCTGATCGGCCAGCCGTTCAACAACGCTGTGGTCGAACGTGCCTGCACCGCGCTGGGCGAGGATTTCACCCCGCTCTCGGACTTCCGCGCCAGCAAGGAATACCGCCTGCTCAGCGCGCAGAACCTGCTGCGCAAATACTTCATCGAACTGCAAACACCGCACATCGAGACTCGGGTGACCGCTTATGTCTAACCATCACGGCGTAGAGAAAACTCAAGCTGAACTGGCTGAACTGTTCGCCAAAGACCTGACCACCGGTGTTGGCCGCAGCGTCAAGCACGACAGCGCCGCCAAGCATGTGTCCGGTGAAGCGCAGTACATCGATGACCGGCTCGAATTCCCGAACCAGTTGCACGTTTACGCGCGGCTGTCGGATCGCGCCCACGCGAAAATCATCAGCATCGACACCAAACCCTGCTACGCCTTCGAAGGCGTGCGCATCGCCATCACCCACGAAGACGTGCCGGGCCTGAAAGATATCGGCCCGCTGCTGCCGGGCGATCCGCTGCTGGCCATCGATGACGTGCAGTTCGTCGGTCAACCGGTGCTAGCCGTGGCCGCCAAGGATCTGGAAACCGCACGCAAAGCAGCCATGGCCGCGATCATCGAATACGAAGATCTGGAGCCGGTGCTGGACGTGGTCGAAGCCCTTCGCAAACGCCACTTCGTGCTCGACAGCCACACCCATCAGCGCGGCGATTCGACCACCGCACTGGCCACGGCTGAACATCGCATTCAAGGCACGCTGCACATTGGCGGCCAGGAACACTTCTATCTGGAGACCCAGATCTCCTCGGTGATGCCGACCGAAGATGGCGGCATGATCGTCTACTGCTCGACGCAGAACCCCACCGAAGTGCAGAAACTGGTGGCCGAAGTCCTCGACGTATCGATGAACAAAATCGTCGTCGACATGCGCCGCATGGGCGGTGGTTTCGGCGGCAAGGAAACCCAGGCCGCCAGCCCGGCCTGCCTGTGTGCGGTGATCGCGCACCTCACCGGCCAGCCGACCAAGATGCGCCTGCCGCGCGTCGAAGACATGCTGATGACCGGCAAACGTCACCCGTTCTACGTCGAGTACGACGTCGGCTTCGACAGCACCGGACGCCTGCACGGGATTGCGATGGACCTGGCCGGTAACTGCGGCTGCTCCCCTGACCTGTCGGCCTCGATCGTCGACCGGGCGATGTTCCACTCGGACAACTCGTACTACCTCGGTGATGCGACCATCAACGGTCACCGCTGCAAGACCAACACCGCGTCGAACACCGCGTACCGTGGTTTCGGCGGCCCGCAAGGGATGGTCGCGATCGAAGAAGTGATGGACGCCATCGCCCGTCACCTGAACCTCGATCCGCTGGCCGTGCGCAAGGCCAACTACTACGGCAAGACCGAACGCAACGTCACCCATTACTACCAGACCGTCGAGCACAACATGCTCGAGGAAATGACCGCCGAGCTGGAAGAAAGCAGCCAGTACGCCGAGCGCCGCGAAGCGATCCGTCGCTACAACGCCAACAGCCCGATCCTGAAGAAAGGCCTGGCGCTGACCCCGGTGAAATTCGGCATTTCCTTCACCGCCAGTTTCCTCAACCAGGCAGGTGCCCTGGTGCACGTCTACACCGACGGCAGCATCCACCTGAACCACGGCGGCACGGAAATGGGCCAGGGTCTGAACACCAAAGTCGCGCAGGTCGTGGCCGAAGTGTTCCAGGTGGAAATGGACCGCGTGCAGATCACCGCGACCAACACCGACAAGGTGCCGAACACTTCGCCGACGGCGGCCTCCAGCGGTGCCGACCTCAACGGTAAAGCCGCGCAGAACGCTGCCGAGATCATCAAGCAGCGCCTGGTCGAATTCGCCGCGCGGCACTACAAGGTCAGCGAAGAAGACGTGGAATTCCACAACGGCCATGTCCGTGTGCGCGACCACATCCTGACCTTCGAAGCGCTGATCCAGCTGGCGTATTTCAATCAGGTGTCGCTGTCGAGCACCGGGTTCTACAAGACCCCGAAAATCTACTACGACCGCAGCCAGGCCCGTGGTCGTCCGTTCTACTACTTCGCCTTCGGCGCGGCGTGTTGCGAGGTGATCGTCGACACCCTGACCGGCGAGTACAAGATGCTGCGTACCGACATCCTCCACGACGTCGGCGCCTCGCTGAACCCGGCGATCGACATCGGCCAGGTCGAGGGCGGTTTCGTCCAGGGCATGGGCTGGCTGACCATGGAAGAACTGGTGTGGAACAACAAGGGCAAGCTGATGACCAACGGCCCGGCCAGCTACAAGATCCCGGCCGTGGCGGACATGCCGCTGGACCTGCGGGTGAAGCTGGTGGAAAACCGCAAGAACCCGGAAGACACGGTGTTCCATTCCAAGGCTGTGGGTGAGCCGCCGTTCATGCTCGGCATCGCCGCGTGGTGTGCGATCAAGGATGCGGTGGCCAGCTTCGGCGACTACAAGCATCAGCCGAAGATCGACGCGCCGGCGACCCCGGAGCGGGTGTTGTGGGGTTGCGAGCAGATGCGTCAGCTCAAAGCGGTGAAGGCCGTCGAGGCTGAAACCGAGTTGGCTCCGCTGTAAGGACCGAGGCGCGGCCATCGCTGGCTTGCCAGCGATGAGGCCCGAACAGACAACGACAAATGTCGAGGTGAACATGTACAACTGGATCGACGCCCTCGCCGACCTGCAGAACCAGGGCGAACCCTGCGTTCTGGTGACGATCATCGAAGAGCTCGGCTCGACGCCGCGCAATGCCGGCTCGAAGATGGTCGTCAGCGCCCGCCAGACGTTCGACACCATCGGTGGCGGGCACCTGGAATACAAAGCCATGCAGATCGCCCGCGAGATGCTCGCCAGCGGCAAGCAGGACACCCATCTGGAGCGCTTCAGCCTCGGCGCCAGCCTCGGCCAGTGCTGCGGCGGCGCCACGGTGCTGTTGTTCGAACCGATGGGCCAGGTGCAGGCGCAGATTGCCGTGTTCGGCGCCGGTCATGTGGGCCGCGCACTGGTACCCTTGCTCGCCAGCCTGCCCTGCCGGGTGCGCTGGATCGACTCCCGGGAAGAGGAATTTCCTGAACAGATTCCCCACGGCGTGCGCAAAATCGTCGCCGAGGAGCCTGTGGATGAAATCGACGACCTGCCCGCCGGCAGCTACTGCATCGTCATGACCCACAATCATCAGCTGGACCTGGAACTCACTGCCGCGATCCTCAAGCGCAACGACTTCGCCTACTTCGGCCTGATCGGCTCGAAAACCAAACGGGCCAAGTTCGAACACCGCCTGCGTGACCGAGGCTTCGACAGCGGCGTCGTGCAACGCATGCGCTGCCCGATGGGCATCGGCGAAGTCAAAGGCAAGTTGCCTGTGGAAATCGCCATCTCCATCGCCGGCGAAATCATCGCCACCTATAACGCCAATTTCGGCCAGCACACCGCCAGCGCCGAACCGATTGCCAAACTGCTGCCGGTTTCCCGCCGCAGTCAGGCCGCCACACTCAAAGCCTCAAACTGATTAGAGAACCCTCATGCCTCTGACTCGCAAAGCCTACCGCGCCGCCATCCTGCACAGCATCGCCGACCCTGCCGAGGTCGGCATCGAAGCCTCCTACGAGTATTTCGAGGACGGCCTGCTGGTGGTCGATGACGGCAAGATCAGCGCCCTCGGCCACGCCAGCGAACTGCTGCCGACCCTGCCGGCGGACATCGAGATCACGCATCACAAGGATGCGCTGATTACCCCGGGCTTCATCGACACCCACATCCACCTGCCGCAGACCGGCATGGTCGGTGCCTACGGCGAGCAACTGCTGGACTGGCTGAACACCTACACCTTCCCGTGCGAAAGCCAGTTCGCCGACAAGGCCCACGCCGATGAAGTAGCGGACATCTTCATCAAGGAACTGCTGCGCAATGGCACCACCACCGCGCTGGTGTTCGGCAGCGTGCACCCGCAATCGGTGAACTCGTTCTTCGAAGCGGCCGAGAAGCTGGATCTGCGGATGATCGCCGGCAAGGTGATGATGGACCGCAACGCGCCGGACTACCTGACCGACACCCCGGAATCGAGCTACGTCGACAGCAAGGCGCTGATCGAGCGCTGGCACGGCAAGGGCCGCCTGCACTACGCCGTGACCCCGCGTTTCGCCCCGACCAGCACCCCGGAACAACTGACCCTCGCCGGCCAGTTGCTCGGTGAATACCCGGATCTGTACATGCAGACCCACATCAGCGAAAACCTCAAGGAAATCGAGTGGGTCAAGGCGCTGTTCCCGGAGCGCAAGGGCTATCTGGACGTTTACGACCACTATCAATTGCTCGGCGAGCGTTCGGTGTTTGCCCACGGCGTTCACCTGTGCGACGACGAATGCGCGCGCCTGGCGGAAACCGGTTCGGCGGTCGCGTTCTGCCCGACGTCGAACTTCTTCCTCGGCAGCGGCCTGTTCAACCTGCCGATGGCCGAGAAGCACAAATTGAATGTCGGCCTCGGCACTGACGTCGGCGGCGGCACCAGTTTCTCGCTGCTGCAAACCCTGAACGAAGCCTACAAGGTGATGCAGCTGCAAGGTGCGCGCCTGAGCCCGTTCAAGTCGCTGTACCTCGCCACCCTCGGCGGTGCGCGGGCGCTGCGTCTGGAAGACAAGATCGGCAACCTGCAACCGGGCTCCGACGCCGACTTCCTGGTGCTGGACTACAACGCCACGCCGCTGCTGAGCTACCGCCTGAAGCAGGCCAACAACATTGCCGAGACGTTGTTTGTACTGATGACGCTGGGCGATGACCGCACCGTGGCCCAGACCTATGCGGCGGGTGCGCTGGTGCACCAACGCTAACTGATCGCTTGATCGTTCCCTCGCTCTGCGTGGGAATGATCGGGAAGGCAAAAAAAATCCCCCGGTACTTTGCAGTCCGGGGGATTTTTATTGCCTGTCGATTCGCTTTAGAGCTTGGCCGCCGGACGCCCCGGCTTCTTGGTCTGCAACAGGTGCGAGAACACCGCATGCAGATCGTCCGAAGCGCTTTCCTCGTCGAGGTTGAGCTTGCTGTCGATGTGATCCATGTGATGCATCATCAGGTCCACCGCCAGCTCGCCGTTACGCGCTTCGATGGCGTCAATCAACTGGGTGTGCTCGTCGTAGGAACAGTGCGAACGGTTGCCGCTTTCATATTGGGCAATGATCAGCGAAGTCTGCGAAACCAGGCTGCGCTGGAAGCTGATCAGCGGAGCGTTCTTCGCCGCTTCGGCCAGTTTCAGGTGGAATTCGCCCGAGAGGCGGATGCCGGCGCCGCGATCACCACGGGAGAAGCTGTCACGTTCGTCGTTGACCATCTGACGCAATTCGGCGATCTGCTCGGCCGTGGCGTGCTGCACCGCCAGTTCAGTGATCGCGCGCTCCACCAGACGCCGGGCGAGGAACACCTGACGCGCCTCTTCGACGCTCGGGCTCGCCACCACCGCGCCACGGTTCGGCCGCAACAGCACCACGCCTTCATGAGCCAGACGCGAGAGTGCGCGGCGAATGATGGTGCGGCTTACCCCGAAAATTTCCCCCAGCGCTTCTTCGCTCAACTTTGTACCGGGCGCCAGGCGCTGTTCGAGGATGGCCTCGAAGATATGCGCATAGACAATATCGTCCTGGGTTCCGCTGCGGCCGGCTTTGCCTGCTCGCGGTTGTTTCTTGAGGGGTTGCAACTGTTCGTTCATGGGCACTCGAGTCGGGAAGAACGGCGGCGAATTGACCGTGACTGTAATACGGCACAGTGGGTCGCTGGCAAGTATCGCGTAAAAAACAGCGCGATTGTACACAATGGAAGGTGGCAACACGACTGTACGGCTGTTTGTGACTTCGGCTGTATTGCAACGCATCGTTACGTTTGAGTTTAGGCTTAAACCCGAAATCCGTGGCTTGAACAAGGAACACCGCTGTCATGAACGAAATCACCCACACCCGACTGCGCCCCTTTGCGGACACATCGCCCTCCGCCATCGTCGCCGGATTCATCGCGATGATGACCGGTTACACCAGTTCGCTGGTGCTGATGTTCCAGGCCGGGCAGGCGGCGGGCCTGAGCAGCGGGCAGATTTCCTCGTGGATCTGGGCGATTTCCATCGGCATGGCGGTGTGTTCGATCGGCCTTTCGCTGCGTTACCGCACGCCAATCACGATTGCCTGGTCGACGCCCGGCGCAGCCTTGCTGATCGCTAGCCTCGGCGGCGTCACCTACGGCGAAGCCATTGGCGCCTACATTACCTGTGCGGTGCTGGTGACGATCTGCGGCCTGACCGGCAGCTTCGAACGGCTGGTGAAAAAGATCCCGGCCTCCCTCGCCGCCGCGTTGCTGGCGGGGATCCTGTTCAAGATCGGCAGTGAAATCTTCGTCGCCGCGCAGCACCGCACCGGGCTGGTGCTGGGGATGTTCTTCACTTATCTGCTGGTCAAACGCCTGACGCCGCGTTATGCGGTGCTTGCCGCGTTGCTGATCGGCACCGCGCTGTCGGGCTTCATGGGGCTGCTGGATTTCAGCGGTTTTCACCTGGAAGTGGCGACACCGGTCTGGACCACGCCGCACTTTTCCCTCGCGGCGACCATCAGCATCGGCATTCCGCTGTTCGTGGTGGCGATGACCTCGCAGAACATGCCCGGTGTCGCTGTCCTTCGGGCCGACGGCTACAACGTACCGGCCTCGCCGTTGATCACCACCACCGGCATCGCGTCGTTGCTGCTGGCGCCGTTCGGTTCCCACGGCATCAACCTGGCAGCGATCAGCGCGGCGATCTGCACCGGGCCCCATGCCCACGAAGATCGCAACAAACGCTACACCGCAGCGGTGTGGTGCGGGATTTTCTACGGGATTGCCGGGGTGTTCGGCGCCACGCTGGCGGCGCTTTTTGCCGCGCTGCCCAAGGAACTGGTGCTGTCGATTGCCGCGCTGGCGCTGTTCGGTTCGATCATCAACGGTTTGAGCATTGCCATGACCGAGGTGAAGGAACGGGAAGCGGCGCTGATCACCTTCATGGTCACGGCGTCGGGGCTGACGCTGTTTTCCATCGGTTCGGCCTTCTGGGGGATTGTCGCGGGGGTGTTGACCTTGCTGATCCTCAACTGGCGCAAGGCATGATTCGTTAAAAAGCAGGCATAAAAAAACGGCGACCCTCGGGTCGCCGTTTTTTTCAGTATCACTTGGCCGCGTTGATCGGCTTTTCCGGATACCAAACGTCCAGCAGCGGGCTGATTTCAGTGGTGGTCAGCTCGGAGCGGGTTTTCAGCCAGGCTTCGACAGCAGCGCGCTGCTCTTCGGAGACCGAGCCACGCTTCTGCAGGCAAACCAGACCGAAGTCGTCGCCGCCGACATAGCCCAGACCGTTGGCTTCCATGGCTTCTTTGATGAATGCTTCGAGGAAAGCGTCAATGGCTTCTTCGGACAGGTCTTCTTTGAAGCCCAGGTTCAGTTCGAAACCCAGCTCTTGAAATTCATCGACGCACAGTTTTTTGCGCAGACGCTGGGAACGGTTAGTCGCCATTGGAACAATCCTCTTAAGTAATAACGGCCGGCACTTTACCAGTTTAAGGCGGCGATTGCCCGCCTATCCGGGACGAGCGTGCGACCGCCCGTAAAAAAATAACGAATTGGCACCCTTGCGAAAGGCACAAGCTGTTACACCTTGGGGCATAATGCCGACACTTTCATGACCACTGAGGACCTTTTCATCCATGTCCTCGTCTTTTTCCCCTCGGCTGTAGGGTTTTATTTCATATGATCAAATCGTTGCGTCCTCTGCTCCTGGCCGGCCTTCTTCTGCCCCTGGCCTTGCCTGTTTCCGCTGCCACCATCAACACCGCCCTGACACCCAACGTCGAAAAAGCCCTCAAGGCCAGCAAGCTGCAACCCAGCGCCCTGTCGCTGGTGATGGTGCCGCTGGACGGCCCGGGCACGCCGACCGTGTACAACGCCGACGTGTCGGTCAACCCGGCCTCGACCATGAAACTGGTCACCACCTACGCGGCGCTGGAAATGCTCGGCCCCAACCATCAGTGGAAAACCGAGTTCTACACCGACGGCGACCTGAACAGCGGCATCCTCAACGGCAACCTCTACCTCAAGGGTGGCGGCGATCCGAAGCTGAACATGGAAAAACTCTGGCTGCTGATGCGCGACCTGCGCGCCAACGGCGTGACCCAGATCACCGGCGACCTGGTACTGGACCGCAGCTTCTTCGTGCAGCCGCAACTGCCGGAATTCAACGATGACGGCAACGATGAGAACAAGCCGTTCCTGGTCAAGCCGGACTCGCTGCTGGTCAACCTCAAGGCCCTGCGTTTCGTGGCCCGCAATGACAATGGCCGGGTATTGATTTCGGTCGAACCGCCGATTGCCAGCATCAACATCGAAAACACCGTCAAAGCGCTCAACTCCAAACAGTGCACCGGCGGCGTGCGCTACAACCCGGTGCCGCAGGCCGATGGCAGCGTCACCGTGACCGTTGCCGGCCAGTTGGGCGAAGGCTGCAGCTCACAGACTTATCTGTCGCTGCTCGACCACGCGACCTACACCGCCGGCGCCGTGCGGGCGATCTGGAAGGAACTGGGCGGCAGCATCCAGGGCAAGGATCGCCTGGCCCCGACGCCGAGCAACGCCAAAGTGCTGGCCCGTGCGTTCTCGCCGGACCTGGCGGAAATCATCCGCGACATCAACAAATACAGTAACAACACCATGGCTCAGCAGCTGTTCCTGAGCCTGGGCCAGAAATTCCGCAACGACGCCGACGGCGATGACGCCAAGGCGGCGCAGCGCGTGGTACGTCAGTGGCTGGCGAAAAAAGGCATCACCGCGCCGCACCTGGTGATGGAGAACGGCTCCGGCCTGTCCCGTGCCGAGCGCGTCAGCGCCCGGGAAATGGCCGCCATGCTGCAAGCCGCTTGGCATAGCCCGTACGCCGCCGAGTACATCAGCTCGCTGCCGATTGCCGGCACCGACGGCACCATGCGCAAACGCCTGAAGACCACCGCGATGCGCGGTGAAGCCCACGTCAAGACCGGCACCCTGAACACCGTGCGCGCCATCGCCGGCTTCAGCCGCGACGTCAACGGCAACACCTGGGCGGTGGTGGCGATCCTCAACGACAAGGCGCCGTTCGGTGCATCGTCGGTGCTGGATCAGGTGCTGCTGGATCTCTACAAACAGCCGCGAGCGCCGCAGACGGCTTCCGTTCTGTAAGCCGCCCCGGCAAGATCGTTCCCACGCAGTGCGTGGGAACGATCACATGGCAAACCGGATCAGTTCATCTGCCGCTCGACCCGATCTCGCCCGCCCTGCTTCGCCGCATAAACCCCCGAATCCGCCCGCAGCAACAGCGCATCCGCGCCCTCTCCCGGCCGCCAACTGGCAATCCCGAAACTGGCCGTCACCACGCCCACCACATCCACCGGCGCACCGCGCAGGCCTTGCCATAACTCCACGGCCAGCATGTACGCGTGATCACCGTCGATGTCCGGGCACAGCACCATGAACTCCTCGCCGCCCAGGCGACAGAACACGTCGGTACGCCGCAGGCGATGGCCGATGCGCTCGCACACCGCCTGCAACACCCGGTCGCCGACCGCATGGCCGTACTGATCGTTGATCCGTTTAAAGTGATCGATATCGAGCATGATCACCGACAGTTCGCCGCCTCCGCGCTCGACCCGGGCCATTTCAGTGGTCAGGCGCTCCTGAAAATAACGCCGGTTGTGGATGCCGGTCAGCGCATCGGTCACCGACAGTGCGCGCAACTCTTCTTCCACCCGTTTCAGGTCGGAAATGTCCGAGATGTAGCCATGCCACAGCACGCCGCCACCCGGCAGTTCCTCGGGCGTCGCTTCGCCGCGCACCCAGCGCAGGCCGCGCTCGGGCAATTGCACGCGGTATTCCTCGCGCCACGGGCTGAGGTTGTCCGCCGAGGCGCGGATCGATTTGCGTACGCGGCTGACGTCCTGCGGATGAATGCGGGTAAAGATTGATTCGGCATTGAGCAGCAACACATCGGGTTCCAGCTCGTAGATCTCGCGGATGCCGTCGCTGGCGTAGATCACGCTGAAGCGCCCGTCGAATTCCATCTTGAACTGATAGATCCCGCCCGGAACGTGGGCGCTGAGTTTCTTCAACAGCACATCCCGCGCCGCCAACGCTTCGTGGACGCGCTTGCGTTCGGTGATATCGATGCAGATCGCCAGGTGCCCGACCCACAGCCCCTGCTCATCGAGCACCGGGGTGGCGAGCATGTTTACCGGCAGATGACTGCCGTCCTTGCGCACCAGCGTCCACTCGCGTGCCTCATGCCCGCCGACTTCGCCGCCCTCCACCAGCATCGCCTGGCAGGTCGGAATGCTCTTGCCATAGCGGGCGCTCAGTTCCGCCGCACGGGTGATCAGCTCCCGGGGGAAATGCAGGTTTTCCAGGGTCATGTGGCCGACCACCTCGGCGCTGCGGTAACCGAGCATCTGCTCCGCGCCGGGGTTGAAGGTGTTGATCACGCCGCGCAGGTCGGTGGCGATGATCGCCACTTGAGTCGCCGCGTTGAGCACCCCGCGCAACTGGCCGTGGGTGCCCCGCAGTTCCTGTTCACGCTCATGCAGTTCCTGGGTGCGCAGTTCGACCATGCGCAAGGCCCGCTGGCGCTGACTGACCAGCACGTACAGCAGCGCGCTGAGCAGCAGGCTGAGCAAACCGCCGAGGACCACCACGCTGCCAACCGACGAATGGTTGGCCTGCAGGAAGGACTCGCTGGGCGAGATATCGACCTGATAGTCGTGGTCGGCCATGCGCACCAGCCGCGTGGCTGACAGATCACTCGGCGCCGGTTCATTGGTCGACTCGAAAAGCACCTCATGCTGATCGTTGGTCGACAGATCGAGGATCCGTACCGACAGGTAATCATGCAGCGCGTCCGGCAGGCCATCGGCGAGCAACTGGCGCATGCTGATCACCGCCATCACATAGCCGAACGACTTGGGCTCGCCCTCGCGCAGTACCGGCGCCACCAGCAGCACACCCCGCGCATAGGCCGGCTCGATGCTGACCAGATGCATCGGCTGCGACACCGCCAGGCCGCCGAGCTGATCGGCACGTTCCAGCGTCGAGCGACGCAACGGCTGGGCCAGCAAGTCATAACCCAGCGGTGAACCGAGCCGGCTCTGGGTCTGGCTGTACACCACGACGACGTATTCATCCCGAGCTGCGGCCAGTTGCAGCTCGCCGCGGGCATTGAGTTCACGCACGCTGAAGGTGGGCAGGCCTTCGTCACGCACCCGCTGCTCGAACGCGGCGCGCTCGGAACCGCTCACCCGCAAGGCGAACGAATAGGCCTGGGTGCGCAGCAATAAAGGTTGGGTGTAGCCGTCGAATTCGGCGCGGGACACCGATTCGGAGTTGGCGAAGAACCGGCGCAGGCCATCGAGGCGTTGCTCCTGATCCTGAAAACGTTCTTCGATGCGGCTGTAGCGCTCATTGGCCAGCAGTTGAAAACGCTGGCGCAACTGGCTGTGAAACTGATTGAGGGTGGCCCAGGCGAGCAGCCCCGTGAGAATCCCGCCGGCGAGCAATACCAGCAGCGCGACCAGCCAGGCCGAGACTTCTTCGCTGATAAAACCCAGGATCTTTGGGCGCACGGGGTGCAACGACATAAGGGCCACTCACTACGCCAGTACTTGCGGGATAACCCCATTGGCCGTGAGTGAGTTATAGCTATTAGCCACTAATTTGGCTAGCTCTGATCGGATCCAAGAGCCTTAAAAATCAAGGCTCTGTGGATCCAACTGATCAGAGTGTCAACGGGCCGTGATTTTCCAGGCGCGGTGGATCTTGCCGTTGCGGGCGAAATCCGGATCGATGGTGCTGGCGGTGATTTCCTCGACCGCATAACGCTCGGCCAGGTTGTCTTCCAGCTGGAACTTGCGGAAGTTGTTGGAGAAGTACAACACCCCGCCCGCTGCCAGTCGGGCCATGGCCAGGTCGATCAACTGCACCTGGTCACGCTGCACGTCGAAGATCCCTTCCATGCGCTTGGAGTTGGAGAAAGTCGGCGGGTCGATGAAGATCAGGTCGTACTCTTCCCGGCTGCTTTCCAGCCACGCCATCACATCGCCCTGCTCCAGACGGTTCTTGTCGGAGAAGCCGTTGAGCGACAGGTTGCGGCGTGCCCAGTCGAGGTAGGTTTTCGACAGGTCGACGCTGGTGGTGCTGCGCGCGCCGCCCTTGGCGGCGTGCACACTGGCGGTCGCGGTGTAGCAGAACAGGTTGAGGAAGCGCTTGCCGGCCGCCTCTTTCTGGATCCGCATGCGCATTGGCCGGTGATCGAGGAACAACCCGGTGTCGAGGTAGTCGGTGAGGTTCACCAGCAGCTTCACGCCGCCTTCGGTGACTTCGTTGAATTTGCCCTGAGCCGCCTGACGTTCGTACTGCTTGGTGCCGCTCTGACGCTCGCGGCGCTTGACCACCACGCGGCTCTTGTCGATGTTCAGCGCCTGCGGGATGGCAGCCAGGGCGTCGAACATGCGGATCGAGGCCTTTTCCGGGTCGATCGATTTAGGCGCGGCATATTCCTGAACGTGCACCCAGTCGTGGTACAGGTCGATGGCCATGGCGTATTCCGGCATGTCCGCATCGTAGACGCGGTAGCAGTCGATGCCTTCGCGCTTGACCCACTTGCCCATCGCCTTGAGGTTCTTCTGCAGGCGGTTGGCAAACATCTGCCCGCCTTCGCTCAGGCGCGGCTGCTCGATCACCGGAGCCGGGGCCGGCGTCGGTTTGATCGGGTTACCGTTCTTGTTGTACTTGCGTTCTTGCGGCTCGTCCGGCGTCTGATCGTAAGCGGCTTGCTCGCGCTCGGCCTGGCGCTGCTCCGGGGTGCGACGCTCGCCGGTGACGAACTGATCCGGCAGCACTTTGATCAACAGCAGCTTGCACGGCAGCGCGCCGTTCCAGAACGAATACTGTTTGTGGCTGCGGATGCCCATGCGCTTGCCCAGGTCCGGCGCGCCGGTGAACACCGCCGCTTCCCAGTTCAGGCAGGCCTGACGCAGACGCTCGCCGAGGTTCTGGTAGAGGTACAACAGGCTGGCTTCGTCACCCAGACGCTCGCCGTACGGCGGGTTGCAGATCACCAGACCTTTCTGGTTCTGGTCCGGGCGCGGTTCGAACGTCGCGACTTCGCCCTGATAGATCTTGATCCATTCGCTCAGACCGGCGCGCTCGACGTTGTTGCGGCCCGGCTGGATCAGCCGTGGGTCGGCTTCATAACCACGAATCCACAGCGGTGGCTTGGCCAGACCGGCAGCAGCACGCTCGACGGCTTCTTCATGCAGTTTCTTCCACAGCGCCGGTACGTGACCGAGCCAGGCGGTAAAGCCCCACTGCTCGCGACGCAGGTTCGGCGCCATGTCGGCGGCGATCATGCCGGCTTCGACCAGGAACGTGCCGACACCGCACATCGGGTCAGCCAGCGCGCCACCTTCGGCGGCAATGCGCGGCCAGCCGGAACGGATCAGGATCGCCGCCGCGAGGTTTTCCTTCAGCGGCGCAGCGCCCTGCTGCAAACGGTAGCCGCGCTGGTGCAGGCTGTGGCCGGAGAGGTCGAGGGACAGGATCGCTTCGCCGCGATCCAGACGCAGGTGAATGCGCAGATCCGGGTTGAGCTTGTCGATGCTTGGACGGTCGCCCTGCGGGGTGCGCAGTTTGTCGACGATGGCGTCCTTGACCTTCAAGGCGCCGAAGTGGGTGTTGTCGATGCCCGAGCCGTGGCCGCTGAACTCAACGGCCAGGGTGCCGTCGGCCAGCATGTGGTCCTGCCACTCGACGTCGAGCACGCCGTGGTACAGGTCTTCGGCGTCTTTCATCGGGAAGCGCTTGAGCACCAGCAACACGCGGTTGGCCAGACGCGACCAGAGGCACAGGCGATAGGCGGTTTCCATGGTCGCCATGCCACGCACGGCGGAGGTGTGCTCGCGGGCTTCTTCAAGGCCAAGCCCGACGGCTTCCTCGATGAGCAGGCCTTCAAGGCCTTTGGGGCAAGTGAGGAAGAGTTCGAAACGGTCGGACATGGTTTTTCCAGAGCCTTTGGCTAATGAACCGGCAACGCATTGCCGATCCGGTTTTCAATCAGGCGCTTTTCTACAAGAGCGCCCGCGTGGCACGAAGGTGTGCCGTTCCATCCCCGCTGCTCGGGTTAAAAGAGCTTAGATGCCGGGACAGATAAAAAAGTTGATGCAACAAAATGACTCAAAGCAACCCTTCGTCGAAAAGTACCCGACGGTAAACGTGGGTCATTCTCACTAAGGAATTAAACCTGTCATACAGTGCAGGGCCGATCATACCGGGGTTTGGTGAATAAACATTCATGAAACCTGGCGTTACTTATCGCCATAGCATCCTTTTCGTTACGTCCTTATGACAAAACGGTCATTCCCTCGATGTGACTCATTGGTTAGAACTGGACACAGGTTGACGTCGCAACGGCGTCAACACCTTGGCTCGCCACGCTGGCAGCGAGCCGCCAACGGCAGAGTTTTTCTGCCAGACCTCAATTGAGGTCGACGCGACAAAAACAGTCAACAAGTGAGGGAAACACCCTATGAGAAGACTTAAGCGTGATCCGTTGGAAAGAGCATTTTTGCGCGGATATCAATATGGCGTTGGTGGCAAATCCCGTGAGCTTTGCCCATTTACTCTACCGTCGGTACGTCAAGCCTGGATCAACGGCTGGCGAGAAGGACGCGGCGACAACTGGGACGGTATGACCGGCACTGCGGGAATCCACAGACTCAACGAACTTCACGCCGTCGGCTGACACAGGGCACTTATTCCGACACGACAATCTGATTTCGCAACACCCTGATCACCATGCACGTCCTTCCCGGACGGCGGGCTACGGCCCAGGGGCTCCTTCGAGGAGCCCTTTTTTATGCCTGCCTTTTTATATCTGCCAATCAGCGCTTGGCGGCGATGGCGTCCACGGATTCGCGGATCAGCGCCGGGCCCTTATAGATGAAGCCGGAGTAGATCTGCACCAGGCTCGCGCCGGCAGCGATCTTCTCGGCCGCATGCTTGCCTTCGGTGATACCGCCCGCCGCGATGATCGGCAGTTTGCCACCCAGCTCGGACGCCAGCACTTTGACCGTGTGGGTGCTCTTCTCGCGAACCGGCGCGCCGGACAGACCGCCCGCCTCGTCACCGTGTTCCATGCCTTCGACGCCCACGCGGCTGAGGGTGGTGTTGGTGGCGATCACCGCGTCCATCCCGGTTTCGATCAGTGCTTGCGCGACTTGTGCGGTTTCTTCGTCGGTCATGTCCGGCGCGATCTTGATCGCCAGCGGTACATGTTTACCGTGGCGCAGGGCCAGTTCGGCGCGGCGCGTGGCCAGGTCCGCCAGCAATTGCTTGAGCGAATCGCCGAATTGCAGGCTGCGCAGGCCCGGGGTGTTCGGCGAACTGACGTTGACCGTGATGTAGCTGGCGTGGGCGTAAACCTTGTCCAGGCAGATCAGGTAGTCATCGACCGCACGCTCGACCGGGGTGTCGAAGTTCTTGCCGATATTGATCCCCAGCACGCCTTTGTATTTGGCCGCCGCGACCCGCGCCAGCAGGTTATCCACACCGAGGTTGTTGAAACCCATGCGGTTGATGATCGCCTCGGCTTCCGGCAGGCGGAAAATCCGTGGTTTCGGGTTGCCCGGCTGTGGGCGCGGAGTCACGGTGCCAATTTCGACAAAACCGAAACCCAGCTGCGCGAAGCCGTCGATGGCCGCGCCGTTCTTGTCCAGACCGGCCGCGAGACCCACAGGGTTCGGGAAGTCCAGGCCCATGACGTTCACCGGCAGCGACGCCGGCGCCTTGCACAGCAAGCCGTTGAGGCCCAAACGCCCGCCCGCGCCGATCAGATCCAGCGACAGATCGTGGGAGGTTTCCGGGGAAAGTTTGAACAACAGCTGACGGGCCAGGGTGTACATGGGCGGCTATGACTCGAGGCGGCGAAAAGAGGCGGCGATTATAGCCGGGCATCACCCCGCCGCGCGAGGCGCACACGCAAATCCCCTGCACTGGCATATGCCTTGCACCTTCCCCTGCATCAGCCCGCAGGCCAATGACGGCAGGCAGGCAGGCAAGGACAATGGCGTCGTCACCGGGTTTTGCCTCGACAAAGTCCGTGACGACGTTTTTTTTGAGGATGGCTTTTCATGACTCAAACCTCCGTCGGGCCACTGGCCTGGGTCAACGGCAGCGATGCCCCGGAAAAAAGCGCGATCAACCTCGGCTTCATGGCCCTGAGCGACTGCGCTTCGGTGGTGGTCGCCGCTACGCAGGGCTTTGCGCAGCCTTACGGCCTGACCCTGAACCTCAAGCGCCAGAGTTCCTGGGCCAACCTGCGCGACAATCTGGTCAGCGGCGAGCTCGATGCCGCCCACAGTCTGTACGGTCTGATCTACGCGGTGCACTTGGGCATCGGCGGCGTTGCGCCGACCGACATGGCGGTGCTGATGGGTCTGAACCAGAACGGCCAGAGCCTCAACCTGTCCCACGGTTTGCAGAGCCTGGGCGTGACCGGTCCTGAGGCGCTGGACCGCCACGTGCACCAAACCCGCGCAAGGCTGACCTTTGCCCAGACCTTCCCCACCGGCACCCACGCCATGTGGCTTTATTACTGGCTCGCCAGTCAGGGCATCCATCCGTTGCAGGATGTCGACAGCGTGGTCGTACCGCCGCCGCAAATGGTCGCGCACCTGCAAGCCGGTCGCATCGACGGTTTCTGCGTGGGCGAGCCTTGGGCGGCCAGCGCGGTGCAGCAGAATCTCGGCTTCACACTGGTGACCAGCCAGACCATCTGGCCCGACCACCCGGAAAAAGTCCTCGGCTGCACCCGCGCCTTCGTCGAGCAATACCCCAACACCGCCCGCGCACTGGTGATGGCGATCCTCGAAGCCAGCCGTTTCATCGAAGAGAGCCCGGAAAACCGCCGCAGCACCGCGCAGCTGCTCAGCGCCGCCGAGTATCTGGACGCCCCGGTTTCCTGCATCGAACCGCGTTTTCTCGGCGATTACGACGACGGTCTGGGCAATCGCTGGCAGGACCCGCACGCCCTGCGCTTTCACGGCGATGGCGCGGTGAACCTGCCGTACCTGTCGGACGGCATGTGGTTCATGACCCAGTTCCGCCGCTGGGGGTTGCTGCGCGACGACCCGGACTACCTCGCTGTCGCCCGTCAGGTGCAGCAACTGGCGCTGTACCGCGACGCGGCCAGCGCTGTCGATGTGCCGGTCGGCACCGAGGACATGCGCAGCAGCCAGTTGATCGACGGCAAGGTCTGGGACGGCAGCGACCCGGCCGCTTACGCGCAGAGTTTCAAGCTGCATGCGTTGAGCAACAACGCCCCTCTTCTCGCCCGTCGCTGACAGGAGACCGCGAACATGTTGCGCATTCTGCTGATCAACGACACCGCGAAAAAAGTCGGGCGCCTGAAAGCTGCGCTGACCGAGGCTGGTTTCGAGGTGATCGACGAGTCCGGCCTGACCATCGACCTGCCCGCACGCGTCGAAACGGTGCGCCCGGACGTGATCCTGATCGATACCGAGTCACCGAGCCGCGATGTGATGGAGCAAGTGGTGCTGGTCAGTCGCGACCAGCCACGGCCGATCGTGATGTTCACCGACGAGCATGACCCCGGTGTGATGCGTCAGGCGATCAAGTCCGGGGTCAGTGCCTACATCGTCGAAGGCATTCACGCACAACGCCTGCAGCCGATACTCGACGTGGCCATGGCCCGCTTCGAAAGCGATCAGGCCTTGCGCGCCCAGCTTCAGGCTCGCGACCAGCAACTGGCCGAGCGCAAACGCATCGAACTGGCCAAGGGTCTGTTGATGAAAATGAAGGACTGCAATGAAGAAGAGGCCTACACCCTGATGCGCCGCCAGGCCATGAGCCGCCAGCAGAAACTGATCCAGGTCGCGGAGCAGATCATCGCCATGAGCGAGCTGCTCGGCTGAGCTGGCACAGATCTCGCTAAGCAATCCCTACAGGTAACCAACGGCGGTTGCCCCACCCACGACAAAGACGTCGCTCACCTTCCTCGCCCCTTTCGGCGATCCGGGTAGCGGCGTTTTTGCGTTTTGGCCCCATTGACCGGGGCCGGTGGTGCGGCCGTGGCGGCGCTCCACTGTGCTGGTTCTGACTCCTTCTCGAGATTCTCTACCGCTGAGGTGCGCGATGAATAAAAGCTTCTGGAAATCCGGCCACACCCCGACCCTGTTCGCGGCCTTCCTGTATTTCGACCTGAGCTTCATGGTCTGGTACCTGCTCGGCCCACTGGCGGTGCAGATCGCCGCCGACCTGCACCTGACCACCCAACAACGCGGCCTCGTGGTGGCCACGCCGATTCTCGCTGGTGCGGTACTGCGCTTTGCGATGGGCATGCTTGCCGATCGCCTGTCGCCGAAAACCGCCGGTCTGATCGGTCAAGTGATCGTGATCTGCGCGCTGTTCGGCGCCTGGAAACTCGGCATTCACAGTTACGAACAGGCCCTGCTGCTTGGCCTGTTCCTCGGCATGGCCGGCGCTTCGTTCGCCGTGGCGCTGCCGCTGGCCTCGCAGTGGTATCCGCCGCAGCATCAGGGCAAGGCGATGGGCATCGCCGGCGCCGGTAACTCCGGCACCGTGTTCGCTGCGTTGATCGCCCCGGTACTGGCCGCGTCGTTCGGCTGGAGCAACGTGTTCGGTTTCGCCCTGATTCCGCTGATCCTGACGCTGGTGCTGTTTGCGTGGCTGGCGAAAAACGCGCCGGAGCGACCAAAAGCCAAGTCCATGGCCGACTATTTCAAGGCCTTGGGCGACCGCGACAGTTGGTGGTTCATGTTTTTCTACAGCGTCACCTTCGGCGGCTTCATCGGCCTGGCCAGCGCCCTGCCCGGCTACTTCAACGATCAATACGGTTTGAGCCCGGTCACCGCCGGTTACTACACCGCCGCCTGCGTGTTCGGCGGCAGCCTGATGCGGCCGCTGGGTGGCGCGCTGGCTGACCGTTTCGGTGGAATTCGCACGCTGTTGGCGATGTACACGGTGGCCGCAGTTTGTATCGCAGCGGTCGGCTTCAACCTGCCGAGTTCCTACGCGGCACTGGCACTGTTCGTCTGCACCATGCTCGGTCTCGGCGCCGGTAACGGGGCGGTGTTCCAACTGGTGCCACAACGCTTTCGCCGGGAGATCGGCGTGATGACCGGGCTGATCGGCATGGCCGGCGGCATCGGCGGTTTTGCCTTGGCGGCCGGTATGGGCGCGATCAAGCAGAGCACTGGCAGCTATCAACTGGCGCTGTGGTTGTTCGCCAGTCTTGGCGTGTTGGCGTGGTTCGGCCTGCACGGGGTCAAGCGTCGCTGGAGAACCACCTGGGGCTCGGCGGCCGTGACCGCTGCCCGGGTCTGAGGCCTGCATGGCCCTGCAACTGAGCTTCGCTGAAGCCAGCGCCACCGGACCACGCGCGGAGAATCAGGACGCCCTGCGACTGGTCACGCCGGCCCCGGCGCTGGCCGCCAGCAAAGGGTTTCTGTTCGCCATCGCCGACGGCGTCAGCCAGTGCGCCGATGGCGGTCTGGCTGCGCGCTCGACCTTGCAGGCGCTGGCGCTGGACTACTACGCCACCCCGCAGACCTGGAGCGTGGCTCAGGCGCTGGATCGCCTGTTGCTCGCGCAAAACCGCTGGTTGCAGGCCAATGGCGGCGGCCAGCCGTTGCTCACCACCGTCAGTGCACTGGTCCTGCGCGGCAGACGCTTCACGCTGGCGCATGTGGGGGATTGCCGGGCCTATCGCTGGCACGCCGACACCCTGCAGCGGATCACCGAGGATCACGTCTGGGAGCAACCGGGCATGCAGCACGTGCTCAAACGCGCACTAGGCCTGGACCAGCATCTGGTGCTGGATTTTCTCGACGGCGAACTGCGTGAAGGCGAAAGCTTCGTGCTGCTCAGCGACGGTGTCTGGGCCGCGCTCGGCGACACGACCATCGCCGGGATCCTGCGTGATCAACCGGATCTGCACAGTGCGGCACAAACACTGGTCAACGCCGCGCATCTGGCCGGCAGCCAGGACAACGCCAGTGCCTTGCTGGTGCGGGTGGATGCCGTGGGGGAAGCGAGCATCGGCGATGCGCTGATCCAGTTGCAGCAATGGCCGCTGCCCCCGGTGCTCAAACCGGGCCAGACCTTCGAAGGCTGGCAGGTGCAAGGCATCGTCGGCCAGAGCCAGCAATCGTTGCTGTATCGCGTCCTCGATAGCCAAGGCCAGGCGTGGCTGTTGAAAACCTTGCCCACACGGCTGGCGGACGATGCCCACGCAGGTCAGGCCTTACTGGCGGAAGAATGGTTTCTCAAACGCGTGGCCGGGCGACATTTCCCTGAAGTCCATAGCGCCAGTCAGCGTCAGCATTTGTACTACGTGATGCGTGAATATTCGGGGATCACACTGGCGCGTCTGTTCGAGCAAAGCGGTCCGCTGCCACTGGCTCAGTGGCAGGATGTGGCCGAACGTCTTTTGCGGGCCGTCGGTTTGCTGCATCGGCGGCAGATTCTGCACCGCGACATCAAGCCGGAGAACCTGCTGTTGGGGGATGACGGCGAATTGCGCTTGCTGGATTTCGGTCTGGCGTATTGCCCCGGTCTTTCGCAGGACACACCGTCGACGCTACCGGGAACCCCGAGCTTCATCGCTCCGGAGTCCTTTCGGGGTGATGCGCCCGAGGCTCGTCAGGATCTGTATGCGGTGGGCGTGACGTTGTATTTCCTGCTTACCGGGCATTTTCCCTACGGGGAGATCGAAGCCTTCCAGCGTCCGCGTTTCGGGGTGCCGGTAAGTGCAGCGCGTTATCGACCGGATCTGCCGGAATGGCTGGCGCAGTGTCTGGAACGTGGCGTCTCGGCCGATCCTCTGCAACGTTATGAAACCGCCGAAGAATGGCTGCTGACGCTGGAACAGGGTGAACGCCGCAGCCTGAATGTACGCCCTCGCCCCTTGCTCGAACGGGAACCGCTGAAGGTCTGGCGAACCTTGGCGCTGCTGGCGCTGCTGGGCAATCTGGTGCTGATGTTTCTGTTGTTTCATGGCTAATCCAGCGCTCCATTAACGGGCGTGCCGCTTCCATTCAGTGCAAAAACCACAATGAACATCTGGCCAATTCCAGCACTACCCCAGTGAATTCGCGGCTCACCGCGACTTGGCACAACCACTGCATTAACGTTTTCAACTGACATAAAGCCCGACCTTCAACGACGAAGGCCAGGCTTCCCGAGAGAACGGGACAAGGACAAAGGCGTCCTCGCTAGGTAACTGGCGGGACGCCTTTTTTGTTTGCGCCATTTTTGTCGAGCAAGGCCTGACTGCCCACAAGAGGCAAACCCGAAGCTTGCGGAGAACCTGATGAAAAAACTCAAACTGGTGATGATCGGCAATGGCATGGCCGGGGTCCGTACCCTGGAAGAATTGCTCAAGCTGAGCAACGAGCTGTACGACATCACGGTCTTCGGCGCCGAACCGCACACCAACTACAACCGCATCCTGCTGTCGCCGGTGCTGGCCGGCGAACAGACGTTCGAAGAGATCGTGCTCAACGATCTCGACTGGTATCTGCAAAACAACATCAAACTGCTGCTCAACCGCAAAGTGGTGGAGATCGACCGGGTCAAGCGCCGGGTGATCGCCGAAGACGGCACCGAGGCCGAATACGATCGCCTGCTGATCGCCACCGGCTCGACCCCGTTCATCCTGCCAATCCCCGGCAATACCTTGCAGGGCGTGATCGGTTACCGCGACATCGCCGACACCCAGGCCATGATCGACACCGCCAAGACCCACAAGCACGCCGTGGTGATCGGCGGCGGCCTGCTCGGCCTCGAAGCGGCCAACGGCCTGATGCTGCGCGGCATGCACGTCACCGTGGTGCACCTCGGTGAATGGCTGCTGGAGCGGCAACTGGACAAGACCAGCGGCCAGCTCCTGCAAACCGCCCTCGAATCCCGTGGCCTGTACTTTCGCCTGTGCGAACAGACCCAGGCCCTGCACGACGCCGGCAACGGTCGCGTCGGCTCGGTGCAATTCAAGAACGGCGACATCATCCCCGCCGATCTGGTGGTGATGGCCGCCGGCATCCGCCCCAATACCGAACTGGCAGAAAAGGCCGGCATCCCGTGCAATCGCGGGATTCTGGTCAACGACACCCTGCAAACCTACGACCCGCGCATCTATGCCATCGGCGAATGCGCCAGCCACCGTGGCATTGCCTACGGTCTGGTGGCGCCGCTGTTCGAACAGGCCAAGGTCTGCGCCAACCACCTGGCGCAACTGGGTTTCGCCCGTTATCAGGGCTCGGTGACTTCGACCAAATTGAAAGTCACCGGCATCGACCTGTTTTCCGCTGGCGATTTCATGGGCGGCGAAGGCACCGAGACCATCACCCTCTCCGACCCGATCGGCGGGGTGTACAAAAAACTGGTGATCAAGGATGACGTGCTGGTCGGCGCCTGTCTGTACGGCGATACGGCAGATGGCGGTTGGTATTTCCGACAAATTCGTGAGAATCACGCCATCGGCGAGATCCGCGATCATCTGATGTTTGGTGAAAACGCCCTCGGCGACGTAGGACATCAGGGCCAGGACAAAGCCATGAGCATGGCCGACAACGCCGAAGTCTGCGGCTGCAACGGCGTGTGCAAGGGCACCATCGTCAAGGCGATTCAGGAACACGGCCTGTTCAGCGTCGACGAAGTGAAGAAACACACCAAGGCGGCCAGTTCCTGCGGCTCCTGCGCCGGTCTGGTCGAGCAGATCCTGATCAACACCGTCGGCGGCGCGGCGGATGTCAAACCGAAAAGCGAAAAAGCCATCTGCGGCTGCAGCGACCTCAATCACGGCCAGATCCGTCAAGCCATTCGCGAGCAGCACCTGCTGACCATCGCCGGCACCATGAGCTACCTCAATTGGCGCACCCCGAATGGCTGCGCCACTTGCCGCCCCGCCCTCAACTACTACCTGATTTCCACCTGGCCCGGCGAAGCCAAGGACGATCCGCAGTCGCGCCTGATCAACGAGCGGGCCCACGCCAACATTCAGAAGGACGGAACCTACTCGGTGGTGCCACGGATGTGGGGCGGCGTGACCAACCCGTCGGAACTGCGGCGAATCGCCGACGTGGCGGACAAATATCAGGTGCCAATGGTCAAGGTCACCGGCGGCCAGCGCATCGACTTGCTGGGGATCAAGAAGCAGGACTTGCCGGGGGTCTGGAAAGACCTCGACATGCCGTCCGGCCACGCCTACGGCAAATCCATCCGCACCGTGAAAACCTGCGTCGGCAGCGAGTTCTGCCGCTTCGGCACGCAGAATTCGACCCAGTTGGGCATCGACCTCGAACATGACCTGTTCAACATGTGGTCGCCGCACAAAGTGAAGCTGGCGGTCTCCGGATGCCCGCGCAACTGCTCGGAAGCAGGGATCAAGGACGTAGGAATCATCGGTGTCGACTCCGGCTGGGAGATGTACATCGGTGGCAACGGCGGGATCAAGACCGAAGTCGCCGAGTTCTTCGTCAAGCTCAAGACCGCCGAGGAAGTGCGCGAATACAACGGAGCGTTCCTGCAGCTGTACCGCGAAGAAGCCTTCTACCTCGAACGCACCGTGCACTACCTGCAACGGGTCGGCATGGAGCACATCAAGAAAGCCGTGCTGGAAGACCCCGAGCGCCGCAAGGCCCTGAACGAACGCCTGCAATTTTCCCTGTCATTCGAACAGGACCCGTGGAAAGAGCGCCTCGCCCAGCCGCAACTGAAGAAAGAATTTGACGTGATCCCCGTGAAAAACCTGGAGGTGCCGGCATGAACTGGCTCGATATCTGTGCCCTGGAAGAGATCAATGCCCTCGGTTCGCGGATCATTGCCGGGCCCAAAGGTGACATCGCGATCTTTCGCACAAGTGACGATGAGGTTTTCGCACTCGATGACCGCTGCCCGCACAAGGGTGGCCCGTTGTCCCAAGGTCTGATCTACGGCAAGCGCGTGGCCTGCCCGCTGCACAACTGGCAGATCGACCTGCAATCCGGTGAAGCCCAGGCGCCGGACGTCGGCTGCGCGCACCATCACCCGGCCCGGGTCGAAAACGGCCGCGTGCAACTGGCCTTGCGGGACGCCGTCTGATGAACCGCCAGACGACCGCCTCGACCTGCTGCTATTGCGGGGTCGGCTGCGGCGTGCTGATCGAGCATGACGGCGAGCGCATTCTCGGCGTCAGCGGTGATCCGGCGCACCCGGCCAACTTCGGCAAACTGTGCAGCAAAGGCTCGACCCTGCACCTGACCGGTGATCTGGCAGCGCGCGCGCTGTATCCGGAACTGCGCTTGGGCAAAGGTTTGGCGCGCAGTCGTTGCGACTGGGACACCGCGCTGGAGCACGCCGCCAACGTATTCGCCGAAACCATCGCCGAACATGGCCCGGACAGCGTGGCGTTCTACATCTCCGGGCAGTTGCTGACCGAGGACTACTACGCCTTCAACAAACTGGCGCGGGCGCTGGTCGGCACCAATAACATCGACAGCAACTCGCGGCTTTGCATGTCTTCGGCAGTGGTCGGCTACAAGCGCAGCCTCGGCGCCGACGCACCACCGTGCAGCTATGAAGACCTGGAACTGAGCGATTGCGTGATGATCGTCGGCAGCAACATGGCCTACGCCCATCCGGTACTGTTTCGTCGCCTCGAAGAAGCCAAATCCCGTCGCCCGCAGATGAAAGTCATCGTCATCGACCCTCGGCGCACCGACACTTGCGACCTCGCCGACTTGCATCTGGCAATTCTGCCGGGCACCGATGTCGCTTTGTTCCATGGGATTTTGCATCTGTTGCTGTGGGAAGACTGGATCGACCGTGACTTCATCAAGGCCCACACCGAAGGCCTCGCGGAGCTGAAAAGTCTGGTGCGCGATTACACCCCGGCGATGGTTTCGCAGTTGTGCGGGATCAGTGTCGAGCAGTTGCAGCAATGCGCCGAATGGGTCGGCACCGCACCGAGTTTTCTGTCGCTGTGGTGCATGGGCCTGAACCAGTCCACCGCTGGCAGCGCGAAGAACAGCGCGCTGATCAATCTGCACCTGGCCACCGGGCAAATTGGTCGGCCGGGTGCAGGACCTTTCTCTCTGACCGGTCAGCCGAATGCCATGGGCGGGCGGGAAACCGGCAGCCTCTCCAACCTGTTGCCCGGTCATCGTGAGGCTGCCAATCCGGAGCACCGCGCAGAAGTGGCGGCGTATTGGGGCGTAGATTCGCTGCCGGAAAACACCGGGCTCAGTGCCATCGAACTGTTTGAACACGTGCGCAGCGGCAAGATCAAGGCGCTGTGGATTGCCTGCACCAACCCGGCGCAATCGATGCCGGACCAGAATGCTGTGCGGGCTGCGCTGGAGGCTTGTCCGTTCGTGGTGTTGCAAGAGGCGTTTCGCACCACCGAAACCGCAGCGTTTGCCGATCTGCTGCTGCCGGCGGCCAGTTGGGGCGAGAAGGAAGGTTCGGTGACCAACTCCGAACGGCGGATTTCCCACGTGCGCAAAGCCATAGTCGCACCCGGTGAAGCACGATCGGACTGGGTGATCACGGTGGATTTCGCACAACGCCTGGAGAAACGCCTGCGCCCACAACAGCCGAGCCTGTTTGCGTTTGACCGCCCCGCGCAGTTGTTCGATGAATTCAAAGCGCTGACCCGTGGCCGCGATCTGGACGTGTCCGGCATCAGCCACGAGTTGATCGATGAAATTGGCCCGCAGCAATGGCCGTTTCCTGAGGGCGCCCGACAAGGCACTCCGCGACTGTACTGCGACGGCATATTTCCTACGGCCAGCGGTCGCGCGCAGTTTGTTGCCGATCCCTATCGCGCTGCAAAAGAGCAACGGGACGCGCGTTTTCCACTGACCCTGATCACCGGTCGCCTGCGTGATCAATGGCACGGTATGAGCCGCACTGGCACGGCGGCGCAGTTGTTCGGGCATGTCAGCGAAGCTGTGCTGAGCCTGCACCCGGACGAATTGCGTCGGCACCGTTTGCAGCCGGGGGATCTGGTGAGTCTGAAGAGCCGCCGGGGCGCGGTGATCGTGGCGGTCGGCAGCGATGACAGTGTGCGTCCGGGCCAGGCCTTTTTGCCGATGCACTGGGGCGATCGCTTTCTCAAGGGCGGCGTGAACTGCCTGACCCTGCCCGCCTTCGATCCCTTGTCGAAGCAACCGGAACTCAAGCACAGCGGGGTACGTCTGGAACCGGTGAATCTGCCCTGGCAGCTTTTCGCACTGATCGAGGGCGATGTTCAACGGCACTTTGAGGCGCTTCGACCGCTGTGTGAGGCGTTTTCCTACGCCAGCCTCAGCCTCGTCGGTCGCGAGCGTCCGGCGCTGCTGATACGCGCTGCCAGCGCCGCCGCACCCGAGCCGCAGTTGCTGCGCGAAATCGACCAGTGCCTGGCCCTGATCGACGGTCCGGTACTGGCCTATGACGATCCACGCCGGGCCATCGGCAAACGGGTACGCATCGAGAACGGGCGAATCACGGCCATCCGCCTCGCTGGCGAAACCCTCGCCCAGCATTGGCTGCAAGGCTTGTGGCTGGAGGGCCGCGCAGACGAACAACTGCGGCGCTGGCTGCTGGCGCCGATGAGTGCGCCGCCGGGTAATGCCGGTGTGCAGAGCGTTGCTGACAAGACCCTGTGCAATTGCAAAAACGTCAGCCACAGCGCGGTCTGCGCCGGCATTCGAGAAGGTCTGGATTTGCAGGGTTTGAAAAACACACTGGGCTGCGGCACGCAATGCGGTTCCTGCGTCCCGGAAATCAAGCGTTTGCTGGCCGCCGAAGCGCGGCCGGTCGCCGTCATCTGAAGAGGAAAACACCATGAATGCAAAAGTCTGGCTGGTGGGCGCGGGTCCCGGCGATCCTGAATTGCTGACGCTCAAAGCCGTGCGGGCCTTGCGCGAAGCGGATGTGGTGCTGATCGACGATCTGGTCAACGACGCGGTGCTGGAGCACTGCCCGGCTGCGCGGATCATTCCGGTCGGCAAGCGCGGCGGCTGTCGTTCGACACCACAGGCATTCATCCATCGGCTGATGCTGCGTTATGCGCGCCAGGGCAAATGCGTCGTTCGTCTCAAGGGCGGCGATCCCTGCATCTTCGGCCGTGGTGGCGAGGAAGCGCAGTGGTTGCGTGAGCGCAGGGTTGAAGTGGAGCTGGTCAATGGCATCACCGCCGGACTGGCCGGGGCGACGCAGTGTGACATTCCGCTGACTTTGCGCGGCGTAGCGCGGGGCGTAACGCTGGTCACTGCGCACACTCAGGACGACAGCCAATTGAACTGGCAGGCGCTGGCGCAAAGCGGCACGACGTTGGTGATCTACATGGGGGTGGCCAAGCTCAGCGAGATTCGTGAGCAATTGCTGGCAGGCGGGATGGCGATGGAGACGCCGGTCGCGATGATCGAGAACGCATCCCTGCCACAGCAACGGGAATGCCGGAGCGATCTGACGGGGATGGAGGAAGCGGCCTGCAGGTTTGAGCTCAAGAGCCCTGCCATTCTGGTGATTGGTGCGGTCGCTGCTTCTGCAGAGCAATCCGCTTCACTGGCGTGGCCAGCCGACCAGTCGGCCTGATCATCTGGTTTTCACCAAATCGCAGACAAAGAAAAGCCCGGCATAAGCCGGGCTTTTCTCAAAGCGGCGAGCTAATTACTTAGCTTGAGCTTCAACCTGCGCTTCTACGCGACGGTTAACAGCACGACCAGCTTCGGTTTTGTTGTCAGCAACTGGGCGGGATTCGCCGTAGCCAACCGAACCAACGCGGGACGATTCAACACCGTACTGGTTAACCAGAACTTGTTTAACGGCGTTTGCACGACGCTCGGACAGTTTCTGGTTGTAAGCGTCAGGACCGACGTTGTCAGTGTGACCTTCAACAGTGGTGCGAGTCGATGGGTACTGCTTCATGAAGTCAGCCAGGTTTTTGATATCGCCGTAGCTGTTTGGCTTGACGACCGACTTGTCGAAGTCGAATTTCACGTCCAGCTCAACACGAACAACTTCAGCAACTGCCGGGCAGCCATCAGCGTCAACAGTTACGTTGGCTGGGGTGTCTGGGCACTTGTCAACGTTGTCGCAAACGCCATCGTTGTCGCTGTCGGAGCAGACTTCAGCTGGTGCTGGAACTGGAGCAGCAGCAGGCTTGTTGCCGCCACCGAAGTTCACACCCAGACCGATTACTGGAGCGTAGTTCCAGCGACCGTTGTCCAGTTTGTAGTCAGCGTCTACACCAGCACGGGCGTAGAAGTTTTCAGCGAAGTAGTACTTAACGCCAGCGCCAGCAGTCAGGTAGGTCGACTGATCGCGACCGGTGTGGCCGTCAGCAGCTACGTTGGTCAGGCTGCCGTGCTTCACACCGCCAGCAACGTAAGGACGCAGAGCGTCACCAGCGTTGTTGAAGTGGTACTGAGCGTTCAGACCGAAGTTGTCGCCACCCAGCTTCTGGCTGCCGGTGCCGTCGTTCGAACGGGTGTGGTTGTTCTTGTCGTAGGTCAAGTTCAACGATACGTCGTCGGTCAAGAAGTAACCGATAGAGGCGCCTGGGTTGAAGCCGTCTTCGACATGGCTAACGCTGTCGTTGTACTGCTTCTTGTAGAACAGTTCGCCTTCAACTGCGCCTTGGCCTTGTGCCAGTGCGCCGAACGAAGTAGCGGCAATCAAAGAACCAATGGCCAAGCCCAAGGTGTTTTTCAGTTTCATCCGTTAAATCCCCATCTGGTGATTGTGAAGCAGTCCCGCAAACCGGGGGACAACTCGGCGGCAAGTCTATCAGAACTTGCCTACACGTAAGAGATATTTGCGCTGAACTAAGTTTCAGCAATGCCTGCAAATTTCTCACGCAATTTATCTAGAGCACGTTTGTACCGCATTTTTGTAGCACTCAAACCCATGTGCATGATGTCTGCGATCTCCTGAAATTCCAGCTCTGCGACAAATCGAAGCACCAGAATTTCACGGTCAATCGGGTTCACATACACCAGCCAGCGATCGAGTCCGCCCTTCTCCTCGGGTTTCGGCGCCTTTTCTTCAGACGCTTCCTCGAGGGGGTCAAGACTCAGTGCGTCCATCAAGCGACGCTTTCGCCGTTCCTTCCGATACTGCGTGATGCATTCGTTGTAAGTGATGCTATATAGCCATGTCTTGAACTTCGATTTCCCCTCGAAGTTCTTCAGGCCGTACAGCACCTTCAACATCACTTCCTGACAGACATCGTCTGCGTCGCGATCGTTCCCAAGATACCGCGCACAAACGTTAAATAATGTTCGCTGGTAACGCCGCATCAGTTCTTCATAGGCGCGCGTCACGTGAAACAGCTCGGTATGCGAGCGCGCGACCAACTCCTCATCAGAGAGCTCGCGGGGGTCGTAGCGCGTGGATAGCGTTTGGGCTTTATTCAAAACAAGTCGTGCCGACAGTCAGGTCAATGTCCACCGCTGCCAGCATCAGCTGGCATTTTGCGGCGGCATACATTAGCAGGGTTTGCCGGGTTAGCGGCTACTCACATGCTGTTCCAGCAGGATCCGATTGGAGAGTGAGACTAGCTCACCCTCATCGGTCAGCAATGTAGTCTTAACCGTGCCGATCTCTTCGATCTGGCCTTCGACCTCGCCAACACGCACTTGTTGCCCAACCTGATACAACTCACGCACATAGATTCCCGCAAGAATCTGACCGGCAATTTCCCGGCTTCCCAAGCCCATGGCCAGCGCAACCGCCAGACCAACGGTAATCAATACGATGACGATCACATGGTTCAGCAGGTCGGTCTTGACCTCGAGCTGACTGATCGCGACCGAGATACTGATGATGATCACCAGGCCCTGGGCAATTCGCCCAAGCCCTGAAGCGTAGTCCAGACCCACGCCTTCTGCCGCACCGCGCACCAGACCGTTGGCCAACTGCGCCAGCAATACACCAACCAGCAGCACCAGGGCTGCGCCGAAAACTTTCGGAACATACAGCGCCAGCATGTCCAGCGTAGCTGAAACCCGCTCAAGCCCAAGGGATTCTGCTGCAGAAACCAGGAAAATCAGCAGAACGAACCAATACACGATTTTTCCGATCAGGGTCGAGATCGGCACTTGCAGTCCCGCACGGGACATCAATTTGGTCAGCCCGGTGCCGCCCATCAGGCGATCGAGACCGAGTTTGGCGAGCAGCTTGGACAGCAGCGTGTCCAGCAGCTTGGCCACCACGAAGCCCAACAGCAGCACCACCAGTGCGCCGAACAGGTTCGGGATGAAATTAGCGACTTTGGTCCACAACGCAGTCATTGCCGTGACGAGGCTCTGAGTCCAGAGATCAAGTTCCATATTCAATCAGCCTTATCAGCAGTGCGAGCGGTAGATTTACGAAGACGGGAAACCGGCGCGACATGGGCCGAGCCGTTGTTCAGGGCGATCATCAGCGCGGGCAGCCAGCGGCCCAGCAGGCTGAACAGATCGCCGGCGCCGACCTGGCGGTTGGCGGTTTTGAGTACGCGGCCCAGACAGGCGTCGTCGTCGCGGCCGGACGGCGAGGCGTTGAGCATGTCGCGCAAAGACTGTTCAAACGGATCGTGCATACGCACCTCTCGTGATGTCTGTGAAAGACGCGGGCAAATTTGGTCGGGTCACATGGCGCATCGTCATACCCAGCGCAAACGGCGGAACAACCACCATTGTCCGAGCGCCACCGAGACCATCAGCAGGCACGCCACAAGGAATCCGTAGGGGCTCCCGGAAAGCGGAATTCCGCCGACATTGATCCCCAGCAGGCCGGTGAGAAAACTCATCGGCAAAAAGATCCCGGTGATGATTCCGAAGCGGTACATGGTGCGATTCATGCGCACGCTCAAACGCCGGTCTTCGGTGTCCAGCACAAGCCCCACGCGCTCTCGGGTCAATTCGAGCTCTTCGAGATAGCGGGTCAGGCTGTTGTTCAATTCGTTCCAGTAGTCGGCGTCGTCATCGACGAACCAGGGCAGTTTTATCCGCGTCAGCTGTCCGAAAATATCCCGCTGCGGCGCAAGAAAACGCTTCAGTCCGGCCGCCCTGCGACGGATGTGCAAAATGGCACCGTGCTCGGGAGTATACCGTTCGTCGGCATCCAGTTTTTCTTCCTCTTCATCGACCACTTCCGAGAGGCAAGTGACCAGATCCTGCACCTTGTTGGTGAGGTATTGAGCGAGATAGAGAATGAGTTCGGACGAGGTTTTCGGGCCTTTGCCCTCCCCCAGCATCGCCAACAGTTCATCGGTGGCGCGCAATGGGCGCAAACGCAGGGAAATCACACGCTGGGCTGAAGCGAAAATCCGTACCGACACCATGTCTTCCGGCTCGGCACCCGGATTGAGATTGACCCCGCGCAAAAACAGCAGCAATTCGGAATCGGGCAGCGGCAACAGCCGTGGACGGGTGTTCTCTTCCAGCAGCAGGTCGCAGGTGAATTCGTTGAGTCCGCTGGATTTGCGCAGCCAGGTCTGGGTCTGCGGGTGACTGCGATCCCAGTGCAGCCACAGGCTTTCGTGTGCCTGCAGCTGCAAACTGTCGAGATCAGTCCGGGCTATCGAACGCGCACCGCCTTTACCGTCCAGCACCAGGGCATGCACCAGCCCCCATTGCGCGTTTTCTTCCTCGAACATCCTCACCCCAGTGCTTACCGCGATTTTATTCAGGCATCTTCAGCGGGCTCGGCGAGATGATCACGCCGTTGTTGTCCGCATAGATGTATTGGCCCGGATGAAACGTGACACCCGCAAACGTCACCGGCACGTTGAGGTCGCCAAGACCGCGTTTGTCAGTCTTCTTCGGGTGGCTGGCCAGCGCCTGGACACCGAGATCGGTCTGGGCGATGACGTCCACATCGCGGATGCAACCGTAGATCACCAGCCCTTCCCAACCGTTTTTCGCGGCTTTCTCGGCGATCATGTCACCCAGCAGCGCGCAGCGCAGGGAACCACCGCCATCGACCACCAGCACCTTGCCGTTGCCCTTGAGTTCGGCTTGTTCCTTGACCAGCGAGTTGTCTTCGAAGCACTTGATGGTCACGATTTCGCCGCCGAAGGAATCACGGCCGCCGAAATTGCTGAACATCGGTTCCAGCACCTGCACCAGCTCCGGATAGGCGTCGCACAGGTCAGGCGTAAGGTAATGGTTCATCGAAAAACTCCTGTAACAAGGAAGACGATCAAGGATGTCGCACTCTTTTGAAACGAGTCCCGGCGGTCGCTGTTTACCTTAGTCCATGCAATGGTCGCTGACCGAACCTGAACAAAGGCTGAAACGTAATAGCGAAACAGTCACTAAATATGACCAGAACCGTCCAATGCGTCATATCTTAGCCGCAAGCCGACTCGAACGAAATGCCCTTTTCAGCGTGTTCCGATCACACCGCCGCTGCCAGATCGGGCTTTTCGCCCAGCAACGGCGAGTGCTGATCCGCCAGCCAGCGCGCAACCAATGGCCAGACTTCAGCCTGGGCGGCCTTGCTCACCAACATCTCGACATGACCGAAATTGTCGTTGAAGCCCTGCTCGCGTCCCAGATTGATGAATTGCTTGTGCTCGGAACCGATCTGATCAAACAGTTTGCGACAGGCCCACGCCGGATCCTGATGATCGCCAGCCGCCGTCACCGCCAAGACAGGCACCTGAACATCGGCGAGCCCCGCCCACCAATCCTTGTCCTTGTCGCCAAAACGCCCGAACAGGCCGTACCAGCGCATGCTTTCCAGCGCCAGGCCGATCGGCTCATCTTCGGGGCCACGCTTGAGCCGCGAGCCAGACAACTGGGCAAAACGCTTGAGAATGAAGCGTCCGCTCCACTCCACCGGCGGAATTTTCAACGGCCAGTACGTACGGCTGACCTGCGTGCCGAAAAACGCCGCCGACGCCACGGCCGGTTCACCGAGGTATTCGCCGCCCAGCGCTGCCGCCAGGGTGATGCCGCCCAGCGAATGGCCGATCCAGTGCGGAACCTGCCCGCTCTGCTCACGCACGAACGCGGCGATGGCCGGCAGATCGTAACGGGCGTAGTCGGCGACGCGGTTGCGGCGGTAGTCCTCGTTACGCTGGGACAGGCCGTGACCGCGCATTTCCGGGATCCACACATCGAACCCCAGACGCGTCAGGTAGGCGCCCAGCCCCAGCCCTTTCGGGGAGAACCAGAAGCGCCGATTGGAAAAGCTGCCATGCAGCAAAATCACCGGTACGCCGCGTGTCGCCGGTTCATCGGCCATGCCGAGACGGGTCACCGCGATTTCCACGGACCAGTCAGGGCTGTTGCCCGGTTTCAAGCGGTATACGTCTTCGCTCAGATCACCGCGTCGTTCGGCGCTGATCAGGGCGACAGGAAATAGGTCACTGCTGCTTTGCATAATGCTCTTGCACAAAAAAGGGCGGCATCCGGAGAGCTCGCCCTACTTGAATCCTAAAGAGGCCGGTCAGGGACCGACCTCTTCACTCACCGATCAGGCCTGCGCCTGACCCTCAGCCAGGAAGAACCAGGTTTCCAGCACGGAGTCCGGGTTCAACGAAACGCTTTCGATGCCTTGTTCCATCAGCCACTTGGCGAGGTCCGGGTGGTCCGAAGGACCCTGACCGCAGATGCCGATGTATTTGCCGGCCTTGTTGCACGCGGCAATCGCGTTGGCCAGCAGCTTCTTGACCGCCGGATTACGCTCGTCAAACAGGTGCGCGATGATCCCGGAGTCACGGTCCAGACCCAGTGTCAGCTGAGTCAGATCGTTGGAACCGATCGAGAAACCGTCGAAGAATTCGAGGAATTCTTCGGCCAGGATCGCGTTGGACGGCAGTTCACACATCATGATCACGCGCAGGCCGTTGTCGCCACGGGCCAGGCCGTTTTCGGCGAGCAGATCGACCACCTGGCTGGCTTCGCCCAGGGTACGGACGAACGGCACCATGATTTCGACGTTGGTCAGGCCCATCTCGTTGCGCACGCGTTTCAGCGCACGGCACTCGAGTTCGAAGCAGTCACGGAACGATTCGCTGATGTAACGCGACGCGCCACGGAAGCCCAGCATCGGGTTTTCTTCTTCCGGCTCGTACAGTTTGCCGCCGATCAGGTTGGCGTATTCGTTGGACTTGAAGTCCGACAGACGCACGATGACCTTCTTCGGTGCGAACGCCGCCGCCAGGGTGCTGATGCCTTCAACCAGTTTTTCGACATAGAAGCCGACCGGATCGTCGTAACCGGCGATGCGCTTGTCGACGCTGTCCTTGATTTCCTGCGGCAGGCCGTCGTAGTTCAACAGCGCTTTCGGGTGGACGCCGATCATGCGGTTGATGATGAATTCCAGACGGGCCAGGCCCACACCGGCGTTCGGCAGTTGCGCGAAATCGAAGGCGCGGTCCGGGTTGCCGACGTTCATCATGATCTTGAACGGCAGCTCCGGCATGGCGTCGACGGAGTTCTTCTTGATGTCGAAGCCCAGTTCGCCTTCGAAGATGTAACCGGTGTCGCCTTCGGCGCAGGACACGGTCACGCCCTGGCCATCTTTCAACAGCTGGGTGGCGTTGCCGCAACCTACAACGGCTGGAATCCCCAGTTCACGGGCGATGATCGCCGCGTGGCAGGTACGGCCGCCGCGGTTGGTAACGATGGCGCTGGCGCGCTTCATGACCGGTTCCCAGTCCGGGTCGGTCATGTCGGAGACCAGCACGTCGCCCGGCTGGACTTTGTCCATCTCGGACACGTCGCGGATGATCCGCACCTTGCCGGCGCCGATGCGCTGGCCGATGGCACGGCCTTCCACCAGCACGGTGCCGGTTTCTTTCAACAGGTAACGTTCCATGACGTTGGCCTGAGTGCGGCTCTTCACGGTTTCCGGACGGGCCTGCACGATGTACAGCTTGCCGTCGTCACCGTCCTTGGCCCACTCGATGTCCATCGGGCAGCCGTAGTGCTTCTCGATGATCATCGCCTGCTTGGCCAGTTCGCTGACTTCAGCGTCGGTCAGGCAGAAACGCGCACGCTCGGCCTTGTCGACATCAACGGTTTTCACGGAACGACCGGCCTTGGCCTCGTCGCCGTAGATCATCTTGATGGCCTTGCTGCCCAGGTTGCGGCGCAGAATCGCCGGACGACCGGCCTCCAGCGTGCCCTTGTGGACATAGAATTCGTCCGGGTTCACCGCGCCTTGTACGACGGTTTCGCCCAAGCCGTAGGCGCCGGTGATGAACACCACGTCACGGAAGCCGGATTCGGTATCGAGGGTGAACATCACGCCGGCGGTGCCGGTTTCCGAACGCACCATGCGCTGCACCCCGGCCGACAGGGCGACCAGTTTGTGGTCGAAGCCCTGGTGCACGCGGTAGGAAATGGCACGGTCGTTGAACAGGGAAGCGAACACTTCCTTGGCCGCGCGAATGACGTTTTCAACGCCACGGATGTTCAGGAAGGTTTCCTGCTGACCGGCGAACGATGCGTCCGGCAAGTCTTCGGCGGTGGCGGAGGAACGCACGGCCACGGCCACGTCAGGATTGCCGGCCGACAGCGCGGCGAACGCGGTGCGGATCTCGGCATTCAGTTTTTCAGGGAATTCGGCTTCCATGATCCATTGGCGGATCTGGGCGCCGGTCTTGGCCAGGGCATTGACGTCATCGACGTCCAGGGCATCGAGGGCCTTGTGGATCTGATCGTTCAGACCGCTCAGTTCCAGGAAGTCGCGATAGGCCTGCGCCGTCGTGGCGAAGCCGCCGGGGACCGAAACACCGGCACCGGCCAGGTTACTGATCATCTCGCCCAGGGATGCGTTCTTGCCCCCCACATGCTCAACATCGTGTTTGCCGAGCTTATCGAGGGAAACTACGTACTCTACCAAGGTGATCTCTCCACTAACTGTGTTGGAAAAGCTCAGAAACCGGCGGCTCGGGGGAGCGTTGGCCGGCTGTATGGCCTGGACCTGGAAAATAAGTGAGAATGCGGGCCAATGGCGGCCGGCAAATCGCGCCTATCATATCCAAGATTCGTCACTAGCTTAAGGCCCAAGGTGCAAATGAAACGATCTGCTTTCTTTATCTCCGATGGCACCGGCATCACCGCCGAAACCCTGGGTCAAAGCCTTCTGGCGCAGTTCGAAAACATTACCTTCAGCAAATTCACGCGGCCCTACATCGACAGCGTGGAAAAAGCGCGGGCCATGGTACAACAAATCGACAAAGCCGCTGAAACCGACGGTTTCCGGCCGATCATCTTCGACACCATCGTCAATCAGGACATTCGTGAGATTCTCGCAACCTCCAATGGTTTCATGATCGACATCTTCTCGACCTTCCTCGCCCCGCTCGAGCAGGAACTGACCGAGCATTCTTCCTACACCGTCGGCAAATCCCATTCGATCGGTCATAACTCCAATTACATGGAGCGGATCGAGGCGGTGAACTTCGCCCTCGACAACGACGACGGCGCCCGCACCCACTATTACGACAAGGCCGACCTGATACTAGTGGGCGTGTCGCGTTGTGGTAAGACGCCGACGTGTCTGTACATGGCGATGCAGTTCGGCATCCGCGCGGCCAACTATCCGCTGACCGAAGACGACATGGAACGCCTGCAACTGCCGGCTGCCCTGCGCGCCCACCAGCACAAGCTGTTCGGCCTGACCATCGACCCGGACCGCCTCACCGCGATCCGCAACGAGCGCAAGCCCAACAGCCGCTATTCGAGCTACGCCCAGTGCGAATTCGAAGTGCGCGAAGTGGAGAACCTGTTCCGCCGCGAGAACATCCCGCACATCAACTCCACGCATTTTTCGGTGGAAGAGATTTCGGCGAAGATCCTGGTGGAAAAAGGTGTGGAGCGGCGGTTCAAGTAACCCCCTGGCTCCTCAACCTGTACGCACGCTGAATGAACTAACGCAAAGTCCTCGCGGGCGGTGTTTTTTACGCCCCTGTAACATTCCGAAATATACAATCCGCGCAAGTTGCGTATCCGGCCCGAAACCGGATGCGCCAACCCTCTCGACCCGGCGAACTCACCGGGTCCGCAGCATCCACTTCCTGCTTGAAGTCATGGAATGAGCGCCCGCTCGTTCCCGGGTGCGCAATGCAGACAGAAGCTACGCTCAGACAGCCGCGCCTCCATTCAGAACGCTGCAGGACTCACTGCTTATGAATAAAGTGTTCCGTCACTACATCCCGGCCACGACACGGCGCCTGCTGCCCAATCGCTGGGACTTGATCGCCCTGCCGCTGGTGATCGGCTTTTTGCTGTTTTTCTCCATCGGTGCCCGGGAAACCTGGGCCCCGATCGGCTCCCTGCAAAGTGAAGTGGTGTCCCTGGACCCAAGCAACCTGCCCGAATATGCCATGCGCACCACCCTGCGCATGCTCGCGGCGATGGTCGCGGCACTGGTGTTCACCCTGCTCTACGGCACCTTGGCTGCAAAAAGCCGTCGGGCCGAAAAGCTGCTGGTGCCGGTGCTGGACATCCTGCAATCGGTGCCCGTGCTGGGTTACATCTCTTTCACCGTGACCTTCTTTCTATTGTTGTTTCCGGGACGGGTGCTGGGCGCGGAACTCGCCGCGATCTTTGCCATTTTCACCAGCCAGGCATGGAACATGACCTTCAGCTTCTACCAGTCGCTGCGCATGCTGCCGCGGGATCTGGTGGAGGTATCGACCAACCTGCAACTGTCCGGCTGGCAGAAATTCTGGAAGCTCGACGTACCCTTCGCCATGCCCGGACTGGTCTGGAACATGATGATGAGCATGTCCGGCGGCTGGTTTTTCGTGGTGGCGTCCGAAGCGATCACCGTCGGCGACCAGACCATCACCCTGCCGGGGATCGGCTCGTTCCTGGCCATGGCCATCGCGCAAAAAGACATGCACGCGGTGGGCTACGTCATCCTGACGATGGTCGTGGTCATCCTGATCTATGACCAGTTCCTGTTCCGCCCGCTGGTGGCGTGGGCCGACAAGTTCCGCATGGAAAACACCGCATCGCAGACCGCCGCGCCGGAGTCCTGGGTGCTGAATCTGATCCAGCGCACCCGGTTGATCCAGCGCATTTTGCGCCCCGTCACCCGCGTCATCGGCCGGCTCGGCAACATGCGCCTGAGCTTGCCGCGTTCGGCGCGCAAGGTCATGGCCTCGGAAAGTCCCGCCACCACCAAGGCGATTGACTGGATCTGGGGCTCGTTTATCGGGTTGCTGACCGCCTATGCGCTCTACCACATCGCGCTGTACGTCGGCACCGAAGTGACGTTGGCCGAGGTCGGGCATGTGTTGTTGATGGGGTTGTTTACCCTGCTGCGAGTGGCCGGGTTGATCTTCATCGCCTCGCTGATCTGGGTACCGCTGGGCGTGATGATCGGCCTGCGACCGGCGCTGGCAGAAAAGATCCAGCCGCTGGCGCAGTTCCTCGCGGCGTTCCCGGCGAACCTGCTGTTCCCGGTGTTCGTCATTGTGATCCTGCGTTACCAGTTGAACCCGGACATCTGGCTCAGTCCGCTGATCGTGCTCGGCACCCAGTGGTACATCCTGTTCAACGTGATCGCCGGGGCCAGCGCCTTCCCCAATGATTTCAAGGAAGCCGCCGCCAACTTCCGCATTCGCGGCTGGCTGTGGTGGCGCAAGGTCATGCTGCCGGGGATCTTCCCGTATTACGTGACCGGCGCCATCACCGCCTCGGGCGGTGCGTGGAACGCCAGCATCGTCTCCGAATTCGTGTCCTGGGGGCAGGACAAGGTCGTCGCCCACGGCCTCGGCGCCTACATCGCGCAAACCACGGCTGCCGGTGACTTCCCGAAAATCACCCTTGGCGTGGTGGTGATGTCGTTCTTTGTCGTGGCCTTCAATCGCTTGGTCTGGCGGCCGATGTACGCCATGGCCGAAAACAAACTTCGCCTGAACTGACGGGATTCGATGTGATGAATACCTTTACCGAACACGCTGGCGCCACACCCGAAATCTACTCGCTCACCAACGTCAACCGGGTGTTTGGCAAGGGCAAGGACGAGCTGCAAGTGCTCAGCGGGGTCGACCTGGCCCTGCACGAAGGCGAGATCGTCGGCATGCTCGGCCGCTCCGGCTCGGGCAAATCGACCCTGCTGCGGATCATCGCGGGCCTGATCGAGCCTTCGTCCGGCGAAGTCCTGTATCACGGCAAACCGCTGGACGGCCCGGCCGAAGGCGTGGCCATGGTGTTCCAGACCTTTGCGCTGTTCCCGTGGCTGACCGTGCTGGAAAACGTCGAAGCCGGCCTGCAAGCCCTGCAAGTCGAACGCAAAGAAGCGCGCAAGCGTGCCTTGGCCGCCATCGACCTGATCGGCCTGGACGGTTTCGAAAACGCCTACCCTCGCGAATTGTCCGGCGGCATGCGCCAACGTGTGGGTTTCGCTCGCGGACTGGTGGTCAACCCGACGCTCCTGCTGATGGACGAGCCCTTCTCGGCACTGGACGTGTTGACCGCCGAAACCCTGAGAAACGACCTGCTGGACCTGTGGAGCGGCAAGCAGCTGCCGATCAAATCGATCCTGATCGTGACCCACAACATCGAAGAAGCGGTGCTGATGTGCGACCGCATTCTGGTGCTGTCGTCCAACCCCGGGCGGCTGGTGGCGGAAATCAAGGTGCCCTTCGCCCACCCGCGCAATCGCCTGGACCCGGCCTTCCGGCAGATGGTCGATGACATTTACGCGCAGATGACCGACCGCCGCAGCGCCGACGCCAGCAGCGGCAAACCCGAGCTGAAGATCAGCAGCCCGCTGCAGGAAGTGTCCACCAACCTGATGGCCGGCCTGATCGAAACCCTCGCGGCCGAACCCTACAACGGCCACGCCGGCCTGCCCACCGTGGCCGAGCGGCGCTTGCTGGAAGTGGACGACCTGTTTCCGGTGGCCGAGATGCTCGAATACCTGGGCTTCGCCGAACTCAAGGGCGCCGACATCACCCTGACCGACGCCGGCAAACTGTTTGCGGACTACGGCACCCAGGAACGCAAGACCCTGTTTGCCGAACATCTGATCCGCTACATACCGCTGGCCGCACGCATCCGCCAGGTGTTGCTGGAACGCAACGGCCACCGGGCGCCACGGGTGCGTTTCGAGCAGGAACTGGAAGATTCGCTGACCGAAGCCTTCGTCGAGAAAAACCTGGAAATCGTGATTGCCTGGGGCCGTTATGCGGAGATTTTCTCCTACGACGACCATACCGAAACGTTCAGCCTGGAGGACGTCGAGGGCAGCCTGTAGCCCTCGACCATCCCGGCGATTCAGATCACGAACAGGTCGACAAAACGGTTGACCGGCGTCGCCTCAAGTCGCGCCTGATCCTTGCACAGCGCAAGGATCTCGGCGCTGCGCTGGCCGGTGAAACGCGTGGCCAGGTTCGCCCTGAACTTGTCCTCCAACAACGGAATGCCCTCGGCCCGGCGCCGACGGTGACCGATCGGGTATTCCACCACCACGTTCTCCGTGCTGGAACCGTCCTTGAAAAACACCTGCACCGCGTTGGCAATCGAGCGTTTGTCGGCTTCGAGGTATTCACGGGTGAAACGCGGCTCTTCGACGATGACCATTTTTTCGCGCAGCACATCGATGACCGGATGCGCCGCGTGGAAATCGTCCTCGTACTGCTCCGCCACCAGATTGCCGAACGCCAGCGGCACGGCAGTCATGTACTGGATGCAGTGGTCGCGGTCGGCGGCGTTGGCCAGCGGCCCGACCTTGGAAATGATGCGGATCGCCGATTCGTGGGTGGTGATGACGATCCGATCGATTTCATGCAGACGATTGCGCACCTGCGGATGCAGGGTCACGGCGGCTTCGCAGGCAGTTTGCGCGTGGAATTCGGCGGGGAAGCTGATCTTGAACAGCACGTTTTCCATTACGTAACTGCCGAAGGGTCGCGAGAAGCTGAAGGCGCGTTTGTCTTCAGGCTTGAGCGCCAGGTCGTTATTGGTGTGGCTGAACAGCACGTCGTAGAAACCCCACTGTTTGGCCGTCAACACGCCGGGAATGCCCATTTCGCCACGCATCGCGATATCCGCCAGACGCACGCCACGACTGGACGCATCCCCCGCCGCCCAGGATTTACGTGAACCGGCATTCGGCGCATGGCGGTAAGTGCGCAACGCCTGACCGTCGGCGAACGCGTGGGACAACGCCGACAACAGTTGCTCGCGATTGGCACCCATGAGTTTGGCGACAACCGCCGTTGAAGCCACTTTCACCAGAATCACGTGGTCGAGGCCTACACGGTTGAAGGAGTTTTCCAGCGCGATCACGCCCTGAATCTCGTGGGCCATGATCATTGCTTCGAGCACATCACGCACCGTCAGCGGCGCCTCGCCATTGGCCAGACGCTTTTGCGACAAGTGATCGGCCACCGCAAGAATCCCGCCGAGGTTGTCCGACGGATGCCCCCATTCGGCGGCGAGCCAGGTGTCGTTGTAATCCAGCCAGCGCACGATGCAGCCGATGTCCCACGCGGCTTTTACCGGGTCGAGGCGATAGGAGGTGCCGGGGACTCGCGCGCCGAACGGCACGACAGTGCCTTCAACGATGGGGCCAAGGTGTTTGGTGCATTCGGGGAAACGCAGGGCCAGCAGGCCGCAGCCCAGCGTGTCCATCAGGCAGTTGCGGGCGGTGTCGAGGGCTTCGGCAGATTCGATCTTGTAGGTGAGGACGTAATCGGCGATGTCCTGCAGGACACGGTCGTAGTCGGGGCGGTTGTTCAGGTCGACGTTGGCGCTCATGTTCGATTCACTCTTGAAAGTGGTTCGTTGATGGGACCTCGGTTCAGGGCTAATTTTTCTTGTTATTGAAATGTGTAAAGCGCTGAGAGCGATCAGGTTCGCTCTCAGCGACTGTGCGTTAGAACGAATCTCCAGGCACGCGGACGAAACCTTCCATCAGTACCCGCGCACTACGGCTCATGATCGCTTTCTTCACAACCCATTCGCCGTTTTCAAGGCTGGCCTCAGCCCCCACGCGCAACGTCCCGGACGGATGCCCGAACCGCACGGCATTGCGTTCAACGCCGCCGGCCGCCAGATTCACCAAGGTGCCGGAAATGGCTGCGGCGGTGCCGATCGCCACTGCGGCGGTTCCCATCATCGCGTGGTGCAGCTTGCCCATCGACAACGCCCGCACCAACAAATCCACATCCCCGGCGGCTATCGCCTTGCCACTGGACGCCACGTAATCCGCAGGTTTGGCGACGAAGGCCACTTTCGGCGTGTGCTGACGCTTAGCCGCTTCATCCAGATTGCTGATCAGCCCCATGCGCAACGCACCGTAGGCACGAATGGTCTCGAACATCTGCAAGGCTTTCGGATCGCTGTTGATCGCGCTCTGCAGTTCGGTGCCGGTGTAACCGATGTCTTCGGCATTGACGAAGATCGTCGGGATACCCGCGTTGATCATGGTCGCCTTGAACGTACCGACACCCGGCACTTCCAGCTCATCGATCAGGTTGCCGGTGGGGAACATCGAGCCACCGCCGCCCTCTTCTTCCGCCGCCGGGTCCATGAATTCGACCTGTACTTCGGCGGCCGGAAAGGTCACGCCATCGAGTTCGAAATCACCGGTTTCCTGGACTTCGCCGTTGGTGATCGGCACGTGGGCAATGATCGTTTTGCCGATATTGGCCTGCCACACGCGAACCACCGCCACGCCGTTGTGCGGAATGCGGCTGGCGTCCACCAGACCGTTGCTGATGGCGAACGAACCGACCGCCGCCGACAGGTTGCCGCAGTTGCCGCTCCAGTCCACGAACGGCTTGTCGATGGACACCTGACCGAACAGGTAATCGACGTCGTGATCGGCCTTGATGCTTTTCGACAGGATCACGGTTTTGCTGGTGCTGGACGTGGCGCCGCCCATGCCGTCGATCTGTTTGTCGTACGGGTCGGGGCTGCCGATTACCCGCAGCAACAGCGCATCGCGGGTCGGGCCGGGAATCTGCGCCGCTTCGGGCAGATCCTTGAGACTGAAAAACACGCCTTTGCTGGTGCCGCCGCGCATGTAGGTGGCGGCGATTTTGATTTGGGGGGCGATTTGCGGTGCGTGAGCCATGGTGCTCCTTAACGAAAGCATGGGACTTGAAGTCCCATACCCACATCGATTGATTTAAACGGCAACCGCCGACTCTTCGAGGAAGTCCTGGGCGAAGCGTTGCAGCACGCCGCCGGCCTCGTAGATCGACACTTCTTCAGCGGTGTCGAGGCGGCAGGTCACCGGCACTTCGACGCGTTCGCCGTTCTTGCGATGGATCACCAGCGTCAGGTCAGCGCGTGGCTTGCGCTCGCCGATCACGTCGTAGGTTTCGCTGCCGTCGATGCCCAGGGTCTTGCGGTCGGTGCCGGGTTTGAATTCCAGTGGCAACACGCCCATGCCCACCAGGTTGGTGCGGTGAATGCGCTCGAAACCTTCGGCGGCAATCGCTTCCACTCCCGCCAGACGCACGCCTTTGGCTGCCCAGTCACGGGACGAACCCTGGCCGTAGTCGGCGCCGGCGATGATGATCAGCGGCTGCTTGCGCTCCATGTAGGTTTCGATGGCTTCCCACATGCGCATCACTTTGCCTTCCGGCTCCACACGCGCCAGCGAACCCTGTTTGACCTTGCCGTTTTCCACGACCATTTCGTTGAACAGTTTCGGGTTGGCAAACGTCGCGCGCTGCGCGGTCAAGTGGTCGCCACGGTGGGTCGCGTAAGAGTTGAAGTCCTCTTCCGGCAGGCCCATTTTCGCCAGGTATTCGCCGGCGGCGCTGTCGAGCATGATCGCGTTCGACGGTGACAGGTGATCGGTGGTGATGTTGTCCGGCAGCACCGCCAGCGGGCGCATGCCTTTGAGCGGACGTGCCCCGGCCAGCGCGCCTTCCCAGTACGGCGGACGGCGGATGTAGGTGCTCATTTCGCGCCAGTCGTAAAGCGGGGTGACTTTCGGGCCGGTGTCTTCATGGATGGCGAACATCGGAATGTAGACCTGACGGAACTGCTCCGGCTTCACCGAGGACTTCACCACCGCGTCGATTTCTTCGTCGCTCGGCCAGATGTCCTTCAGACGGATTTCCTTGCCGTCGACCACGCCGAGCACGTCTTTTTCAATGTCGAAACGGATGGTGCCGGCAATCGCGTAGGCCACCACCAGCGGCGGCGACGCGAGGAACGCTTGCTTGGCGTACGGGTGAATCCGGCCGTCGAAGTTGCGGTTGCCGGACAGCACAGCGGTCGCATACAGGTCGCGGTCGATGATCTCTTGTTGAATCACCGGATCCAGCGCGCCGGACATACCGTTACAGGTGGTGCAGGCAAAGGCGACGACGCCGAAACCGAGTTGCTCCAGCTCCGTGGTCAGCCCCGCTTCATCGAGGTACAGCGCCACGGTTTTCGAGCCCGGCGCCAGCGACGACTTGACCCAGGGTTTGCGGGTCAGCCCGAGCTGGTTGGCGTTGCGCGCCAGCAGGCCGGCGGCGATCACGTTGCGCGGGTTGCTGGTGTTGGTGCAGCTGGTGATGGCGGCGATGATTACCGCGCCGTCGGGCATTTGCCCCGGCACGTCTTCCCACTGACCGGCGATGCCTTTGGCCGCCAGATCCGACACCGCCACACGGGCGTGCGGGTTGCTCGGGCCGGCCATGTTGCGCACTACCGAGGACAGATCGAAGGTCAGGCCGCGCTCGTATTGCGCGCCTTTCAGGCTGTCAGCCCACAGACCGATCTGCTTGGCGTATTGCTCGACGAGCTGCACTTGCTGGTCTTCGCGACCAGTGAGTTTCAGGTAGTCGATGGTCTGCTGGTCGATGTAGAACATCGCCGCCGTGGCGCCGTATTCCGGGGCCATGTTGGAGATGGTCGCGCGGTCGCCGAGGGTCAGCGCGGAAGCGCCTTCGCCGAAGAACTCCAGCCACGCGCCGACCACTTTTTGTTTGCGCAGGTACTCGGTCAACGCCAGCACCATGTCGGTGGCGGTGATGCCCGGTTGCAGCTTGCCGGTCAGTTCGACGCCGACGCTTTCCGGCAGGCGCATCCACGACGCGCGGCCGAGCATCACGCTCTCGGCTTCGAGACCACCGACACCAATGGCAATCACGCCCAGCGCATCGACATGCGGGGTGTGGCTGTCGGTGCCGACGCAGGTGTCCGGGAACGCCACGCCGTCGCGCACCTGAATCACCGGAGACATTTTCTCCAGGTTGATCTGGTGCATGATGCCGTTGCCCGGCGGGATCACGTCGACGTTCTTGAACGCCTTCTTGGTCCAGTTGATGAAGTGGAAACGGTCTTCGTTGCGACGGTCTTCGATGGCGCGGTTCTTCTCGAACGCCTGCTTGTCAAAACCGCCCGCTTCCACCGCCAGCGAGTGGTCGACGATCAGTTGCGTCGGCACCACCGGGTTGACCTGCGCCGGGTCGCCGCCCTGCTGGGCAATCGCGTCGCGCAAGCCGGCCAGATCCACCAGCGCGGTCTGGCCAAGAATGTCGTGGCACACCACGCGGGCCGGGAACCACGGGAAGTCGAGGTCGCGTTTGCGCTCGATCAGTTGCTTCAGGGAATCAGTGAGCGTGGCCGGGTCGCAGCGACGCACGAGGTTTTCCGCCAGCACGCGAGAGGTGTACGGCAGGGTGTCGTAGCTGCCGGGCTGGATCGCATCGACAGCCGCGCGGACGTCGAAAAAGTCCAGCGGCGTGCCGGGCAGGTTCTTGCGAAATTCTGTGTTCATCGGTCAGGACTCGGTCACGGTAGTTTCAAAGAGGGGGCGCCTGTACCGGCGCCCTCCCCGGTCAGCGCTGTTCGATTGGCACGAACTTGCGCTGTTCGACGCCGACATACTCGGCGCTTGGACGGATGATGCGGTTGTTGGCGCGCTGTTCGAACACGTGCGCTGCCCAGCCGGTCAGGCGCGAGCAGACGAAGATCGGGGTGAACAGCTTGGTCGGGATGCCCATGAAGTGGTACGCCGAGGCATGGTAGAAGTCGGCGTTGGGGAACAGTTTCTTTTGCTCCCACATGGTCTTGTCGATGGCTTCCGAAACCGCGAACAACACCTTGTCGCCCACTTCGTCGGCGAGTTTTTTCGACCAGCCCTTGATCACCTCGTTGCGTGGATCGCTGTCCTTATAGATCGCGTGGCCGAAGCCCATGATCTTGTCCTTGCGCTCGAGCATGCCGAGGGTGCCTTTGATCGCCTCTTCCGGCGACGAGAAACGCTCGATCATTTCCATCGCCGCTTCGTTGGCACCGCCGTGCAGCGGGCCGCGCAGCGAACCGATGGCCGCCGTGACGCAGGAATACAGGTCGGACAGGGTCGAAGCGCACACCCGAGCGGTGAAGGTCGAAGCGTTGAACTCGTGTTCGGCGTAGAGGATCAGCGACACGTTCATCACCTTGACGTGCAGCTCGCTCGGCTTCTTGTCGTGCAGCAGATGCAGGAAGTGACCGCCGATGGACGGCTCGTCCGTCACGCAGTTGATGCGTTTGCCGTCGTGGCTGAAGCGATACCAGTAGCACATGATCGCCGGGAACGCGGCCAGCAGGCGGTCGGTCTTGTCGCGTTGCTCGGAGAAATCCTTCTCCGGCTCGATGTTGCCAAGGAACGAGCAACCGGTGCGCATCACGTCCATCGGATGGGCGTCGGCGGGGATGCGTTCCAGCACTTCTTTCAGCGCTTGCGGCAGGTCGCGCAGCTTGCTCAGTTTGCTCTGGTAGTCAGCGAGTTGTGCCTTGGTCGGCAGTTCTCCGTAGAGCAGCAGGTACGCGACTTCTTCAAATTGTGCGTCTGCCGCCAGTTCGCGCACGTCGTAGCCGCGATAGGTCAGCCCGGCACCGGCCTGGCCCACGGTGGACAGTGCGGTTTGCCCGGCAACCTGGCCCCGGAGCCCGGCGCCACTGAGTACTTTTGCTTCGGCCATTGTTGTCTCCAATCTTGAATTTGTTAGGGAGTACGGTTGCGGCTTACTTCTTCGCCGCAAACAACGCGTCGAGCTTCTGCTCGAAGGTGTGGTAATCGATGCGATCGTAGAGCTCCATGCGAGTCTGCATGGTGTCGATGACATTCTGCTGGGTGCCGTCGCGGCGGATCGCGGTGTAGACGTTTTCCGCGGCCTTGTTCATCGCGCGGAACGCCGACAGCGGGTACAGCACCAGCGACACATCGGCACCGGCCAACTGCTCGGTGGTGTACAGCGGCGTCGAGCCGAACTCGGTGATGTTGGCCAGGATCGGCACTTTCACGCGGTTGGCGAACAGCTTGTACATGTCCAGTTCCGTGATGGCTTCCGGGAAGATCATGTCGGCGCCGGCCTCGATGCACGCAGCGGCGCGATCCAGTGCCGACTCCAGACCTTCAACGGCCAGCGCATCGGTGCGAGCCATGATCACGAAGCTGTCGTCGGTGCGGGCATCGACGGCAGCCTTGATGCGGTCGACCATTTCCTGCTGGGTGACGATCTCTTTGTTTGGACGGTGGCCGCAGCGTTTGGCGCCGACCTGGTCTTCGATGTGGATCGCCGCGGCGCCGAACTTGATCATCGACTTCACGGTGCGGGCCACGTTGAACGCCGAGGCGCCGAAACCGGTGTCCACGTCCACCAGCAGCGGCAGGTCGCAGACATCGGTGATGCGGCGCACGTCGGTCAGCACGTCATCCAGGCCGGTGATGCCCAGGTCCGGCACGCCGAGGGAACCGGCGGCTACCCCGCCACCCGAGAGGTAAATCGCCTTGAAACCGGCGCGCTTGGCCAGCAGCGCGTGGTTGGCGTTGATCGCGCCGACCACTTGCAACGGATGTTCGCTGGCGACCGCATCGCGGAAACGCTGGCCTGGAGTGCTCTTGTTGGAACTCATGACTCACCTCGTTCAGTGGCTGTCTTATTGTCGGCGCCGTCCTGGTAATGACGGGCGATGTTGCGTTTCGAGGCGCCGATGTGGCGGCGCATCAACAATTCCGCGAGTTCGCCGTCACGGTCGGCGATGGCATCGAGAATCCGGTGGTGTTCGGCAAAGGCCTGGCGCGGGCGGTTGGGCGTGGTGGAGAACTGAATGCGGTACATGCGCACCAGTTGATAGAGCTCGCCGCAGAGCATCTGGGTCAGGGTGCGGTTGCCGCTGCCCTGGATGATCCGGTAGTGAAAGTCGAAATCGCCTTCCTGCTGGTAGTAGCCGACGCCGGCCTGGAACGCGGCATCGCGTTCGTGGGTTTCCAGCACCCGGCGCAGTTCGTCGATTTCTTCGACGCTCATGCGTTCAGCCGCCAGACGGCAGGCCATGCCTTCGAGGGATTCGCGGATTTCGTAGAGTTCGAGCAGTTCGGCGTGGCTCAGCGACACCACCCGCGCACCGACGTGCGGCACGCGCACCAGCAGGCGCTGGCCTTCGAGCCGGTGAATTGCCTCGCGCAGCGGCCCGCGACTGATGCCGTAGGTGCGCGCCAGTTCCGGCTCGGAGATCTTGCTGCCCGGGGCGATCTCGCCTTTGACGATGGCGGCCTGGATACGTCGGAAGACGTTTTCGGACAGGGTTTCCGAATCGTCGCCGCTGATGACCGGGGGATCGAGTTGATCCAGCATATTGTCGACACCTTGAAAACCAATGCGGCAAAAACTAGCGAATCAGCCTTCATCAGTCAAAGGATAAATGGATATTGTCGACAATCGTCTAATAACCCCCAGCATCAACCCCAAGGGTTATAGACCCGCTCGGGCGCTGGCGCCATAAAACCACCGTGCTAGAATGCCGCCCGCATTTGCTGGTCACTTGCACGGCTTGTCATAAAAAGCTGATAGGCACACGAAGGCGCGCGCAGACAGGATCTCCTGACGCCGTGGCCCTGAACCGAGAACGGACCGCTGCTCGCCAGGATTTATGAGACTCAAGCCCTTCCCCACCTTTTTCTATCTGTTTTGCCTGCCCAGCCTGGCTGTGGCGGGGGAAAAGACTGTGTACGGCCTCAACGAATACGCCGCCCTCGACGGGATCAACCTGGAAGTGGCGGCCAAACTCGACACCGGGGCGAAAACCGCCTCCCTGAGCGCTCGCGACATCAAACGCTTCAAGCGCAACGGCGAGTCCTGGGTGCGTTTCTACCTGGCCATCGACGCCGCGCATTCGCACCCGATCGAACGGCCGCTGGCCCGGGTCAGCAAGATCAAGCGCCGCGCCGGCGACTACGACCCGGAAGAAGGCAAGAAGTACACCGCCCGCCCGGTGATCGAGCTGGATATCTGCATGGGCACGGCAATGCGCAGCATCGAAGTGAACCTGACCGACCGCAGTGCGTTCCAATACCCGCTTTTGATCGGCTCCGAGGCGCTGAAACGCTTCGATGCGCTGGTCGATCCCAGTCTTAAATACGCTGCCGGCAAACCCGCCTGCGCCATCGCCGCTCATACCGCCGAGTAATTTCCATGCGTTCTCTAACCTTCCACCTGAAAATCCTGATCACCATTCTGGTGCTCCTGGGCGTTTCGGTTACGGCCTATCAGATTTTCGTGCTCGGCATCCCGGTGACCGAAGACGCCACCGACGACTTGTGGAACATCGACGCCAAGGTCGAGTTCGTCGCCAGCACCAAGGATCCGGTGAAGATCCAGATGTTCGTGCCGCCCCTGAGCCGCGATTACGTCAGCCTCAATGAAAGCTTTATCTCCAACAACTACGGCGTGGCGGTCAACCGTGTCGACGGCAACCGCAAGGTCACGTGGTCGGCGCGCCGGGCCAAGGGCAACCAGACCCTTTATTACCGTCTGGTGCTGACCAAGCGCTACACCGCTGAAAAAACCAAGATCAAAGGTCCGACCTTCCGCGACAGCATCGCCATCGAAGGCCCGGAAAAAATCGCCGCCGAAGCCCTGCTTGCGCCGATCCGCCAACACTCGGCCGACGTCGAAACCTTTATTGGCGAGGCAATCAAACGCGTCAACAACGTCAACGACGACAACGTGAAACTGCTGCTGGCGGGCGATCCGTCGACGCCGCACAAGGCGAAAATCGTCGAACTGCTGCTGTCCATCGCCCACGTGCCGGTGGAAAAGGTCCACACCATCCGCCTCGTCGCCGATCAGCCGCAAACCCCTGAACTGTGGCTGCGCAGCTTCAATGGCACCGACTGGCTGTACTTCAACCCGGAAACCGGCGAACAAGGCCTGCCGACCGACCGTCTGCTGTGGTGGAGCGGCGATGAAAACCTGATCACCGTCGACGGCGGCAAGAAAGCCAACGTGACCTTCAGCCTGAACAACAGCGAGATGAACGCGATTCGTCTGGCCAAGCTGACCGACGAAAACACCGACGCCAACTTCCTCGAATACTCGCTGTACGGCCTGCCGCTGCAAACCCAGCAGACGTTCATGATCATGGTGATGATCCCGATCGGCGTGCTGGTGATCCTGATCCTGCGCAACCTGATCGGCCTGCAGACCCTCGGCACGTTCACTCCGGTGCTGATCGCCCTGGCCTTCCGCGAAACACAGCTGGGCTTCGGCATCCTGCTGTTTACCGTGATTACGGCGCTGGGCCTGTCGCTGCGTTCGTATCTGGAACACCTGAAGCTGCAAATGCTGCCGCGCCTGTCAGTGGTGTTGACGTTCGTGGTGGTGCTGATCGCGGCGATCAGCCTGTTCAGCCACAAGCTCGGCCTGGAACGCGGCCTGTCGGTGGCGCTGTTCCCGATGGTGATTCTGACCATGACCATCGAACGCCTGTCGATCACCTGGGAAGAACGCGGCGCCAGCCATGCCTTGAAAGTGGCGATCGGCACGCTGTTCGCGGCGTCCCTGGCGCACCTGATCATGACCGTTCCGGAGCTGGTGTACTTCGTGTTCACCTTCCCGGCGATCCTGCTGATCCTGGTGGGCTTCATGCTGGCCATGGGTCGCTATCGCGGTTATCGCCTGACCGAACTGGTGCGCTTCAAGGCTTTCCTGAAGAAGGCTGACGCCTGATGTTCGGTTTCTGGAAGACCTGGAAGGCCCTGGAAGCCCGGGGCATCATGGGCATCAATCGGCGTAACGCGGACTACGTGCTCAAGTACAACAAGCGCAGCCTGTACCCGATCGTCGATGACAAGATCATCACCAAGGAACGCGCGATCAAGGCCGGTATTCATGTGCCGGAACTGTATGGCGTGATTTCCACGGAGAAGGAAATCGACAATCTCGACGAGATCATCGGCGGGCGCAGCGATTTCGTGATCAAGCCGGCCCAGGGCGCCGGCGGTGACGGCATCATCGTCATCGCAGACCGTTTCGAGGGTCGCTATCGCACGGTATCGGGCAAGATCCTCACTCACGAAGAGCTCGAGCATCACATCTCCAGCATCCTCACCGGCCTGTATTCGCTGGGCGGCCACCGCGACCGGGCGCTGATCGAATACCGGGTGACCCCGGACCAGATCTTCAAGAGCATCAGCTACGAAGGCGTGCCGGACATCCGCATCATCGTGCTGATGGGCTACCCGGTGATGGCCATGCTGCGCCTGCCGACCCGTCAGTCCGGCGGCAAGGCCAACCTGCACCAGGGCGCCATCGGCGTCGGGGTCGACCTGGCGACCGGTCTGACCCTGCGCGGCACCTGGCTGAACAACATCATCGCCAAACACCCGGACACCACCAACGCGGTGGACGGCGTGCAACTGCCCTACTGGGACGGTTTCATGAGGCTCGCGGCCGGTTGCTATGAGCTGTGCGGGCTGGGCTACATCGGCGTGGACATGGTGCTGGACCAGGAGAAAGGCCCGCTGATTCTCGAGCTGAATGCGCGACCGGGGCTGAATATCCAGATTGCCAACGACTGCGGCCTGACCTCGCGCACCCATGCGGTAGAAGCGCATCTGGAAGACCTCAAGGCACGTGGCGTGACTGAAACGGTTGAAGAGCGCGTGGCGTTTGCTCAGGAGTTGTTTGGGCATATTCCGGCGGTCGAGGGCTGAGTCGCGTTACCTGCCTCCGATCTGCCAATCCCCGACATCCCCTCTAGGAGCAATTCCCCGAGGGGACTACAATCCCCACCCCGCCTCGATGGCCGATCTGCCCCGCCCATGTTGACCTGTTCCGTACACCCGCTGCCCTACCGCGCCAACCCCGCCGACTATTTCGCGGCCGTCCGCCATGCGCCCGGCGCCGTGCTGCTCGACAGTGGCCGGCCGAGTGCCGACCGTGGCCGTTATGACCTGCTCAGCGCCTGGCCGCTGGAACAACTGGCGGTGTTGCCGGACGAGCGCGGCGAGAGTTTCCTGCAACGCCTGCGGGATAATCTGACGCGATTGGGCGACGCGCAATTGCCTGACGCCTATGAACTGCCGTTCGCCGGTGGATTGATCGGTTACCTGAGCTACGACTTCGGCCGGCATCTGGAAAACATGCCGAGTCAGGCGCTGGATGATCTGCAGCTGCCGGATGCGCGTTTTGGTCTGTACGACTGGGCTTTAATCAGTGATCACCACAAGGCCACCAGTCAGTTGGTGTTTCACCCGTCGGTCAGCGCTAGCGAAAAACAACGCCTGATCGATGTGTTCAGCCAACCGGCAGTCGGCAAGCTGACCCCGTTCAAGCTGAACAGCCCGATGGCAGCCGACCTCTCGGCCGATGAGTACCGCCAAGCACTCGAACGCATTCATCAATACATCCAGGCCGGGGACTGCTATCAGGTCAATTTCGCCCAGCGTTTTCGCGCGCCGTGCCAGGGCGATCCATGGCTGGCCTACTGCAAATTGCGCGAAGCCTGCCCGACACCGTTTTCCGGATTCCAGAACCTGCCCGACGGCAATGCGGTGCTGAGCCTGTCGCCCGAGCGCTTCGTCAAAGTCAGCCAGCGTCAGGTGGAAACCCGCCCGATCAAGGGCACCCGCCCCCGAGGCGCGACCCCGGCCGAAGACGCCGCCAACGCCGCCGAACTGCTGGCCAGCCCCAAAGATCGCGCGGAAAACCTGATGATCGTCGACCTGCTGCGCAACGACCTGGGCCGCACCTGCCGAATCGGCTCGGTGCGGGTGCCGGAGTTGTTCAGCCTGGAAAGCTATCCGAACGTGCATCACCTGGTCAGCAGCGTGACCGGCGAACTGGCGGATGATCGCGATGCCCTGGACCTGATTGCCGGCAGCTTCCCCGGCGGCTCGATCACCGGAGCGCCGAAAATCCGCGCGATGCAGATCATCGACGAACTGGAACCGACCCGACGTGGGTTGTATTGCGGCTCGTTGCTGTACCTGGACGTGCGCGGCGAGATGGACAGTTCCATCGCCATTCGCAGCCTGCTGGTGAAGGATGGACAGGTGTGCTGCTGGGGCGGTGGCGGGATTGTGGCCGACTCGGATTGGGAGGCGGAGTATCAGGAGTCGATCACCAAGGTCAGGGTCCTGCTCGAAACCTTGCAGAACCTCTGACGCTTGCGGCGAGGGTGGTTGCGCCCTCGCCACAGCATGACTTACAGGCTCAAGTCGCGATTCGAAGCCTTGAGAAACTCCTGCTTCAATTCGCCAAAGCTGTGCACCGCCGGAAACTGCGGGAATTCCCGAATCACGTTATCCGGCGCATGGAACAGAATCCCCGCATCCGCTTCGCCCAGCATGCTGGTGTCGTTGTAGGAATCCCCCGCCGCAATCACCCGGTAATACAAGCTTTTGAAGGCCAGGACCGACTGACGTTTCGGATCTTTCTGACGCAACTGATAGCTCGTCACCCGCCCGCTTTCGTCAGTAATCAGACGGTGGCAGAGCAAGGTCGGGAAGCCCAGCTGACGCATCAGCGGCTGGGAAAACTCATAAAACGTGTCCGACAGAATCACCACCTGAAACCGCTCGCGCAGCCAGTTGACGAACTCCACCGCACCGTCCAGCGGCTTGAGGGTGGCGATCACTTCCTGAATGTCTGAAAGCTTGAGGCCATGCTCGTCGAGGATGCGCAGGCGCTGTTTCATCAGCACGTCGTAGTCGGGAATGTCCCGGGTGGTGGCCTTGAGCGATTCGATTCCGGTTTTTTCGGCGAAGGCGATCCAGATTTCCGGTACCAGCACCCCTTCAAGATCAAGACAGGCAATTTCCACAGGACACTCCGTTTGTAATGTTTATTGAGTCGAGCGAGCCCGAACTCTAGCGGCTCGTTCCGGGCCACGCAACGCAGAGTGGCCCCCGGCCTGCGCCGCTTTTTGTTAACATCGCCGCCATATAGAGCGCCCAGCGCCACCGACCTGTAGGAAGCCGCCCTGATGAGCCCAACGTTCGACGTCGTGGAACTCGCCACGACCTATGCCAACAAATCCGCGCAAGACATCCTCAAGCTCGCGTTCGCCGAGTTCGGCGATGACCTGTGGATATCTTTCAGCGGCGCCGAGGATGTGGTGCTGGTGGACATGGCCTGGAAGCTGAACAAGAACGTCAAGGTGTTCAGTCTCGACACCGGCCGTCTGCACCCGGAAACCTATCGGTTCATCGACCAGGTGCGCGAGCACTACAAGATCGACATCGAACTGGTCTCGCCGGACTACACGAAACTCGAACCGTTCGTGAAGGAAAAAGGCCTGTTCAGCTTCTACAAGGACGGCCATGGCGAGTGCTGCGGCATCCGCAAGATCGAGCCGCTGCGTCGCAAACTGTCCGGCGTCAAGGCCTGGGCCACCGGCCAGCGCCGCGACCAGAGCCCTGGCACCCGGAGCGCCGTGGCGGTGATGGAAATCGATACAGCGTTCTCCACCCCGGAGCGCACCCTGTACAAATTCAACCCGCTGGCACAGATGACCAGCGAGGAAATCTGGGGCTACATCCGCATGCTGGAGCTGCCGTACAACAGCCTGCATGAGCGCGGATTCATCAGCATCGGCTGCGAACCGTGCACCCGCCCTGTGCTGCCAAACCAGCACGAGCGCGAAGGCCGCTGGTGGTGGGAAGAGGCGACCCAGAAAGAATGCGGGTTGCATGCCGGGAATATCATCAGCAAGGCGTAAACCGTTCGACCCACAGTTGTCTCTGCCAGACATGAAAAATGTGTACACAAGAATGTCACCATCGGTGCCATTTATGTGTGCACTTTTCATTTCTGCGCCCTGAAAAGTTACATCCCGCTCCCAAAGCGATCCCTTCCGGCGTCCGCCAAAATCCCTTCCGAAAAATAAATACCTGTTCAAACGGTCAATTTATATCGCCTGAATTTCAGCGACTTAGCGCTATTCAATAACTATTCGAAATCAACGGCGATTTTCATAGATCGCTGACTGGCACAGATCTGGCTTTAGTGCATACATGTTTTGTATACAAAACTGCAAAACATGAACCCACACTTTCGATCCGCAAGCCTGAAGCGCCCTATCCCGTACAGGCTGCAGATGCCCCTAACCTGTGATGTTTCACCGCTGCGACGAAGATCTGCCGAGCCTGAGCGCTCATGCACAGTCATCGCGGTCCGAACATCAGGAGCCTGCCGGAATGCGTACGAGTCTCTCGAACAACAACATCGCGCTGAATCTGCCCTCCTCCTCAACCCTCGATCACACCGTGCCCGGTGATGGCATCGCCGAACCGCTGCAATTGAGCCCGCGTCTGCACAACAGTGACCTCGCACCGACCAAGGTCGAAGGACGTCGCTGGGGCAAATACAGCATTTTTGCCCTGTGGACCAACGATGTGCACAACATCGCCAACTACTCGTTTGCCATCGGTCTGTACGCCCTGGGTCTGGGCGGCTGGCAGATTCTGCTGTCGCTGGGGATCGGCGCGGCGCTGGTGTACTTCTTCATGAACCTGTCCGGTTACATGGGGCAGAAAACCGGGGTGCCGTTTCCGGTCATCAGCCGGATCAGTTTCGGTATCCACGGGGCGCAGATTCCTGCGCTGATCCGGGCAATTATCGCCATCGCCTGGTTCGGGATTCAGACGTACCTGGCGTCGGTGGTGTTTCGCGTGTTGCTCACGGCAGTTCACCCCGGTTTCGCCGACTACGACCACAACTCGATCCTCGGCCTGTCGAGCCTGGGCTGGGTGTGTTTCGTGGCAATCTGGTTCGTGCAGTTGGGGATTCTGGCCTACGGCATGGAGATGGTTCGTCGCTACGAAGCCTTCGCCGGGCCGGTGATTCTGCTGACCGTCGCCTGCCTCGCCGCGTGGATGTACACCCAGGCCAACGCGACCATTGCCTGGTCGATCCGCGAACCGCTGACCGGCGGCGAGATGTGGCGCAATATCTTTGCCGGCGGCGCTTTGTGGCTGGCGATCTACGGCACGCTGATCCTCAACTTCTGCGACTTCGCCCGTTCTTCGCCGTGCCGCAAAACCATCAAGGTCGGAAACTTCTGGGGCCTGCCGGTGAATATTCTGGTGTTCGCCGGGATCACCGTCCTGCTGTGCGGTGCGCAATTTCAGATCAACGGCCGGATCATCGAAAGCCCGACCGAAATCATCGCCTCGATCCCCAACACGTTCTTTCTGGTGCTCGGCTGCCTGGCGTTCCTGATCGTCACCGTGGCGGTGAACATCATGGCCAACTTCGTCGCCCCGGCCTTCGTGCTCAGCAATCTGGCGCCGAAGTACCTGACCTTCCGCCGCGCCGGGCTGATCAGCGCGACGATTGCGGTGCTGATCCTGCCGTGGAATCTCTACAACAGCCCGCTGGTGATCGTGTACTTCCTGTCCGGCCTCGGCGCCCTGCTCGGCCCGCTGTACGGCGTGATCATGGTCGACTACTGGCTGATCCGCAAAGGCCGGATCCACGTGCCGCAGTTGTACAGCGAAGACCCGAACGGCGCGTATTACTACAGCCGCGGGGTCAATCTGCGGGCGGTGGCAGCGTTCATTCCGGCCGCGCTGATCGCCATCGTCCTGGCATTGGTGCCGGGCTTCCACAGCGTTTCGCCCTTCTCCTGGCTGATCGGTGCCGGGATCGCCGGAATGCTCTACCTGATCATCGCCAAACGCCAACCGCACTACGCCGATGTGGACGGTGAAGCCATCGCCGTCGAAAACGTCAGCCACTGAAACTTTTGGCGGCCCTTCGCGGGGCCGCAGAACCAACCGTAATAAGGACTTCCCATGCGTATTCTCGTGGTCAACGTCAACACCACCGAATCCATCACTCAGGCCATCGCCCGCTCGGCACAGGCTGTGGCTTCCCCCGGCACCGAGATCGTCGGCCTCACGCCGTACTTCGGCGCCGATTCGGTGGAAGGTAATTTCGAAAGTTACCTGGCCGCCATCGCCGTGATGGACCGGGTGATGTCCTACGACCAGCCGTTCGACGCTGTGATCCAGGCCGGCTACGGCGAACATGGTCGCGAAGGTTTGCAGGAGTTGCTCAACGTGCCGGTGGTAGACATCACCGATGCGGCGGCCAGCACCGCGATGTTCCTCGGCCATGCCTATTCGGTGGTCACCACGCTGGATCGCACAGTGCCGCTGATTGAGGATCGGCTGAAACTGTCCGGCCTGTGGGATCGCTGCGCCTCGGTGCGGGCCAGTGGCTTGGCGGTTCTTGAGCTGGAACACGAACCGCAACGAGCGCTGGAAGCGATCGTGCATCAGGCGGAACTGGCGGTGACTCAGGATAAAGCTGAAGTGATCTGTCTCGGTTGCGGCGGCATGGCGGGGCTCGATGAGAAGATCCGTCAGCGTACCGGCGTGCCGGTGATCGATGGCGTCACCGCCGCTGTGACCATCGCCGAATCGCTGGTGCGCCTGGGTCTGTCGACGTCCAAGGTGCGGACCTATGCGACGCCACGGCCGAAAACCATCATCGGCTGGCCAGCACGTTTTGCGCGTTGAACCGCTCTGCGAGACCCTGGGCTGAAAACTGCTCGATGATGAAGTCGACAAACGCCCGGGTCTTGCCCGGCAGCAGTTTGTGTTCGGCGTAATAGATGGAGATGTTGCCGTCGTCGACGTACCAGTCGGGCAAGACTCGCTGCAACGTTCCCGCCTCAAGATAACTGACGGCAAACGGCATGCTGACCAGTGCAATCCCCAGCCCCTGCGCCGCCGTGGCGCAGGCGGCTTCGGAATCGCTCATGGTCATTCGCGCCTTGAGGGTCAGCGGGCTGTGCTGCTGGGTGCGATGCGTCAACTGCCAGGAACGCACGCGACCGGTCTGCGGTGAGCGGATCAGGATGCCCTCGTGCAGCTTGAGATCGTCCGGTTCGCTGATCGGCGCGTGCCGATCCAGATAATCCGCAGAAGCCACCAACACCCGATGCGCCGGCGTCAGCCTGCGCGCCACCACGCCTTGTGGCAGCTCGAAGCCACCGCCAATCGCCGCATCGAAACCCTGGCCGATCAGATCGACCTGGCGGTTATCGAAGTGCCAGTCCGGGTTGATCGCCGGAAACCTTGTCAGGAACTCACCCAGCAACGGCACGATGTACAAGCGGCCGAACACCGTGCCCATGCTGACCTTCAACGTTCCCGCCGGTTGACCACCGGCACTGGCCAGATTGTTCACCGCGTTCTGGATGGTGGTCAGGCTGCCGCTGACCTCACTCAGAAACAGTTGCCCCGCTTCCGTCAGGGTCAATCTTCGGGTGCTACGCTGGAACAGCCTCACGCCGAGGCGCGCTTCCAGTTTCGCCACGCTTTTACCCACCGCGGCCGGTGTCAGGCTCAGGCGGCGCGCGGCCTCGGCAAAGCTGCCGACTTCGGCGCTACGCACGAAGCATTCGATACTGCTGAAGGTTTCCATGGCCGCCACTATAAACTTTTGGTTTACACAGACTATAGCAACCACGGTCTACCCGCCTATGGGCGAGGGGCAGATACTCGACACCACAACAAGGCAGCCTGCCTTGAAATTTCTGGAGATCGAACATGACCACTCAACACCTCAGCGGTAAAGTCGCTCTGATTCAAGGCGGCTCTCGCGGCATCGGTGCCGCCATCGTCAAACGCCTGGCCGCTGAAGGCGCCGCGGTTGCCTTTACTTACGTCAGCTCCGCTGCCAAGGCTGAAGAACTGCAAAACAGCATCACCGCCACCGGCGGCAAAGCCCTGGCTATCAAGGCTGACAGCGCCGACGCCAGCGCCATCCGCAACGCCGTGAACGCGACGGTCGAAACCTTTGGCCGCCTCGACATCCTGGTCAACAACGCTGGTGTGCTGGCCGTCGCCCCGCTGGAAGACTTCAAACTGGAAGACTTCGACCAGACCCTGGCAATCAACGTGCGCAGCGTGTTCATCGCCAGTCAGGAAGCCGCCAGACACATGGGCGAAGGCTCACGCATCATCAACATCGGCAGCACCAACGCCGACCGCATGCCCTTCGCTGGTGGCGGCGTGTATGCGATGAGCAAATCCGCGCTGGTCGGCCTGACCAAAGGCCTGGCCCGCGACCTCGGCCCACGGGGCATCACCATCAACAACGTGCAGCCCGGCCCGGTGGACACTGACATGAACCCGGCCCACGGTGACTTTGCCGAAAGCCTGATTCCGCTGATGGCGGTCGGTCGTTACGGCAAAGCCGAGGAAATCGCCAGCTTCGTCGCCTACCTCGCAGGCCCGGAAGCCGGTTACATCACCGGTGCCAGCCTGAGCATCGACGGTGGTTTCGGCGCCTGATTGATCAGATTGTCGATAACGAAAAACGCCGCCCCTCCTTTAACTGAGGGGCGGCGTTTTTTTGTCTGCGGTTTGATCAGGCCCAGTCCAGCGCCGGCAACCCGCATGCACTCGGTGAGAACGCTTTCAACGTACGAAGAATCCCGTCGGCGTGTGCGTATTTTTCATCGGCCATGGCCGCATCGGGAATCGCGATGGCGGTCATGCCCGCGGCTTTCGCTGCCGTCACGCCGAACGGCGAATCCTCGAACACCAGGCAATCTTCCGGTGCCACACCGAGACGGCGAGCGGCGGTGAGGAAAATGTCCGGTGCTGGTTTGGCCGCGCCAACTTCCGGGTCATCCGCTGTGACGATGAAGTCGAACAACGCGAACCAATCACGGTGCAGCGTGGTTTTCTGACCGAACGACTGGCGCGACGAACTGGTACCGACGGCAATCGGAATGTTGTGCGCCTTGAGATGGCGGATCAGTTCCTCGGCCCCCGGCATGGCTTGCGCAGTCGGAAAACGCTCGCGCATCAGCGGCTCGCGAATCACCAGAAACTCTTCGGCGGTGATCGGCAGGTCCAGCGCTTCGACCACGTAGCGCGCCAGATCGCCTGCACCGCGACCGATGATGTTCTGCTTGATGCTCCAGTCGAAAGTGCGCCCGTAACGCGCGGCAATCAGCGAGGTGACCTCGGTGTAGATGCCCTCGGTGTCCAGCAGCAAACCGTCCATATCGAAAATCACGGCCTTGATCGGGCCGAACGCCTTCAGCGGTGCATTCATCATCGGATCCGTTATCAAAAACATCCCAGGCGGCATGAGATACCGCTGCTCGGATCTGATTAAAGGGTTCAGCAGCATAACGAGCGCCGCCGAGGTTGAGCAACGGGCAATGTCGGTTGTCCGCCGAACGTTGCCGGGCACATTTAGAGAATTGCCCTACAGACATCGCCTACTTGCCTGACTTCTTTCCTGTTTGATCCCCCGCAAAGTTTCGCGCCATTCCCTTGATGCGCGCGAGTGACTGCGAATGCTTCCATCCGATCGGCTCCTGTACCTGAACAACAGCATTGGTTTGCTGGTAGTCGCTGCGCTGAACCCTGACCAGCCCGACGCCGAGAAGCTGTTCCAGGAATTCCGCCTCTGCCTCAACAACTATGAAAGCTGGGCCGAGCAGTTCTGGACAGGAACCGCGCTGGATGTCGAGCAAGTGTTCCAGATCGGCAACGATGTCCGGCTCAGTGCGCCGGTTGGCAGCCGAAAACCCATCAGTTCCTCCGTGGCCATGTGTTCCGCCACCGGCTCCCTGACACTGGTGCACATGTTCGAAGCCGCACGCTTCGTGCCGATCGGCGATACGCCGGTGACCCTGGAACCGGTCATTTCCGATGTCGACGGTGTGCTGAAATTCGGGGAACCGCAGCATTACACCATCGGCCCCAGCGGCATTCTCGAGGTCGACAACTGCGACCGGGGCCAGCGTTATCGCATCACCTTCTTTCCCGATGTTTCCGCCGCGCATGTCCAGACGCTATATGCCTCGTATCAGGGGCTCATCGATGGCCTGGAAAAATGGTTGCGTGAGGAATGGGTCAGGTTTCAACCGCAATGGGCCGAGTTTTCCAGTGCGGGTTTCCTGGAGCGTTACGGTCAGTTGCAGCAGGCCGACTGGCGCGGTTTCGAATCGGCGCTGAATGGCGTCTGGGATGATGTGAAACAGTTGTTCGCCCTGCTCGCCGACTTGCAGGCCAACAGCGAAAAACTTCTGCAATACCTGTCCAGCTTCGAGCTGGAAACCTTGCTCGAGGCCTCCTCCGAGGCCATCGCCAATGGCCTGCTGATGCTCAGCGACGAACCGTTGCTGTTCATTCATCTGGCGGCTTTTACCAGTTGGCTGAAGATGCTGCCGCCGCAGTATCTGGCCGAGGTGGTGGCTGAAGTTCGGGTCGAATTGCTGATCGGCTTTCTGTTGATGCGCGTGTCAGCGGGCATGGGGGTTCCGCTGCGGTTGAGCGCCAAGGTGCTCGGCAAGATCAAGTCGCCGCGTGCCCGGGAATGGCTGGCGGCGTCGGCGTTGCGTTTGGCGGAGCTGACTTCGGCACCCGATCTGACTCGGCATGCGGGCGCGTTGAAACCGCTGATGATCAATGCGCGTCCGGCACCGCTGCGGCCGACACCTGCGGTTCCACTGGAGATTCGCACGGCCGAATCGTTGGTGCTGACGGTGCCCAATCCGGCGGCCATTGCACGTAACAAGTCACACCGCACGACGCGAATGGAGCGGCATGAGCCTCGCGACGATGCTTCGGCTCAGGCGAAGAATCCCAACGGTGACAGTGCCGACTGTGTGCCCAGGACCTGCACCAACGGTTGTCCGGTGTCGATGGTAACTGGCGAAGAGCTGCTGACGCTGACCGATGGCGTGCTCGACGGGTTGCTGTCGTTTGAGTTCAGCCGGTTGTATCGCACCAGTGCGGTCGAGATCGATGTCGGGCTGGGGTT